>CAYWXT010000168.1:0-12558 GCA_964462125.1 uncultured Pirellulaceae bacterium | reverse complement strand
CTTATCGCCAGGCAGTAGCTCGGCGAAAACGTCATCGATTCCAAGCTGCCTGGCGATCGATTCCGCGACTTGGCGACTGTCACCGGTCAGCATCGCCGTGCGAAGTCCCAGCTCATCAAACTTGCGCATCACGTGCTGCGCTCCGCGGCGAGGCATGTCCTGCAGAGCGACAGCTCCAACCAGCTTCCCATCGGCAGCCAAATAAATAACCGTGTTGTCGACTTCCAGGTCGACTGCCTGTTCCGCCGGGGCGATGTCGACGCCCTGCTCCGCGAGAAAGGCTTTCTTCCCGACCACCACCTCCTGGCCATCGACTCGGCAGGAAACACCCTGGCCGGGGATCGCCTTGAACTGCTCAGCCGGAGGAGAATCAGGAGCATCGTTGAGTTCTGCGTATTTGACGATGGCTTTCGCCAGCGGATGCTCCGAAGGCTGCTCGGCTGCGCGAAGCAGCAAAAGCAATTGCCGATCGTCCATGCTCCATGCACGCACTTCTTTGACCGTCGGACGGCCGTAGGTCAATGTGCCGGTCTTATCGAACACAACCGTGTCGACATCCGACAGTTCCTGGAAGAACTCGCCGGCCTTCACCAACAGTCCCCGAGCAACACCCCGATTCCCACCGATTGCCAGCGCCATCGGCGTGGTGATTCCCAACGCGCACGGGTAGCCCATGATGACCGTGGTCAGCGCAATGTAGATGGCCACGGGAATCGCCGCGGCAACTCCGGCTCCGGTAATCGACAGCCCCACGAACCATCCGAGGCCGGCCAACGCGGCCGCAATGAACACGACCGGGCCGTAATAATTCATCAGCCGATCCATCAGCAGCATCACCGGTGGCTTCCGTTCTTCGATTTGCCGCATCAGGCGGATGACTTGGTTCAAAAATGTCTCCTCCCCGACGCGAGTCGCTTTGACTGTCAGGAATCCATCCAAGTTCGTGGTTCCGCCGATCACCTCCTTGCCCGGTTCTACATAGGCCGGCGCGCTCTCCCCGGTGACGGTCGACATGTCGAGGCTCGACGTCCCTTCGAGCACTTCCGCGTCGACCGGGACACGCTCACCGGGCCGCAGAACCAAGGTTTCTCCCTGGGCGACCTGATCGGCCGACACTTCGATCTCCTTGCCACCGCGAACGACCGTCGCAGTCTGCGCCTGCAGCGAGAGGAGCTTGCGCACCGCATCGGCCGCGGTCTTTCGCGTGGAGAGCTTGAAGTAGCCGAAGAACAGGTGAAGTGCCATCAGCAGGCCGGCAATCGGGAAGAAGTTGGGCCACGCCGAAGCGGCGGCCACATTTCCTTGCCACAATGCCACCAGATGGACCACGCCGATGGCAAACGCACCCCAGGCAGAGGCCGAAAGCAACACATTGGCATTGATCACCCGATTGTTCAGCGCCATCAGCGTCTTTCGCAAGATCGGATAACCGACCCACAACAGAATCACGAGCGAAATCGCCAGGCTCATCAAGGGATAGAACAGGGCCGGGAGTGCCAGGACGAGCACGCCTGAGGTGATCCAGGGATGCAGCAACAGATTGAAAACGGCCAACCCCAGCGCAAGAAAACCTCGCGCTTTGATGGTGCTGAAGATCGCCTCGTCCGTCTCGTACTGCTGCGCCTCGGTGCTGACCACCGTGTAGCCGAGACTCTCGACGGCCTGTTCCAGCCGCTCGGTGGTGATTTTCACCGGGTCGCGATCCACCAAGATCACGCCATGAACCAAGTTCACCTGGATGTTCTCGACGCCATCGAACCGTCCGAGCGCCTTTTCGACCGACATGGTGCAGAACGAGCACATCATGCCGCTGGCCTTGATCTGTACCAGCCGTCCATTCTGCTGCTTTTCCGGTAACTTTTCCGTCAATGGATCCGATTTGACTTCAGTTGCCATCGGTGGAACCTCGGGTTGTCGATAATTGATTTCGTATTTTCGAGTTCAAAGAAACCGGCTGGTGACAAAGCCCACCCCGAGTAAGAGAAGCAGTGCGCCCGACGCCTTTTCCAGCCGCGGCTGGACGCGCGCCAGCCCCTTCATCTCCTTGAGCACGCCGGTAAAGGTACCGGCCAATAGGAGCGGTAGTCCGCGGACGAGGGCAAAGACAAACAGCAACGCCGCGCCGAACCATGCGCTGCCGATGCTCCCTGCATATAGAAGCATCGCCAACACCACCGGTATCGAGCAGGGACACGCTGAGCCCACCAGCCCGAATGGCAGCCCGAGAAAGTAGGCGCCGTACAGACTGCTCACCTGGCGCTCCGGGGCATCGACCGCCGGAGTTCGCAGACGGAGTTTTCCCAGCATCATCAATCCCAAAACCACCAACACGATGCCGGCGATCAAATAACCGTTGGCTCCAAAGAACCTCGCCAGCATCGCTCCCGCCAAGCCGAAAACAAAACCGTACGCTCCAAACGTCGTCGCCGTCCCCAAGACGAAGGCCAAGCTGCGCGCTGCAGCCGTTTTCCGCGTCAGCCCCGGCTCTCTCGCTACGTAGCCCATCACCACCGGTACCATGGCCAGCACGGTAGGCGTGAGTGCCAAGAGTAGACCTGCCAGCGCAGCCAGCACGAACGCCAGCGGCGAGATGTCATCGAGGTGCGAAATTCGGTCGTATACCTGATCGAGCATCGTCACCGGTCCCTCTTCTCGAGCGTTCCTTGCGGTGACTCGGTGCCGGAAGGGGCAAACTCCACGTCCGTTGCCTCCACTGCCAACTCCGATCCCCACTTGGTGACTTTGCCCTTGATCCGCGCCCGCTGGCCGATACGGTCTCTTGAGAGGCGGATGTCCGAGCGAACCAGGTTGATGAACGTTTCATCGCTTTCGGATTTCACTCGGAACCAGCAGCCGCTGGCGGGGCACTGCTGCACCACCTCGCCGACCAAGCTCACCGTCTCACCGGTCATCTCCTCCGAAAGTTCTCCCGCCGGTGTGTCTCCATCGCTGAATTCGATCGATGCTTTTTCCGTCACGTTGTCAGCAGGTGCCTCCGTGGTGCGCTCCGCCGGTTTGCAACCGGAGAAGATCAATAGGCCCGATACCAGGACAACAGGTGCTGCACCTCTCGTGCGATAGAACGCCTTCCAAAACAGCATTGGCTCCACCAGTGGTCTCCGTTTGCACATGCGAAGAATCAGGCTCGATCCTCAATTCGATTCTAATCCCCGTACCATGGTACGGAGTCAAGGACGATTTAGCTTTGGCCCCCTCGTGCCAGCGGCGATGCGATCGATCTGTTCGACGCCGAAGGGGGACCGGATCCAGGCACGGCATGTGCACCTCGTTTTGGGCGCCGGGATGACGTTTCCGGGTTGAAGGCGCCAGCGAAACTGAGGAGACGCCGCATGCTTGCCGTCACTTATCACCACTACGGCCCGCCCGAGGTGCTGTCGGTCGAGGAGCGGCCGAGGCCGTCGCGGCCAGCGAACCGGGTCTTGATCCGAGTCGCCGCAACGGGGGTCAATCCCATCGACTACCGGATGCGGCGGGGGGACATGCGGTGGCTGTTGCCCGGGGGCTTCCCGCGGGTTCCCGGATTTGACGTCGCCGGTTGGGTGGAGGAGGCAGACGAGGAGGCGGGATTTTCCGCTGGGGATCGGGTTCTCGCCTTCTTGGACAACGTCCGCGGCGGCGGGTACGCGGAGTTCGCCGTCACCTCGGCGTCGACGGTCGTGGTGATCTCCGACGCGCTCGATTTCATTGCAGCGGCTGGACTCCCGCTGGCCGGCTCCACGGTGCTTCAAGCCATGCGCGGCGGCGTGGAGCTGAGGCAGGGCGATGCCGTCCTGATCAATGGCGCCAGCGGTGGCGTCGGTTCGCTCGCGGTACAGATCGCCAAGGCCTACGGGGCGGAGGTCACGGGCGTGGCGAGCGATCCGCACCTCGACTTCGTCCGCAAGCTGGGAGCCGACAACACCATCGACTACCGCACCACCGACATCACAACGCTCGACAGCAAGTGGCAGATCGTCTTCGACGTAGCGGGCAAGCTGTCGTACGGGGCAGCGTGCAAGATCTTGGCACCGGGTGGACGTTTCATCTCCACCGAGCCGTCGGCCAAAGGCTTCCTGATGAGCGCCACGAGTACGGTTTTGAACAAGCGGGGGCGTGTGGTGGTGGTGCGTCCCCGCTTGGCGAACCTGGAAGAATTGGTACGCCTGGTCGCCGCCGGTCAGCTGACCGTCTCGGTCGACCAGGTGCTCGCGTTGCAGGACGCTGCCGCCGCGCATCGCCAGTTGGAAGCCGGTGGGGTGTGTGGAAAACTGATCCTCCGCGTCCCGGACAGCAACAGCTAAGCAATGGTCGAACGCGCCAACCGGATCCCCGAAAACTGCCACCGCGCTGCGGTGGGGAAGAAATTGCGGTAGGTCACGCGCAGGTGATCCGAGGAGCTGGCGCAGGAGCCGCCGCGGAGGACGTACTGATTGCACATGAACTTGCCGTTGTACTCCCCCAAGGCCCCGTCCGGCGGCCGGTAGCCAGGGTAGGGCGCGTAGGCGCTGGAGGTCCATTCCCATACATCACCCAACATCTGCCGGGGCTCGATGTGCACGGGCTCGACCGATGAGCGGCATCCGCCCGAGCATTCGGGCGCGACGGTCGGATGAATCGCTGCCCCTCTCGGTAGCAAACGATCGACAAACCCCCGGCTACTGCAGCGATCGGCTGAAGCGTCGGCGGCAACCTCCCACTCCGCTTCGCTGGGCAGGCGAGCCCCGCGCCACCGAGCCAACGCATCCGCTTCGAAGTAGCTGACGTGACACACCGGGCGCGCGAGGTCGAGCGGCTGCATTCCGGCGAGCGTGAATTCCATCCATTGGCCATCGACGCGACGCCAATGCAGGGGCGCGCTCCAGCCGTGATGTTGAACCGCTGCCCAACCTTCCGATAACCAGAGCTCGGGGCGCTGATAACCCCCGTCCTGCACAAACTCCAAGTACTCCCCGACGGTGATCAAGCGGTCGGCCAGTGCGAACGGTTCCAGGAAGACACGGTGCCGTGGTTGCTCGTTGTCATAAGCGAAATCGGTGCCGTCGTGGCCGATCTTCACAATGCCTCCGGTGCACTCCCACCATCGCAGTTCTTCGGGCTGCGGGTGTTGTCGTGCAAATCCCGTTTCGCGATAGGGAGGCGCCAACGGGTTCAAAGAGAAGGCATGTTTGATATCCGTCAGCATCAATTCCTGGTGTTGCTGTTCATGTTGGATGCCGAGTTCGACGACCGCTTCAACGGACGTCCATTCGTCGCTACGGACGTCGTGCAAACGGGAGATCACCGCATCATCAACATGTTCGCGGTATTGCCAGACTTCGGCGACCGTCGGCCTGGAAAGCAATCCACGCTGCGCACGCGGAAAAGGATCTCCCACCGCGTTGTAGTAGGAGTTGAACAAACTGGCGAACTGGGGGTCGTAACATTGATAGCCGGGCCGCTCAGCGAGCACGAACGTTTCGAAAAACCAAGTCGTATGGGCCAAGTGCCAACGAATCGGACTTGCATCGGGCATCGATTGGATACAGCAGTCTTCCGCCGTCAACGTATCGCATAGCTGACGACTCAAGTCACGGACCTGGCGATAGCGACGGGCGATCTCGACCGGACCGTCCAAATCCATATCGAGGCGCGATACGTCGGGGCTCAACATGCGCGTTCTCCGAGTGACTGCGGAAAGGGATGAGCCATCGTCAGGAATCGAACAGCAGCACCGCGAAATACCGTTGGTCATCGAACCAACTTTTGCGCAGTTTGAAACCTGCTGCGTTCGCGAGTGCATTGAATCCAAGCGGGGAGTACTTGTGCGAAGATTCCGTGTGGATCGCTTCACCCGATTCGAAGTGAAAGTCATCGCCCGAGATATGAACGGTTTGGGATCGCCGGCAACGCAGCCGCATCTCGATTCGCCTCGCGGCCTCGTCGTAGTGGGCTTCATGAGCGAAATCAGCGACGTGAAAATCGGCCCCGAGTTCTCGGTTGATCCGGTCGAGCAGGTTTCGGTTGAACGCCGCGGTCACTCCTTGTCGATCGTTGTAGGCAGCTTCAATCACGCGGCGGTCTTTCTGCAAGTCGACCCCGATCAAGAGCCGCCCCCCGGGCCGCGTCACCTCCGCGAACCGGCGCAGAACGCGACGGGCGGCTGGGAGCTCGAAATTGCCGATCGTCGATCCGGGAAAATAGACGCTTTTGGGAATCCGTTCCGGCAGCGGCGGCAGTCGACAGTGTTGGGTGAAGTCGGCGACCGTCGGCAGTACCGTTAACTGCGGGTAACGTTCACGCAGCCGCTGGCAGGTCGCCGCCAGGTGGTCCGCGGAGATATCGACGGGAACGTAAGCCCGCAGGCGAGGAAGCTGATCGAGTAGCAAGCGGGTTTTCACACTGCTTCCGCTGCCGAACTCAATCAAGGCGCCGTCCGGTGGAAGGGAGGCGGCCAATTCCGCGGCGTGGCGCTGCATGATCTGCCATTCACACCGCGTCAGATAGTATTCGTCCAAGCCGCAGATCGCATCAAACAGCTCCGATCCGCGCCGGTCATAGAAGTACTTCGGAAGGAGTTGCTTGGGATGCTGTGAAAGTCCGTGCACCACATCATCATGAAACGTCGGAGGAGGTGCCTCCTCATCGCGGGGTGCATTACGGCCGTGGATCGCCTGACTCATCGGCTGGCTCGGTGAAGGGTCGTCATTCGGGTTGGACGATCAGCGTTCGGAGCGGGCGGGCCCGTTCATTGCACCACGACTGGAAACAAACGTGCCTCGTGGACGTCCGACGATCTCTTGACCGAGCAAACGGCGTTCCCAAGCGGGGCGTCTCCGATCCCCCACGGCGTCATCGCTCGGTTTGGCTGTCCCCATGACGCGATCCCTATGCAGTTGCCTCGGACGAAACGGGTAACAGGAACTGGGTCATCTTGCACGGATTCCGTACATCCTAGGCTCTGTCAGAAAACGCGAACGACGCTCGCGAAGCGACAATCATCACCCTCCCGAGGTCAACCTGCAATTCCCGGAGCGTTGGAATGCGGCGAAACACCACGGAACTCACGCTCCGGCGACTTCGGCGGCCTTGTAGACGACGTTGGTGCGGCGGAATCCGAGCCGTTCATAGAGCCGTACCGCGGCGGTGTTGTCGGTGGTCACTTCGAGATGCATGCGGGACAGCCCGGCCTGTCGAAAGCCCCGCGCGGCCTGGCGCAGCAACACCGTCCCCAAACCTTGGCCGCGATGCGAGGGCTCGATCCCCAGATTCTGTACCGCGCCCCACCCATCTGCCTGCAGTCCCTGGATCGTGCCGATCGGTTGCGAGCATCCGTCGGCGGGATCGCGATATCGCAACAACCACGTCGCCGCGGGGACGAAACCGGTCCTGCCCGCGATCTCGCGCATCAACCGCAGACAGCCGTCGCGATGGCCGAGGCAGGGGAACACGTTCGCATCGAGTTCCTGGCGAAAACTTTGGAACTTCGCCGCCGCGTGTTCACGGATCAATTCCTCCGCGTAAGGGAGCAATTCGTAGCGTGACGGCACCGGGGGGGGTTCCGGTAGCGGCTCGGACAGGTTGAACTCCATCCGAAATCGTCTGAAATAAGTCATCCCCATCGCGATCTCCGCCGAAAACCGCGGCGGCCAGTTGCCGGTGGTGAACACAAACGGACCGAGAGTCTCAATTATAAGCGCCGATTCGGCGCGTGGCGGAATTCGGACGTGGATCCGCTGTTGAAAGGTCGCATGAGTCAAAACGAATCGATTCCCACCGAGAGCGCCTATCCGCCGCTGGTTGAGCGAGCGATCGTGCTGACCGGCCCGACCGCTTCTGGAAAAAGCAAGGTCGGGATTGAGTTGGCCCGCCAGATCGGCGGCGAGATCTTGTCGCTCGATTCAATCGCGGTCTACACCGGGATGGACATTGGGACGGCGAAGCCAACTTCGGCCGATCGCCGTCTCGTCCCCCACCATCTGATCGATCTGGTCCCGCCGACCGAGGACTTCAGTGTTGCCCGTTACCTGCGGGCCGCCCACCGGCTCGTCGATGAGCTCACCCGCCGCGGCCGGATGGCGATTTTCGTCGGCGGCACCCCGCTGTTCCTCAAGGGCATCTTGCGGGGGTTCGATCCAGGCCCCCCGGCCGATTGGACGTTTCGCCGCAGCGTGGAGGAGGACATCGAGCGGCACGGATTGGAGACGCTTCGCGAAAGGCTACGGCAAGTCGATCCGCTGGCCGCCCACCGCATCGATCCGGGTGACAAGCGGCGGATGATCCGGGCTCTGGAGTTCGCGCATCAAACCGGCCAGCCGATCAGTCATCGGCAGAGCCAGTTCGACCAGGCCCGGTCCGCCGAGCAGTGCCTGGTGTTTGCCCTCCGCTGCCCACGGCCGCGACTCCACGAACGGATCAACCGACGGGTCGAGTCGATGTTCGAACAAGGCTTGGTCGAGGAGGTCCGCGGATTGGTCGCGCGTTACGGGACGCTGTCCAGGACCGCCCGTCAGGCAGTCGGTTACCGGGAGGTGCTCGATTGTCTGGCGCACGGCGGCGAACTGGCGGAGGCCCGCCGCAGCGTGGCGGCCCACACCCGGCAACTGGCCCGCCGCCAGGAAACCTGGTTCCGCTCGTTCCGGGAGATCCGCCCGATCGATGTTGACCCCGCCGCGGAATCCCATCGAACCGCTGGCCCCGCCCGAATCGCCTCCGACATCGCCGAACAACTCCACCGGTCGCGTTGGCAAAGCGAAGCTGGGTGTCTAACATCTCAGTTCCCCGCCACCCACGCTGAGCCCCCGGTCGCCGAACCATGTCCCAACCCCATCCGCTCGACCCGCTCACCCGACTGATGCAGACGCTTCAAGACCGCGCCGAGGGACGTCCGCCCGGGTCCTACACGACGAAACTTCTCGATGGCGGCGCAGCGAAGATCGGGGAAAAAATCCGTGAGGAGGCGGACGAACTGATCGAAGCCGCTTCGGAACCGGGAGCCCCCGGGCGAAAGCATTTCATCGACGAGGCGGGAGATCTGCTGTATCACACCCTCGTGCTGCTGGCCTGGAAGGGGGTCGAGCTGGACGAAGTGGCGGCGGAACTGGCCCGCCGCGAGGGAAGATCAGGACTCGTTGAGAAGGCAAGCCGAAAAAGTGAATCCAACATGAGCAAGAACCTTGGAACTGACTGACAACCTCCGCATCGGCATCCCCAGCAAGGGCCGACTCAGCGAACTCGCCGAGGACCTGTTACGCCAGGCCGGATTGCATTTCCGCCGCCACAATCGGGGGCTGTTTGCCCGGGTTCGAGGGCTGCCGATCGAGATCATCTTCCTGCGGACCGATGACATCCCGACGCTGTGCGCCGAAGGGGCGATCGACATGGGTGTCACCGGCGGCGATCTGGTGGAAGAGGCTGGGGTCGACGTGAACGTTCGAATGAACTTCGGCGTCGGTCGCTGCCGATTGGCGTTTTGTGTTCCCGACGAATCGACGATCCGGGCCGTCGGCGACCTCGATGGAAAACGGGTCGCCACCAGCTTTCCCTCCGTCACGAAGCGTTATCTTGCCGAGCGGAATGCGCGGGCGCACCTGGTGTCGCTCGCTGGCAGTGTCGAGGTGATGATCCAATTGGGGGTGGCGGATGCCATCGTCGACCTCGTGGAAACCGGTAGCACGCTGGCGGCGAACCGACTTCACATCCTGGAGGAAATCGGCAGCTATGAGACGGTGTTGGTCCAAAACAGCCGCTGCCGCGATCGGCAGACAGCCGACCGGATCGTCGCCCGGTTGGAAGGGGTGGTACTCGCTCGCGACTATTCGCTGGTCGAATACAACATTCCCCGCGCCACGTTGCCCCAGGCAGAAAAAATCGCCCCGGGGTACAACTCTCCCACGGTCAACTCGCTGGAAGATGATGCGTGGTGCAGCGTCCAGGTGATGGTCCGCCGCGGGGAAGTGGTCGAGGTCATGGAACAGCTGAAATCGCTCGGCGCCTCAGCGATCTTTGAAATGACCCTCAACAATTGCCGGCTGTAACGAACCGATGCCCGACGAAACGAATATGGCCATCGACGTCGACGTGATAACCGTCGCCCAGTGGATCGATGACTGGAGCCAACGCGTCGATCCTAGCGTCCCGCGCTACTAGGCGTCGTCGAGCAAGTCCACCGCCGGGAAGCAATGCCCTTCCAGCATTGCCAGGCTTGCCCCGCCGCCGGTGCTGACGTGACTGACGGCGTCGGCGAAACCGAGTTGCTCGATCGCCGCAGCACTGTCCCCGCCCCCGATGATGCTGGTCGCGTCGCTGCCCGCGATCGCTTGCGCCACCGCTTTGGTCCCGGCATCGAAGGGAGGCATTTCAAACACTCCCATCGGCCCGTTCCAAACCACGGTCTTGGCATTGGCCATCAATGCGGCATAGCGTTTCGCAGTCTCCGGCCCGATATCGAGCCCTTCGAAGCCATCCGGGATCTCGCCGGCGGCGACGACTTGCTTGTTACAGTCGCCGCTGAACGCATCGCCGCAGTGAGTGTCGACCGGCAGATGCAGCTTGTCACCACCGCTGGCGATCAACTCCTTCGCCAGCTCGACCTTGTCTTTCTCGACGAGGCTGCCACCAACCTGGCCGCCCTTGGCGAGTGAAAACGTGTAGGCCATAGCGCCGCCGATTAGCACGGCGTCACAGATGCCGAGCAGGTTTTTGATCACGTTGATTTTGTCGCTGACCTTGGCGCCGCCGAGGATCGCGACGAACGGGCGTTTTGGGTTGGCGATCGCGTCGCTGAGGTATGCGATTTCCCGGGCCACCAGGTATCCCACAACCCGCGGTTTGCCCTGCATCGCCTGCGGCACCGCCACCATTGACGCATCTTCGCGGTGGCAGGTCCCAAACGCGTCGTTGCAGTAGATATCCGCCATCGCGGCAAGCTTGCCCGCGAACTCGGCGTCCCCTTGCTTTTCTCCCGCGTTGAAGCGGAGATTCTCCAAGACCAACACGTCGCCATCGCCCAGCGTCCCCGCCTGTTGGGTCGCCTCAGGGCCGATCGTGTCGGTGGCGAAGGCGACCGGCTTGCCCAGCAATTCGGCGAGTCGGGCCGCGGCCGGGCGGAGGCTGAACTTGGAATCACCGGCGTCCCCCTTGGGGCGGCCGAGATGACTCATCAGGATCAATCGGCCGCCGCGGTCGGTCACGCTCTGGATGCTCGGCAGCGCCATCCGGATGCGGCGGTCGTCGGTGATCGTCTGTTGGTTGTCGAGAGGCACGTTGAAGTCGACCCGCATCAACACCGTCTTGCCGGCGACGTCCACCTCATCGATCGTTTTCTTTGCCATCGGGGGGTCTCTCTGGTTTTCTGTTGGAATTCCGTGGCCGTGATTATCAGCAATCCTCGGAAAGTGTCGAGTACGGCGTCCGACGCAGATTCGACGCGGAACGCTTTTGTTCAACTCCGCTCGCCGCTCAGGCCGATGACCTTTTTCGTGGTGGCCGAGAGATTGGGTCCAGTGCCCGAGGTCAGGGTCGATGGTCCGAAAAGAGGGGACGTTCGTGGCGGAGGACTCAATCGGAGCGATCATGCGCGGTCTGCTCACCGCGGCAGTCCTGGTGGTGCCCTCGGGTGCAAGGGGGACCGAACCAGCTGCGGCGGCGAAGGAAGCCGGCAACCGCGGCCTCGTGGCTGGGCCTGTCGCGGGCGGCTTGCTCACCGACAAGTACCTCCAGCGGCAGGAGGCCGTCGAATCGCTGCCGCTGCAGCGGCTGACCCCCGAGGCAACGCGGAAGGTCCTCGACATCACCAACTCCCCGACGATTTATCGCCGGCTCCCGGTGCAAGCGATCGAGTGTGACCGGGACATGTTCCTGTTCCTCTCTCGCAATCCGGAGGTGCTCGTCGGGATCTGGCAGTTGATGGGGATCACCAAGGTCCAGATGGAGCGGGTCGGTCCCTATCAGTTCCAGGCCGAGGACGGTAACGGCACCGAATGCGAGATCGATCTAGTGTACGGTGATTCGAATCTGCACGTGTTCGTCGCCAAGGGAAGCTACAGCGGCGCCCTGGTCACGGCGCCGGTCGGCGGCCAGGGGGTGTTTGTCCTGCGGAGCAGCTATGCCGAGTCGGCTGGGGGCGGGACGACCGTGACCGGCGTGCTCGACTGCTTCATCCAATTCGACAATCTGGGGGCCGACCTGGTGGCACGGACCTTCAGCGGATTGATTGGGCGATCGGCGGACCAGAATTTCGGCGAGACCGCCCGGTTTATCTCGCAGGTTTCGCAGATGAGCGAGAGAAACCCCCGCGCCATGGTCGGTCTCGCGGAGCGGCTTCCACAGGTCAAGCCGCCGACGCGAAACCAATTCGCCGACACGATCACGACCGTCGCCCGCCGCATCGACGCACGGCTGAGCGCTGCCCAGCAAGACGAAGCATCCCAAGACCGTTGAGCAAGGAGCGGGAAAAAAGTGTCCGGTACGAATGGCACGGGCATAAGCGACGGCGACTACATTTAACTGAATGGGCCTTTTGCTGCCACTACCCGTAGTGCTAGCAAATCATTAAAGCGTCGTTCTGGCTTTTGTTCGGAA
>CAYWXT010000167.1:0-12569 GCA_964462125.1 uncultured Pirellulaceae bacterium | reverse complement strand
ATGTACTGCGGAAGCCGGCGTTGCAAATGCTCGCGGATGCGATGAATCAGCCGCGTCGACCGCCGTTGCCGCAATGGGTCATTGGTGCCGCGGCGCACCGGCTCGGATGCATCAATGACCGCGTCTTGGACCACTTCGCGTTCTTGCAGCCATCGATCTCGCTCAGCCAACACGGCGTCGACGGTCTCCTCCGCGTCAACTCGTTGCAGCATCCGCCACGTCAATTGCTCGGGGCGGATGTCGCCGCTGGGTTCGAACTCGGCAGGACCCAACTCCAACCCTGGATCAAGTGGTTGACCAGGGCTGTCGAAGCAGAGTGTTGCGTCGAAGCGAAACCGCATCAATTCATTGTCATCCCCACCGGCTTTCCACCGTAGGGCGACGGAGTCCAGACGCGGAAGCTCTCGCTGCAGCGACTGGAGCAGTGACGGGTGGACCAAAAGTTCTTCGTCATGCTCGATCCGGGCGCGGACGCGTCGCATGAATTGCGATACCGTCGACGACTCCTCGATCGGCCGCGCTAATTCGACCGCGGTCGCAAAGGCACCATGCAATCGCAGATCCCGCAGATCACCCAGAAACATTCGACCATTCTGGCTCAGTAGATGCGAGGCGTGCCGAATCACCTCCAGCAGATAGCGGCCACTGGGAAAGTACTGCACCACGGAGTTCAGCACGATGGTGTCAAAGGAATCGAACGGAAGGTCGCCAAGTTCGTGGGCAGCGTTTTGTCGCAACGTCACCTTTCGCGCCAACTCGGGGTGTTGCCCCAGCGTCTGCTGAAGACGCTCCAGTGCCGATGGCAGGACATCCAAACCGACGTATTGCTCGATGTCGTCACCGATGCGGAGAAGGATCAGTCCGGTTCCGCAACCGATCTCCAACACCCGGCGGGGACGCAATTGCTTGATCCGGTTGGCCGCCTGGTCCGCCCAACGTTGCATTTCATCGGTCGGAATGGGTCGGCCTTTGATTAGACTAATCCACCCGGCAAAGTCATCCTCTGGAGCGACTTCCGTGGTGTCGTTTGGTTGCGATTGCTCGAACAGCTCCTGCCAACTTTCAATGTGTTGCTGCTCCAGCGGTTCCCCGTCGGCTGCCAGATCCTCCCGAGCGACGACATACGCCACCAAACGGCGGCCAGCTCCCTGCTGAGCTTGCTCCTCCCCTAAGGCGATCACGGTGGAGGCTTGGACCTCTGGGAGTCGGTCCAGCAGTGCCGCGATTTCTCCCGGCTCAATCCGAAAGCCTCGCAGCTTGATTTGATCATCGGCCCGCCCCACGATCTCCAGTTCACCACTACGATTCCACCGCCCGAGATCGCCCGTGCGGAACATTCGTGGTGGTCGCTGAGCGTGATCGATCGATCCACGCTCGGCATCTGACCACGGATCTGGCACGAAGCTCGCGTTTGTCAGCTCCGGACGGCTCCAATACCCACGTCCGACTCCCACGCCACCGATGTAAACCTCGCCCACAACGCCGTCGGGAACCCACTGCTGCGATCGGTCCAGCACATAAATCCGTGTGTTGCGCAAGGGACGGCCGACGGGGGGCGGATTGTCGACCTGACGCGACGATATCGCGGTTGGCTCGACCTGGTGGATCGCCGCACCGATCGTACACTCCGTGGGACCGTAGCCGTTGAACAACCGGTGCCCGCGTACCCACCGCTCGGCCAGTTCGGGAGACAGCGGAGCACCGGCAGACACCACGGTGCGCAAGCCAGGCAGCTCGTTTGGGTCGAGCAGGGACAGCAGCGGGGGCGTGAAAGTGGCAACCGTCATCCCGCGCTCGTTCAACAATCGAGTCAGACGCGCTGGCTCGAGTACCACTTCCCGGTCGGCGATCTCCAAACACGCTCCCGCAGCCAGTGCCGTGAAGACCTCTGCCAGCGAACCGTCAAAGCTCGGAGAAAACTGGTGCAACATTCGGTCGTTCGCATCGACGCCGACGACGTCACAAATGCCGCGGACCAGGTTGCAGATTGATCGGTGCTCGATCGCCACCCCCTTCGGCTCACCGGTCGACCCGCTGGTGTAAATCAAATAAGCGAGGTTGTCGTGCCGCAGGGCCGGATCAATCCATCCCCCATCGTCCTCTGCGACCAAACCGGCTGGCGTATAACAGCAACGGTGGGGGAAGCGTTCGCGGATCGATTCGATGACGTCCCCTGCAGCGATGACGACGGTGGGGTCGGCGTCCTCGATGACCTGCGCCAAGCGACTGAGGGGAAAGGTGGAATCCATCGGAATGAACGCCCCGCCAGCACGAAGCACAGCCAGCATCGACGCGACCTGGTCGGCTGCGCGATCGAGATAGATGACCACGCGTTGCTCCGGCGCTACCCCTGCCCGCTGGAATCCGCGAGCCAATCGGTGGCTCCATCGGTCCAACGCACCGTACGTCAGTTGCTGGTTCCCGTGAGCGATTGCAATCCGAGTGGGATCCGCGTGCATCACTCGGATGACGATTTCATGGAGTAGTTGCGGTCCCTGATCGATCTTGCTCGGACCTTCGGCACGTGCCTGGATGTCGCTACGCGCCTTGTCTGAAAGCAACGGCAATCGATCGATGGGGGAGTCTGGATGCTGCAATGCCGCGTCGAGCAACACACCCAGGCTGTCGGCAAACTGTTGGATCCTTTGCTCGCGAAACAGTCCGGTACGGTATTCGAAATGACCACGAAACCGGCCCTCATGTTCCCACAGAAACAGCGTCAGGTCGTACTTGGACGTTCCGTTATCAACCGGAATCGGCGTCATGGAGAGATCATCCGCCGTCTCGAAGTCGCGCGGCGCATTTTGCAACACGAACGCCGTTTGAAACAGCGGAGAGTGGCTGCGGTCACGCTCGGTCGCCAGGTGTTCGACCAGACGCTCGAAAGGGAGTTCCTGATGCTCGAACGCATCGATCGCCGTGTCCCGAGTCCGTTGCAGCAGTTCAGTAAAGGTCGGGGCGCCTTCGAGTTTCATGCGCAGGACCAGCGACCCGACAAAGAACCCGATCAGCGGTTCCAGTTCCGGCTCCGAACGGTTGGCGACCGCCGTTCCGACCGTGAAATCTTGCTGGCCGCTGTATCGGGCCAGCAAACACGCATAGGCAGACAAGATCACCATGAATGGTGTCGCCTGATGCTGGCCGGCGAGTTGCCGGATCTGCTCGGACCGCGCGGCGGGGAATTCCAGCGGCAGCACTGCCCCTTCGAAATCCTGGACCGCCGGACGTGGAGAGTCCGTTGGCAAATTCAAGGCTTCCGGCGCGCAGTGAAGCGCCGTTGCCCAGTGCTCCAGCAATGGCTGCAATCGCTGCTCGTTCAACTCGGTACGCTGCCGCGCCGCGAATTCGCTGTAGCTGATCGGCAGTGGCGGAAGGCTTGCCGGGACGTTCTGCTGCCGGCTGCGGTAAAACTCCGCCAACTCACCGAGCAGTACCCACATCGACCAACCATCCGAAACAATATGGTGCATTGTCAGCAGCACCACATGATCTTCGGCATCCAGTTGATACATCGTCAGCCGCAGCAGCGGCCCTCGATCCAAGTCGAACGGCCGGCGCGCTTCCGCTCGCAACCGCGAGGCTAACGCCTCCTGCCCGCCGGTGACGCTCCCGTCCGCTTGTAGATCGACAAACTGCGCCTCGACCTCGACCATTGCGTGGATCGTGCGTTGTGGCTGGCCCTCAACAACGGTGTACGTGCTGCGCAGCGTTTCGTGTCGTTGGACGCAGTCGTTCAGACTTTGAACCAGAATCTTAAAATCCAAGGGACCGCGAACGCGAGCGGCCAAGGGCAGGTTGTAGAACGGATGGTTCGGCTCCACCTGGTCGACGATCCAAAGCCGCTGCTCGGCAAAAGAAAGCGGGCGCCGCTGCGTCACTTCATGCCCTGGATCTCCAGCTCGCTGAGCCGGGCCGTCACCGGTCACCGGCACCTCGTCGGCGCCGGGCTGTCCATGGCCGCCCGCTTGATGATCACGCACCCATTCGGCCAAGGAGGCCACGGTGGGCCGGTGATAGATCTCGCGAAGCGGGATCGATACCTCCAAACTCGCCCGGAGCCGGGCGAGTAGCTGCGCGGCCATGAGGGAATGACCTCCAAGGCGAAAAAAGTCATCCTCGACCCCGATCGCCGAGAGACCCAAGATCTCTTCCCAGGCTGCCGTGATTTGTTGTTCCAAAGAATTTCTCGGCGGAACATGCCTTAACGTTTTCGCGCTTCGCCCGTCCTGTGGAACCTTCGCCTTATCGATCGGCAGCCGAGCATAATCGACCTTGCCAGCGCGTGTGTGCGGGATCTCGTCCAGTTCGACCAGGCTGGAGGGAAGCAAGGGTGGCGGCAATCGCTGCGCCAAGAACGCATGCAGCTGCTCCACGTGCGACAGGCGGCCAGCCATGGGGCGATAGAAGCCAACAATGCGGCGATCATCTGGGCTGGCATCCCACCAGCTGACCGCGGCCTCGGCGACGCCCGGATGTTCGTCAATCGCCGCCTCGATCTCCCCCAGCTCAATCCTCCACCCGCGGAGCTTGATCTGGCGATCGTTCCGGCCGAGAAATTCCAGTCGACCGTCAGGACACCAGCGAACAATGTCACCGGTGCGGTACCAGCGGTCGCGGCGTATCGCGTCTCCATCACCGCTCGGAGAATCGGCGGTGCGGGCACCCGCCAGCGATTCAACCTCAGGGTAACGCGACGAAGGGCGTTCACGAAACCGATCGGCGGTCAGATCTTGGCGGTGTAGATAACCCTGCGCGACGCCGGCTCCCCCGATCCAGAGTTCCGCGGCGACGCCCTCGGGAGCCGGGTGGCCGTGCCGGTCGAGGACCGCGATTGTCGTGTTGGAGATCGGAGTCCCGATCGACATCGGGTCGCTCACCTGGGGTTCGACGGGCTCGATCATCGACCAGACGGTCGTTTCCGTCGGCCCGTAAACATTCCACAAGGCCGCACCGGTCGCGGTAATGGTGTTCGCCAGAGCGGCGTGCAACGCTTCGCCTCCACACCACACCCGGCTTCGCGGGCTCGGTTCCCAGCCGCGGGCCAGCAACATCCGCAGCGAGGACGGTGTCCCTTGGATGACATCGATCGAATGGTTATTGATCCAATCCAGCACCGCGTCTGGATCGTCGCTCGGCGTTGCCGGCGCAATCGAGCTGATTCCGCCCGTGGCCAGCGGGAGAAACAGTTCCAAGACCGAGATGTCGAACGCCACTGTCGTAGCCGCCAAAAACCGCTCGTCCTGACAAAACCCGGGAGACCCCGCGAACGACTGCAGCAGATTGGCGACACTCCCCTGTTCGACCACGACCCCCTTTGGCTGCCCCGTTGATCCGGAGGTGTAGATCACATAGGCCGCATCGGCCGACTGCGGACGATGCATGCTTCCGCTTGCTCGCTTCGCCGCCGGCGACCGAACCAAGTGGTCCACCGTGACACGAGCCCAACCATCGAACGGCAGTTCCGAGGCGTTGTTGGCGAGAGGATTCGCGTGAGAGGGATTCCGCGCCGGCGCGAACGTGACCAGCAAATCGGGCGAGGCGTCATGAACCACCTTATTGAGATGTCCGGCCGTCGCAATTGGATCCAGCGGCAAATAAGCAGCTCCTGCCTTCCAAACCCCGAGCATGACCATCGACACCGCGCGAGAGCGAGGCAGATGAATTCCCACGATCGATCCGGGGCCGATGCCAAGTTCCATCAGTGCGGACGCAATCAAGGACGATTGGTGATCCAGCTGAGCGTACGAAATGGTGCCGGAGCTATCTTCGATCGCGGTCGATTTGGGACGCCGCCGAACATGTTCCTCGAAACGGTCCAACAGCAGGCGTTTCGCTTCGCCCGTTGACGCTCCCACCGAACGCGACGCGATTCGCTGGCATTCCTCGGAAGCCGGAATGGGAAGTGATGCGATCGTTCGTTGCGGGTCTTCAAGCACGGCGGTCAAACATTCTGTCAACGACCGCAGCAGGTTCACAGCAATGGCCCGTTCGACGCGCGAGGGTGCATACACGAGCGCCAACTCCAGGGCACCCTCGTGTGTTTCGCAGATCAGGCTGGTGTCGTAGGCGGCAAGAGAAGAGTAGTCACTCGTGAAGTCCGTCACACAAGCGTCGCCGAACCGCAGATCATGCCTTGCATCGGGTTGCTGCAACACCAGATTGCGGATCCAGGGAACGCGCTGAGCTGACCCATCTCCATCGGCATGTCTTAAAATCTGCTCCGTCGGCAGGGTCGCGTGCTGCAGGTCCTGCCACCACATGGCATGCAAGCGTTGGATCGCCTCGAGGCAGGTTTCCTCCGTGCTTTCGTCGAGGGTGCGAGCGAAATCGATGCGGAACGGGATCGTGTTGATGAAGCAACCGACCGTCCGTTCCCACGCACTACCGGTGCGGTTGGCGACCGGAACGCCCAGCACCAGATCGCTCGATTCGCTATATCGCTCCAACACCCGGTGCCAGAGTGTGAGCAGGGTCGCGAACGGCGTCACGTGCAACCTGGCGGCGAGCTGATTCAACCGTGCGGATTGGCGACGCGTCAGTCTTTGTCGCAACGTTTCGGCAAGTTCGGTTCCTGCCGGCCGAGCGTCGGACGGTACCTCGCGCTGGCTTCGTGTTCGCGAGACGTTCGGTGAGAGTCCCAGACGCGGAGAATCGAGACTCATCCGCTGCAGCCGCTGTCGCCAGTACCGACGCGAGTCCTCCTGCGACGCTGGTTCTTCGCAACGCATCGTCTCACGAAGAAACTCGGTCCACTGCATTGACGATCGTCCGGAATGCGATATGCCATCGCGGTGGGCGCCTTCGTCGTACAGATTGGAAAGTTCATCGAGCAACAACTGCACCGAGGCGCCATCGCAGATCAGGTGGTGTGCGACCAGAAGCAGCTGAAATTGGTCGCCGGCGGTGCGGACCAGCGCGGCGCGCGCCAACGGCGGAGCGGCAAGCTCGAACGGTGCCGCCATCATCGACTTTGCCAGTCGATTGATCTCCAACTGCTGTTGCGTTTCAGCAACGGAAGTCAAATCAAGCTGCTCGATTTGCCAGATGGCCTTGGGTTCAACGGATTGCGTTGGCTCGCCTACATCGGAGACATGAAAACGGAGACGCAGTGCGTCACACTGCGCTGGCAGTTCCGTCAGCGCGTCCACCAATCGCTTCGGCTCCAGGCCGCCTGCGATCTGGAGCGATACCCCGACATGTGAGAAAGCATCACGCCGCTGCAGTTGCTCCAAGACCCAGAATCCACGCTGCGTCGGCGTGAGTGGCAGGCGATCTGTGGACGTAGGGTCTGTGGACGTGGGGTCAACGCCGTGGGAGGCCCGTGAGCGTGGAGCCTCCCGTGTCGCTGGCGTGCCACCATCCGAGCTCGCCCGTTCGACCGTCTGACTCGCCCGCTCGAGAGTTTCCGCCAGTTGGGCGAAGGTCGGTTGGCGAACCAGGTCGCCGAACTCCAACGCGACCCCAAATGTTTCCCGGACCCGCGTTAGCAATTGAGTCGCGGCCAAGGAATTGCCACCGGCGTCCAAGAACGCCTGGTCGTCCGCGGCCTGGTCGAGTCCCAGGACATCGCACCAGATCTTCGCGAGCTGCTGTTTGACGAACGTCCAGCCATCTTCCATCGGGGCTGTCGCCGGGGCCAACCACACATTTCCAGCCGCATCGGCTTGTTGGCGGGCCGTCGGATGCCAGCGATAACGGACCTGCAATTGATCCTCCAGGAACTGCCGCCGGCATTCCAGTCGCTGCAGTTTCCCGCTGGAGGTTTTCGGCAGGGTGGCTGCGGTGACCAGGACGATTGCGTCTGCAGTGAGACCAAACTGCTCGAGCAGCACCTGTTGCACCGACTGGGCCAATACTGCCAAGTCGAAACGCTTCGGCCGCACGACTTCCTGGACGATGACCAAACGCTCGCTGTCGGAACCCTCGATCGAGAAGGCAGCCCCACCATCGATTCGAAACGCCTCGTGGGAGGACTGGATGGCGGTCTCTAAATCGTGGGGAAAATAGTTTTGCCCCGCGATGATGATCTGTTCCTTTAAGCGGCCGGAGACGAACAGGGTGCCGCTGTCGATGAAGCCCAGATCGCCGGTTCGAAGATAGCCGATCAGCGACCCGTCGGCCGAGTTGACCTGAAACATTGTCTGGGAAAGTTCCGGCTGGGACCAGTAACGCTCCGCGACCGAGGGGCTGCGAACCCAGATTTCGCCGACGCGACCGTCCTTCAACGGCAGCCGGCTCTCGGGGTCGACAATCTGCACGTCGCAGTCCTGCATCGGGCGTCCACAGCCAACCAGCGTGACGACCTGCGGCTCATTCTGTTCCCCCTCCCCCGGCTTTGCAGGGCTGAGGGTGAGGGGGCTTCCGGAATGGCTCTCAGCTTCCCGCTGCGAGGGACAACGAACCGCCACCGGCGGCGCGGCGCGTAATGCGTCGGCTTGGAAATTGGCCACCAGCGGTCGTTCACCACGGGACTTTCCCGTGATCGCCAGGGTCGCCTCCGCCATCCCGTAGGCGGGAGTTAGCGCGTACTCCGAAAACCCTGCCTCGGCGAATCGCTGAACAAAGCGTCGAAGTGTCCCGGCGCGGATCGGTTCGGCGCCGGTGATAGCGACCCTCCAGGACGACAAATCGATTCCCTCCAACTGTTCGTCCCGGATCTTTCGCAGACACCACTCATAGCCAAAGTTGGGACTTGCGGCACTGGTACCACGGAAGCGTGTGATCGCTTCAAACCAGCGTATCGGGTTTTGGATAAAGGAAATCGGACTCATCAACACACTGGGCCGACCGCCATACATCGGCAACAGCATGCCCCCAACCAACCCCATGTCGTGGTACGGGGGAAGCCAAAAACAGGCGACAGCATCGGGCACGTGAAACGCCTCGTATCCCTGCTTAGCATTGGCCAACAGATTGGCATGAGTCAATGCGACGCCGCGCGGTGTTCCGGTCGATCCCGAGGTGTATTGCAACAGCGCCAGCGACTTCGGCTTTGCGGTGCGCGGTACCCATCGATCGGCCCCGTGGGGATCGAGTTCGTCAGTCGCAATCGCCGCATCGCGACCGAGTTTCCATAATGGCCCGGGAGAATCTCCCAGAATGCCGCGACTACTCAACATGATTCTCGCCCCCGCCTCGGACGTGATCGCCTCCAGCCTCGGGAGCGTTTGGCGCAGGCGGAACAGGTCGGGAGGGTAGACCGGGACAGCAACCATCCCGGCATACAGGCAGCCGAACAGGGATACGACGTATTCCAGCCCCGGCTGCTGAACGATCAGGACACGGTCACCCGCTCGACCATGCTCAGCCAGCGCTGCTGCCACCGATCGAATTCTGGCATCCAACCGTCCATAGCTCAGATGCTGTTGCGCGTCGGATTCGTAATCCAGAAATGTGAACGCGGGCCCGTCCCCGCAGCGATCTGCTTGCCAGCGGCATAACTCGACGAACGTCTTCAGTCGCGGCGGCGGCGGCGTATCGAAATTAACCGCATGGGAAGGGATTTGCACAGCTGATCTATCAAGGGGGTGTTTCGTGCATGAACCATTTCGTGCATGAACCGTGAAACGGTAAGATACCCTACGTTTTGTTTGCAGATGTGGTTGACTTCAGGCGGGATCTCCCCGGGGTGACAAGAATGCGAGCACGACGGTTGATTCGCCGCATTTCGGGGCCAGGCTCAAGCTTCCCGCGAACCGGAATCATGGCCCGGATTCTAATGCTGGTGCTCGGCCTCCCTGCCACCTTGGGGGTCTGCCCGCCTGTGGTGGCCCAGTCGACTCACCCGCCGGTGACGAAAGTTCCGGCCGGGACGGTGATTGGCGACACCGCTCCGGACGGCTGGACGCATGTTCTGTTAGTCGCGAAACCGCGAGTCACCGACGGCGATGTTGATGCGATCTCCGACACCGTCGCGAAATATGCGTCGTTATGGAAATTTGTGATCCTCGCTCGGACCAGTCCGGAAACCGGCGGCGAAAACGGTGGAGGCCGCGCCGAGGATCGGTGGCAGTTGGATGACGTGGCTGTCGGTTTGGCCGCGGAGCGGCAAGGGCGATTGGTGGTCGCCAGCGGGCCACCCCACCCCGACGCGGAACCGCCTGAACTTGGTCTGATCCAACGCCAGCTACTCAGCGCTGCCGAAGCGTCGCTCGATGACATGCGGATCATCGCCCGGCGGACGACGTTAGCCATCTTCGATTCCTCGGGCGTTGTGCGACAACAACAGCAAAACCGTGAGCGAATCGTCCGCACCCTGGTGTGGGTTTCGCCCACTTCGGGTCAAGTCATGACGGCAATCTGGTTGTTGAAACAAGGGGCTGACAACGGGTTCCAAATGGCCAGCGATCACGGCGTCGTCTTGCCACCCGGGTTTCGCGAAGATCGCCGACTGTACGTCGATGCGGATTTAATCACCCTTGGCATCCCCTCTCCGCGGGCGTTCTCCTTAGTGCAATTGCCGCCCGGGAAACGGTTCCCGATTGGCGGCGAACTGGCTCGCGCCGCAAGCCGAAGCCGGTACACCCAATCTCACATCGAAGAGCTCGCCGGACTCCTGAACGGAGCGATTCGCGGCGACGATTGACCCGTGGTGATTCAATAGCCGAAACCAGCCCGGAACATGACCGAGTCACGGGGTTTGAAGTCATCCGCTGGGTTCCGCTTGTAATTGACCTCCCGGTCGAAAGCGAAACCGATTTCGAGAAACGCTGTGCGTCGGCCGGCCCGGATGGCTTCGCTCTGACCCCACTCCAACCCCAGCATCACGCGGAGGTCGTTCATCTCCACACTGTCGGACGAACCATCCGCCCGCCGGACCGTCCAGGCGCCGCCGCCATAGTCACCCGAGGCGTACCACCACAGGTCGCTGCGGCCGATCGTGGTCCAATAGCGGGCTAACTTGGGTTCGGGAAAGAATATGTCGAATCGCGTGAATGGGTTCGGTTGCCAAAGCAAACCACCGGCGGGCAACAGTTTGGTGCTGTCTCGGTCGAGATAGTAGACGCCCGCCTTGAGGGTCGATGCAGGGGTGAGGCGGAACGAACCGAGTCCCTTGCCGCGCACCCGCATGCTGTCGCTGTTGAAGAGGTCAAAATCGGTGAAAGCGCCGACGCGGACCCCGAGCTCCGCACCCAACATCTGATTCGGGTCTGACTGCCAGCCGAAGTCGAGGAACCCGTCGTAGACGCTCGACGGTAGGTCCGCTGTGCTCGTGCTGCCGGTACTCTGCGGTCCATCCCAAAGATGCAGGCCGAACGAAGGGACGACGTAGAGCGGTTGACTTGAGTACAGGAACTGCGGGAACGCGAAGGCGACCGAAACGTCGGTGTCGTTGATCCCGACGTCGGTATTGCGGTCGCCCCCGAGGATGTGAGCGTGACGCAACCGCGGCCCATGCACGAACTGCAGCGATTCCAGCGGCCCACCGCCGGTTCCCGGCCACATTCCACCCTGCGAGAACAGCCCACCGGGGAACAGGGTCGAGGGAGTGGACGAGGGATAGATCGAGGGCGGATAGGCGGGACCGCCCGCGCCAGGGCCACCGAAGGCGGGAGCTGGATGATTCACCCCCGATCCCTGCGGCGCGATCCCCTCGGCGCCCGGCGGGGCCACCGTCGGCGAACCGAAACCTGGCGCTGCGACGCCACCACCGGCTCTTGAAGAGGACAGCGAAAACAACCGGCCCAGGAAACTGCCGTTGGGATAATGGCTCGCGCTGGCTGCCCCAGGGGGAGCTGCAGGCACTGCGTTGGGAGCATAGAACGTTCCCGACCCGGGATTGGTGGCGTAAGGGTCAAACAAGGTGCTTCCCGAAGGGTTCCCGGTCGACGGAGCCGGCGACGGTGGGGCTGCCGGAGCACCCAGCGATGCAGCCGGCGCTTGACCGGCCGATGGCGCGGTGGGTGAATTGCCGCCCCCAAGTGGTGGCGCGCCGATCGGCTGTAGGTTCGTTTGCGGCACGTCGCCGTTTCCGGTCCCCGAGGTGGCTGGCCGAGAGGAGCCGCTCGCGTAACCGTTGCTCTGGGCGCGGCCAACCGAAGCGATCAACAGCAGTAGAATCCCCGCTGCCGCGAATCGGACTGCGACCGACAATGGTCGCCGAGAAACCGTAGCGTCCGTGACAGGTCGCCGATCGAACCTGCAGCGAACGGTGGGAGTCGGGAGTGCAGCGTGGGTCGGCGTCAAAGCGGTGGCCTTGGCGTGAGCGGAGCGCCCTTCGGAACATCATGAGCAATTCTTGAGCGGAATTACCCCGTTTTCACCAAATCGGTCAAGACGGAATCGGCAGCTCACCCCGCCGGGGTGGCTCGCGGTTGTGACCCCGCAGCTCTCTGCCACTTCCCTTGCGAGCCAGTTTTGTCGCGGGCTCGTGTCTTGATGCGGCAAACCACCCGTTTTGAAAATTCCGTCCGCCGATTGTAAATCTTTCCCCACGATCCACCGGCAAGCGATCCACGGTGTCCTCCCGCGGCACCGCCAAGGAGCCTCGTAAACAGTGGCGAGCCTGCAACTTAGGGAACACTTTTTATTTTTGTTCGCGACTTGGTACACAGCGTGCGGCCACTTAC
>CAYWXT010000166.1:0-12608 GCA_964462125.1 uncultured Pirellulaceae bacterium | reverse complement strand
TCGCCTGGAACGCCCCCAAGCGGCCCCGCTGGCTGGTCACCTTGGCAATCACCTCGTCGATCACCTCGGCCGCCCCCTCGACGTTATTCGACAGGCTCTTGGCCTGGCCGCTGCCGAGCTCATACAGCCTTCCCGAGGCGCCACCCAGTTTTCCGGTGCTGACCGAACCCACGCCGAATCGGGCCTGTTGGGTACTGGTGATGTCGGGTCCCAATTGGAACAGGGCACCGCCGCCGGTGATCGAGAAGGAGAAGTTGGAATCGCTGCCGTCGTCGACGGTCAGGCTCATATTGAGCGAACCGGTGTTGACCGACAGCTGGTTTCCGGAGGCGTTGGCCTCGAGCCCATTGACTGTGGCGTTGACGTCCGTGCCGGTGGCCCGGGGTTCGCTCAAGCTCGATTCGAAGGTGCCACTGTCCCCTTCGTTGATCACATCGACATTGACCAGGGAATTGGACCCGTAATCGGTGGAGGTCATCGTCAGAGATCCGTTGGAGAAATCGGCGCTGACACCGGTGCTGTCGGAAACCAGGTTCAATGCCTCGGCGATTTGGGCGGCGGACGTCCCGGCGCCGAAATTAAAGGTCTCCGCCCCGGAGGAGCCATTGAGCTGGAAGACGAGCGAATCGTTCAGGACCTCGCCGCCGCTGGTGCCGGTGCTCAGATCGTCGACCCCGGACTCGATGTCGATCGACGCGTCGTCCAATCCTGTGGCGCTGAACACGGCACTCGAGGGGGCATCCCCGTCGACCGTGGCGCTTTCGATGGCGGTGGCGATGTCGTTGGCGGATTGGGGGTCCGAGGAGTCAACGGTGACCGTCAGAATCTTTTGTTCGCTGTCGAAGTCGGCAGCGTTTGACGAACCCTCGACGAATTTGACAGTGACGTTGTTGTACTCGGCACCCTCTGTATTGGCGGTGATGGTCAGCGCATCGGCCGCGGCGCTGGTGGCGGTCGATCCTGCGGTGCCACCGCCGGTTCCTGCGGCGTCCGCTCCCTCGGCGACGAAGCCGTCCAAGTCATTGATCGCCGCCTGAATGACGGTCGCGTCGGCATTGGTATTGCCGAAGTCGGCGGTGACCGTCAGGTCGCCGGTCTCCGCGTCGTAGGAGACGTCGCCTTCGCCTCCATCGACGTCATCGACCAAAACCACATTGGCGAAGTCTTCGCCGCCGGTGACGTTGATCGTTTCGCCACCGGTTTCGACGGTCCCGAGACGGACGCTGGGGCCGCTGGCCGAGGCGGCCGCGCCGTCGGAGAAGGCGGCAGCGTCGGCACTGACTTCCGCTTGACTCGCGGCGGAGTTGACCACGACTTCGACGTCCATCCGACTCGCCGTCCCCAGGTTGGCTTGATCGATTTGGGCATCGCGTACCGAGTCGACTGAGCCGACGGTGCTGACGAAGTCGAGCGAGCCATCGAGCAGTTTTTTGCCTTGGAAGGTGGTCGATTGGGCGATCCGGTTGATCGCTTCCAACGAACTGTCGACTTGAAGTTGGTTGGCGGCGATTTCCTGGTCGCTGAGCGCTCCGGTGTTGGCAGCCTCGACAACCAAGCCACGCACATCGTTGAGCAGGTTGCTGACCTGGCTCAATGCGCTGTCGGCGGTGCTCACGATCTGGCTCGCCCGCCGCGTATTGGCGACCGACTTGTTGAGGCTGGTGACTTCGCTCCGCAATGCTTCGCTGGCGATCAGTCCGGCCGGGTCATCGGCACCACTGTTGATGCGGAGCCCGGTACTCAGGCGTGTCAGCGACGTCTGCAAGTCGTTGTTGCTTGAGCGGAGTCGGTTTTGAGCGACAAGTGACGGAACGTTGGTGTTGATGCGTGACATTGGTATTTAAACCCCTTGTGCTTGGTGAATCGCAGTCGGTGGTGACGGGTCCGGCCGCGATCGACCGGGCGACGGATTCGACGACCCGGGTTCGACCGACCATCGATCAAACGTCATCCGGCAGCGTCGCCGTCTGGGGAAGCATTGAACACGCATCTTGGCTCAAACGCCGCGAGACGCGCGAAACGTCTGCGAACTGCGCGCACGCGCCGTCACCAGCGGCACAAGCGAGACAAACGGACGCCAAAGGCTTGAAAAAGGGCAGATTCGCGTCACGAAAAGGGGCAGGTTAAACCGCCATGGGTACACCGGATGCCCTGCAAGGCCGCGCACCGGGGGGAGCGAACTCAAGGGGCTGGAGTCAGCCCCGTCGCCAAAAGATCACGTTCCGTGCGGAACGGGGGCGAGAAAAGAATCCCCGACTGAGAAGAGAGCGCCGGGGAGTCGAGAACGCATCGTTGGTTCATTCATCCTCGGGCGGGCGCACATCCTTGGTCGCCCCCGCACCGGTTTGCGTCGAGCGGCGGTTCTCGCGCTGAATGGCCTCATACACCTCTTGGCGATGGACCGGGATCGACTGGGGCGCTTCGATGCCCAAGCGGACCTTGTCCCCTCGGATGTCAACGATGGTGACGACCACGTCATCACCAATCATGATGCTCTCGTCACGGTGTCGGGAAAGGACAAGCATGATGCCCTCGGGCTGCTTTCGGTGGGGTCGAGACTGATAGGGACGACACGCGGGGCTGGCGGCTGAAGGTCACCGCGCCTCCGGGCATGGGCAAGGGAACAGCGGTATCGCTGCAACCGCCTCGCTAAAGAGTTTGTCGGCGGTTCGCTGGTGCGAATCCACGGCGAGCGGTCAAGGTCCGGAGTTGCCGATCATTCCGGTTGCTACCTCGCGTCGCCACCACGAGGGACCGAGAATGTCGTGCAGCCGAGACGTTGACCGAGCGTTTCGGGGAAACGCTCAGGCAGCCTTGCGGCGTGGCGCTGCCGGGAGCTCACCGGAGGGCGTGAGCGGGGAAACGCTGCGGGACGCCGTCGAGGGTGTGACGAGAGTCACCGGCTGACGGAGCGGCTGCTGGTCATCGGTGATCACCTGGCACCCGAGGCGTCGATCGAGATTGATCAGCAGCGGAGCGCGCAGGTTGGTCGTTAGCTTGCCGAAATGCCCCGCTACCGTCGTCATGATGTAAACCTCGGCCCCCGGGCGGAGGTGCAGCCCGGCCAGATCGCGGCGTGTCACATGGACGCGGTACTCCGGAAAAAAAGCGCGGGGACTGACCACGGGTAAGGCGCGGTCACCGCGCGAGGCGCTCTGCAACCATGCGACTGAACGATTTTCCGGATCCGGGATCAATGCCCATTGCCGCAGACTCTCCATGCCAATCAGCCCTTGCGCAAACAAGAACAATTGGTCGGGTTTCAGAGATAGAGTACCGAAACGTTGGGTGTCGATCCGCATGGCTACAGCACTTTCACCGTCGATTTGAAAGGGCGGTGGACCCGCCGTCATCCAAGCTTGTTATCGTCGGGAGCGTCCCGAGAATCGACATAATCGCTAGAGAAAATTCAGGACCGTCAATTGGGCCGTCCTGCCCATCAGGTTCAGCGAAGCCTCGAGGGCGGTCTGGCGCTGCGTCAGGTCGCTGATCACCTTGGCCAAATCAACGTCCACCTCGTCGGAGAGTTGACTCCGCAAGGCGACGGCATCGTCATCGGCAACGGCCTGCAATTGTTCCAAGTTCTGGCTCCAGATGCCGACCCGACCCCGCGCCCGGCTGGCTCGGTTGAAATCGACGTCAAGTCGTTCTTGAAGCCGTTCGATTTCGCCGAAATCACCTTCCCGGACCGCGGTCTCCAGTCGCAACAAGGTGTCAAACGCATCGCCCGCTTCGCGGGGCAGGTAATCATCGCCGATGACCGAGACGACGCCTCCATTGACGACTCCCTCCACCTCAGTCTCGCCGGGGGGCACCAATCCCAGTCGCTCCCCCGCGGTGCTTCGCTGGGTCTGTCGAACGACCAGCGGATCGGCCCCCGGCGGGGCATCGATCTGGAGGCCGTTGCCGAACTCGTTGAGATCGACCAACACGCGGTTGGTGTCCTGGTTTTGGGGATGATCGCGGATCAGCTGGATCACGTCTTCGATCGTCTCCGCCCCATCCAAGTCCAGCCCCAATTCAACGCCATCGGGTCGAACGATCACGAGGTCGTCCCCCTCGGGATTCAATTCAACACCGCGGCCACGTCCCAGTTCGTCCAGTGCCGTCGCTTCGGTGGCCGAGCGGATCCCGAGGTTCGACGCCGCCAGACCTCCGTTTTCCCCGATGGAGTAATCGACGCCGCTCCGCAGCGCACGGAGCTCAATTTGCCCACTCGAGGTATCGAGTTCCGCTCGTATGTCGGCGCCACTACGGTTGATGAGAATCAAGGCATCGCCCACCGTTTCGGCCGAAGAAAGGTCGACCTCGAAGAGGCGGTTCCCCTGTTGGATCTGGATTCCGTCGGAGAGGTCGACGCCGGCGCCACCATCCAAATCGGCCAATTCCGTCGCCGTGGTGGCGCGGGGGGCGAGGTCTTCGGCCAGCAGCGGCGGTGGGATCAATCCTTGGGGATTACGGATCCCCAACTCGTTTGCGAACTGGCTTCCTTTGGCATCGTCGATCGCCAGTGTTCCCGGCAGACCGTCGCTGTACTCGATTCGCAACGAATCGTCCCCGACCGTTGCGGTCAGGCTGCGGCCCCCCAGGTCGATCGATTCGATGATCGACGCGACATCCCCAATCGTGTCGGCGTGTCGGAAGTCGACGGTTTGCCACTGATTGCCGTTGGAAATGCGGAGCACCCCTGGGGAGACGCCCTCGCCCCCCCGCAGGTCCGCCAGCCGGCTGCTGGGAACCAAAGCCGCGTCGAGGGGCGTACCGGCGTGGACCACCGAGCCGATCCCGAGTGATTGTTCGCCGCCCACGTTGATATCGACCGGGTCTCCCGAACCGAGCTTGGTACGGCCGATGGCATCGCGTCCCGAAAACACCACGTCGTTACCATCCCAGCGAAGCTGATCGCCGGAATCGAGACTGCCCCCGAGCAACTGCTGGTCACGGAAGATGGTGTTTCCGGCGGAGAATACTGATTCCAACGTCTGGCGGATCGTCACCGCCATCGACTCCCGTTCGTCGTCCGAGATCACGCTTTGAGAGGCCTCGACCGCAGTGCCCCGGGCTGTGATCAAGGCGTCATCGACGCGTGAAAGCGCCGTGTCGGTCGACTGATACAGCCGAGCGGTGGAATCAGCGTTGCGGGAAAGCTGGTGGCTGCGATCGACTCCGCGCTGCAGTCCGAGCGCCCGGCCAGCGGCGGCTGGATCGTCCGAGAGCCGCAGGACCCGCCGGCCGGTGCTAAGCTGATCCATCTGATGCTGAATTGCCAACTGGTCAGCATTGAGCTGAAACAGCAGCCGCTGGTTGCTCAGTGGCGCACTGGTTCGGCTTGCGGCGACCGGCAGGAGTGGCATGGTGGAACTGGCCGCGACGGCGCATGATGAATCGTGGTGGTATCCCGTCTCGAATTCATCGGACCGGAGGCCGCTGAGAGTTGATCCAATTCGGATCCCGGGCCGGAAGTGTCCCTGTAACCGATAGCGTCGGAGGAGCGTGGGAGATGATCCTGATCGGCACCATGAACCTGACCCGTACCCGCGACCGGGGCAACTTTTACTGCCCCAGCTGCGGGACGACCGAGACTTACCGGCTCCGCGCCCGCAGACCGTTTTTGACACTGTACTTCATCCCGACTGTCCCGATCGGCGGGCCGGAAACATTTGTGCAGTGCGATCAGTGCCGGGAATGCTGGGACGAGACGGTCCTGCAGATGGACCGAGAAAGTCACGAAACGGCGCGCCAGGAACAGTTTTTGGACGAGACGATTCGCGCCGCGGTCCTGATCGTGATGGCGGACGGGGTGATGAGTGAGGAGGAAATCGACGCTCTCCAACGAATCGCCAGCGGATTGCTCGACCGGCCGTTGGACCGCGAAGTTCTGGGCCACCTCTGCTCGGTCGCTGTCCAGAACGGGATTGAGGCGAAAAACTACGTCCTGACCGTCTCGCAACGGTGGAATCAGGACCAACGTACGCTGGCCCTGCAGGCGATGTTTTTGGCGGCCACCGCCGAAGGGGACCTCGGTCAGGCACAGATAACGTTGCTCGGCGAACTTCGCGAAATCCTCGATCTGACCGACCAGGAGTATGAGCAGGCGATCGAGGAGGCGCTGCAGTGGGAAGCGGGGTAGGGCGGCTTCGAACGTGACCGGCTTGGCGGACCGCTCACCTTCCCTAAAATCAGCCTCGCTGATTCCAGATAAGAACAAGTCGCTTCCCCGAACCTGAGCCTGAAATGTCCGATCAACACGACCTCGATATAAAACGCGTGGCCATTCTGTTTGCTGGGGGTCCAGCACCAGCGGCCAACGCGGTCATCTCCACCGCCGCTTTCTCGTTCCTGGAGGAGGGGGCGCAGGTGTTCGGGATCAAGCACGGTTACAGCCGCCTGGCCGAGTACACCGCCGCCGGTCCGCTTCAGGAAGGAACCGACTACATTCGTTTCAATCATGACCTGCTGACGCACGCCCGCAGTAGCCGCGGGATCATGATCGGCACCGCCCGGACCAACCCAGGGAAGCATGTCGGTTCGCCCGAGCACTTGAAAGATGCGGAACTGGTGGCACCTTTGCGGCGAGTCTACGAAGGGCTCTGTTCGCTGGAGATCGACGCGCTGATCTCGATCGGTGGTGACGACACCTTGAAGACGGCGAACAAGTTGAAGCTGTTTCAGGATAACCTGCCGCCCGGAGCGAGGCGGTTTCCGATCGTCCACCTGCCCAAGACGATCGACAATGATTACGCCGGGATCGATTTCACCTTCGGCTTCTTCACCGCCGTCGAGACGCTGGCCGAGGAAATTCGGAACTTGAATTTCGACGCCGCAGCGGGCCGATCCTATTTCGTGTGTGAGACGATGGGCCGCAGCGCGGGGTGGTTGTCCTACGGGGCTGCGATCGCCGGCGAGGCGAGCATGGTTTTGAGCGTCGAGGACATCGCCGGCGCCCTGGCCGAACGGGAAATCGTGAACCCAGAGACCGGGGAGTTCCGCACCGTGATGGCGCTTGACCGCGTCATCGATCGGATGGTCGACATGATGCTGGCCCGGGAACGGGAGGGACGGGAATACGGGACGATCGTGATTGCCGAAGGGCTGGCCGAATACCTGCCGACCAAATACATCGAGGGGGTCAGCCGCGACGAACACGGACATATCAACATCTCCTCGATCAATCTATCTGCGAACATCTCCAAGCTGGTCGCCGCGCGCTACAACGAGCGAACCGGCCGGACCCGCAAGATCAACGGGCTACAACTCGGCTACGAAGCGCGGTGCGCCCCGCCCCACGCCTACGACATCATGCTCGGATCCCAATTGGGGGTCGGCGCCTATCGTGCGCTGGTCGAGGAGAAACTCAATGGCGTGATGGTTTCGGTTTCGGGACAACTCGACCTGCGTTTCGTCCCATTCGAGGATCTGGTCGATCCGGTGACCCTGGTGACCAACGTCCGTTACATCGAGCCGGATTCCGACTTTCACCGCCTGGCCCGCTTCCTGGAAACGTGCATCGACAACTAACCAAGCCGGTCGACAATCCGCTCGGCGATGGCCAAGGATGCCGTGGCAGCGGGGGAGGGTGCATTCAAGACGTGGATCGCGTGCTCGGTTTCGGCGAACGAAAAATCGTCGACCAGCTCGCCATCCGGTCCGACCGCTTGGGCGCGAACCCCGGAGCGGCCCTCTTTCAAGTCCTCCACACGCACCTCCGGGATCAGTTTCTGCAGCGCATCGACAAACGCGCGTTTGCTTAGCGAGCGGTGCATCTCGCCCAACCCCATTCGCCAGTGCTTGTAGGCGAGCTTCAAAAATCCCCCGAAGCGCAACGTTTCCCCCAAGTCGCGAAGATTCACGTCCGACCAGCGATAGCCGGAGCGGGCAAACGCCAGGACCGCGTTGGGCCCGCACTCGACCCCCCCGGTGATCATCCGGGTGAAATGGGCGCCCAGGAACGGAAACGCCGGATCGGGGACGGGGTAGATCAAGTGACGGCACAGCGATTCGCTCTCGGCGGTCAACTCATAGTACTCGCCGCGAAATGGGACGATTTGAATCGGCGTCGTCCCACCGGCCATCCGAAACACGCGATCGCTGCGGAGTCCGCCACAGTTGATCCAACGTGCACACTGGACCGACTCCCCGCCGCGATCGAGAAGGGTGACCGTCTCGCCTTGAACCCGAATGGAGGCGACGTCGAATCCGAGCCGCACCGCACCGGAACCTTCGGTGTCCAGTTGCCGCGCCATCGCCTCACAAACCCGCCGGAAATCGACAATGCCGGCACCCGGGACGTGTAACGCCGCCAGCCCGGCTGCGTGCGGCTCGATCTCACGGAGCTGGTCCGTGTCGATGCGGGTGAACGCGACCCCGTTCTCGGTCGCCCGCTGAGCGATCCGGTCGAGCTGCGGCAGTTCATCTTCGCGTGTCGCGACGACGACCTTACCGCACCGTTCCCAAGCGACTTGATGCTCGTCGCAATAAGCTTCCATCGCCACCTTCCCTTCCCGGCAGCAAATCGCTTTTTGGGAGCCTGGGCGATAGTACAACCCGGTGTGAAGGACGCCCGAGTTGTGCCCGCTCTGATGCGCCCCGACTCGTGACTCCGCCTCGAGCACGGTGACGTGCAGGTCCGGGAATCGTTGCCGCAGTGTGAGCGCCGTCGCCAACCCGACGATCCCGCCCCCCACGATCGCGACATCGGTTGTCATGGGTTCGACTGCCACAGGTAGAGAAAGGTTGGCAGGTCGGTTCGCCGGAGCCCTGGGATGTCGAGCGGCACGATCTCCTGATGAATCGGCTTGTTGGGGGTGATCGCATAGGGCGTTTCGGCGCGATCGCGGCAGCGATGCAGCAAAACCGGGCGGCTTCGATTCCGCCCCGCTTGATCGCCGGCCAACTGCACCGCGTCGTCAAGATACCCGATCGAATCCACCAGCCCCAACGATTCGGCTTCGCCAGCGGTCAAAATCCGGCCATCCAAAAACGCTTCGTCTCCGGTGAGGCCCAGCCCCCGCGTCTGATCGACTCGATCATGAAACCGCTGTTGGAATTCGTCCGCCACCCGCTGCAAGATCTGCCGCGAATCGTCGGGAATTCGGCGGATCGGAGTTCCCATGTCGATCTGCGTCCCCGCCTTGACGGGAACCCCCACGATGTTCATTTGGGCCATCATGTCTTGCAGGTTGTACAGGTTCATGATCACCCCGAAACCCCCGGTCACGGTCGTCGGGTGCGCCACGATCAGATCACTGGCCGTCGCCAGATAATAGGCGCCCCCGGCAGCGACATCCATCAGGCAGGCCACCACCGGCCGTCCGGTCTCCGCACGAAACGCCTCCAAGTCGCGACACATGATATCGCTGGCCGTCACGCCGCCGCCGGGCGAATGAATCCGCACCACGACGGCGCACAGGTCAGGATGACGGCGGGCGTAATCCAATTTGGCTCGAAAATCGGCCACCGGGTTGGTCCCCACCGACATCAGGCCGGTCTGATTCTGATTGACCAGCAGTCCATCGACATCGATGATCGCGACCTTGCCGCCAGTGGCACGAGAATCCCCAACCGGCATTTGGACGATTGGCGATTGGTCTTGCGCCGGCACCGTCTCGGCCTCGACGGACGTGCGGACCGCGATCGGGTCGGGAATCCGGCAGCCAACGGCAACGCTGCATGCCATCAAGAGAATCACGCTGCCGATGATCCTTGCGTGGAGCACGTCCCTGTTCTCCCGACGTAGAATGAATTCATACGGCGCCGGGACCCTGTACGGCTTCCGTGATCCCTGCCACCGCAGAGTTCGATTCGTCTCGCGCCAGGGCCAATGTCAATCGGAATGCCCCTTCGCGGCTCAATTCTCCGCCGCTTGACCGTCGCCCGTGTCGCCTGTAGGACATCGACCGCTTCTACCGATTCACCGGGGTTCAATCTCATGTATAGCCCGTCGCCGACCAACCTCGTACCGTCGCTGTGCCGAATGCTGTCACGGCTCCGTGTGATCTGGCTGTTTGCCGTCGTGCATGGGTTTGGCTTCGTCGCAATTGGCCCTGCCGCCGTCGCCACCTCACCGGATGATGCAAGCCACCAGGCACAGAACCCCGTCTATGCCCAATTGGTCGCCCCGCGGACGGACGCTTCGGAGCGTGATATTCGTTTGCCGCCGCCGCAGATGCCTGACGGATATAGCGAGTCCGAGCAGCGTGAGGTGTTACGGCAGGTTGCCGGGGATCGCTACGACGTGGCCGACCTGCTGCGTCCCTCCGCTGTTGCCCCGCACGTTTTAACTTTGCAGCGTGAACCGCTCGGCAACGGCGATGACATCATCCAACGCATTGATGTGGCGTTCGTCGGTCAAGGCAATTTGGACGTGTTGACTCAAGAGGCGTTTCTCGCCTCGCTGCTGCCGATCGAAGATGACGAGTCCACGCCGGAGGAGACTGAGAACGACGTCGGCGAGCTGTCGGCTGAGGACTTTGCCGCCGCCGGGGTGGACGGCCCGCCGCGGGAGTCCGAGGAGGAGCGTTACCGTCGCTTCCAGACCATGCTGCTGGACCGCATCCGACTGAGCGGCGTTATGCGGGCATACTGGACCCAAACCGATGATTCGATCCTGTTTGCCGCTCTCGTCGATGATCGCTTCGCCGCCGTCGACGATCTGCGTCCGGCGTGGGAGCGGTTTCAACGGCAGCCCGATGGACAACTGGCCCCGGCCGAATCAGGGACTTTTGCTGGCGGAGGCATGTACATCAAGATCACTCGCCTGCGAGAACCGGCCGACTCGTTGTTCTTCGAATCTCACGGCATGTTGATCGAACCACGCCATTGGTTCGATGGCGCCAACCTGCTGGGATCCAAACTGCCACCGGCGATCCAGTCCCAGGTCCGCGACGTCCGCCGCCGAGCCGTTCGCGCAGCGGACACCAACCACAGCGAGGAATCGGATCGCCCGTCAGGGAGCCGCCGCTGACCAGCCCGGTGGTTGAACGAAAACCAAACGCCGAGAGGTAAAGCGACCCGATGTGGTTCGTTACGTATATCTTTGCCAACCTTGTGGGTCGCCCCGCGCGATCACTGTTGACCGTCTCCGGCGTGGCTGTAGCCGTCACCGCGGTCGTTTCTCTCGTCGGCATCGTGCGCGGCTTCGAAAAGTCAATGCTGGAGCTCTACCAACAGCAAGGAATCGACCTGATGGTGGTCCAGGCAGGCCGGGTGCAGATGACGTCCAGCGTCTTGCCGCAGTCGATTGGCGAACAGATCGGGCAGCTACCGGGCGTGAAGGCCGCCTATCCCTCGCTGATCGACGCCCTGTCATTGCTCGAGGGCGACCTGATGGGCGTCGTCGTTCAGGGCTGGCCGGTGGGAAGTGTACCGATCCAGGAGCTGAACATTGTTGAAGGGAAGTCCTTGAAACCGGAAGGCCCCCCCTCGGTATTGCTCGGCAAGCGGTTGGCAGCGGCTGCCAACAAATCAGTCGGTGACTCGATTGAGTTGCTCGATGGGCATTCCTTTCAGGTTGCCGGCATTTTCGAATCCTACAACGTTTTCGAAAGTGGCTCGATGATCACGCGATTGGAAGACCTCCAAGAGTTGTTGCTGCGGCGCCACGAGTTGACACTGGTGGCCGTCGTGGCGGAAGACCGCGACCCCGCGTCGATCGAGCAGTTGCGGGAGCGAATTTCGGACGCTGTGAAGGGGGTCGAAGTCAGTCCGGTTCGCGAAATGGCGGAACAGTCATCCGAAATTCGCATTGCGCGCGCGTTCGCCTGGCTGACGTCCACCATTGCGCTGTTGATCGGATCGATCGGCATGTTAAACACGATGATGATGGCGGTGTTTGAACGGACCCGAGAGATCGCGATGCTGCGAGCCTTGGGCTGGCGTCGGCGGCGGGTTGTTGCTCTGGTGTTGGGAGAAGCGAGCGTCTTGTGCACCGCCGGCGCCGCAGTCGGGATCGCGGTCGCGATCGCCCTCGTCGACTGGCTCAGCCGGTTACCAGCCGCCGGCCGGCTCGTTGCCGGAGACATTGCGGTCGGGGTGATGTTGCAGGGACTGGCGCTGGCGCTGATCCTGGGATTGCTGGGCGGCCTGTATCCAGCCTGGTCCGCTGCCCGCATGGCCCCGGTCGATGGGCTACGCCATGACTGACTCGCAGCCCAGCACCGAATCCACTCCCGCCGTAGCCACGGCGGACCACGGCTCGCAATCGAGACAGGGTGACACACCGCCGCTGCTGGAGGCGGAGGCGGTCAGCCGCCGATTTACCGACGGCCAAGTGACTGCGGTGGACCGGGTCAGTTTGCAGGTCGCCGCTGGAGAATACATCGCGCTAGCAGGGCACAGTGGTTGTGGCAAATCGACCTTGCTGAACCTGTTGGGCGGTTTGGATCAACCCACCAGCGGAAGGATCTTGTTCAAGGGACAGCCCCTCGAGAACTGGGGTGACCCCGCCGGGTTCCGCGCGACAAAGCTGGGGTTCGTCTTCCAGTCCTTTCACCTGGTGTCGGTGCTCAACGCGGAACAGAACGTCCAGCTGCCGATGTTTGAAACCTCTCTCGGCGCCGCGGCGCGGCGCGGCAAGGCTCGCCAGCTCTTGCAAAAGGTTCGCATGCAAC
>CAYWXT010000165.1:0-12713 GCA_964462125.1 uncultured Pirellulaceae bacterium | reverse complement strand
GAAGCGTCGAGTCGGCTGGGGTGGTGAGCGTCCCGTTGATCACGCTCGGATTGGTTACGAGTAGCGTCCTTTCATTGGCAACATTTACGTTGATCGTCTCGTTGTGAAGTTCCAATGTTGTTCGGTTGGTCAAATCACCAGGACCATCGATGGTCACCGTCCCGCCGAAAGAGAGCTCTGGCTGGCTTTCGGTCAAAGTAAGATCGGTTTCGAGCCGTAGCGTATGCGTGTTGGCCAGGTTGATTTGCCCATCGGCCGCTCCACCAAGAGTCGTCCCGGTGTCGAAAACGGTGGTTCCCCCTTGGACTTGCAGCGTGCGTCCGCTCTCGACGCTGAGCGTTCCGGTGTTGATCAGCGTCCGATCGGCATTGCGGATGCGCAGACTGCTCGCCGCCTCGATCGCGCCGTGATTCTCCAGCGGTGCATCAATGTCTCGATCGTCGCTGCGTGAGCCGGAACCGGTGCCTCGGATCACCGCTCCCTCCGCGTTGACCAAAGTCCCGTTCTCAATTACCAAGTCCGCGTCGGCGTTGTTGGATTCCAGTTCAATCAGCCCTTCATTGGTGAACCCTTGGTCCACTGTCAGCCGGGACCTCTCCAGTCGAAGCGTCGAGTCGGCTGGGGTGGTGAGCGTCCCGTTGATCACGCTCGGATTGGTCACGAGCAGTGTTCTTTCGTTGACCACATCCACGTTGATCGTGCTGTTGGTCAGGTGAAGCGTTCCGGCAGCATTTGTCAGTGTGCTTGTTCCGTCCAGCGTCATACCGTCCAGCTGCAGATTGCCGCCGGTGATGATCAGCTGCTGATTGATCTCGGAGTGGCCGTTGATTTCAAAAGAGCCCGCCGCGAGTTCAATCTTTTCCTCGCTTTGCAGACTTTCAATCGAAGTACTTTCGATGTCGTGAATGATCGTAGGGTCATCCGGCACATCGACGATCACTTGATCAGAGCTCTGCGGAAGACGATTCGCATCCCAGTTTGCTGGATCGCCCCAAGAGAACCCATCGCCACCGCCGTCCCACGAGATAAGGTGTGCTTCAAGAACACGGCGCGCTTCGAGCTTTTCCAGCCGCAGATGTGCGCGGTTTGTCGTTCTTGTTTTGACCTTGCGCCGCGCGCGTCTCGAACGGGGTGGACAGAATCGGCCAAACTGTCTCTCGAACATTGTCCTTACCTGGGATCGCGATAGCAGAAGCACTGAACAGCTTGCCACCAGCAAAACGCGACCGAGGGCAAGGGAGCCGACCCGCCGAGTTACGCTCGAGGCTTGAGGGAAAAACGAAGCGAAGTTCCCACAGTGCCTCCCCCTTAAAGCGCACTACCTCCAGCGGTCGCCGCGCCCGGCGGGAAATTTTTTTTCAGAATCGATCGCCCGACGCTCGCAACTCAGTTGGATCTTTCCGAGCGGTCTTGCTGCCGGCGGTCTTGCAGATTTTTTTGCCACTCCCGCCAGGAAAGCGTTTGGAGCTCCTGCTTCCCGTCGTAGCGGAGGCCGAGCGAAGACTGCGTCGCCAATTCGATCTCTCGATCGCTGGCCGGGAGTTCGGGGATCTCCCAAAGCCGCACACAATCATCCTCACAACCTGTGGCAATCCACCGACCGTCGGGATGAAACGCCAAATCGGCCACCTTCCGGTCGTGACGTAGCGGTGCGCCGTAATGGAGTGATTCCTCTTCCGTGCTCCACAGCCGCACTGTGCCGTCGCGGGATGCCGTTGCCAGCAGCGCTTCCTGCGGCGAGAAGGCGAGATCAAAAACCCGATCGTTGTGCCATAGGGAAACGCCTCGCTGATCGCCGGTTTGCGGATCGTGAAGCGTTGTTTCACCATCGGCGCAGCCGACGGCCAGCCGCGAATTCACCGGATTGAACGCCAGTCCATTGACCCGCCCGACCTTCGAAATCGAGCACGGCACCCACCGATTCCGCTGCAGATCCCACACCCGCAGCGGCGGACGAGCGGTCCCGATCGCCAGCTGCTTTCCGGTAGGGTCAAATGCGAGGCTGACCAACAACGCATCCAGTTCATCCGGCGGCCCCCGGCGCCGTTGACCTGTTAGGGCGTCGTAGAGAAACACGTTGGCATCGGTGGCGTCCACGCCGACCGCGAGCACCTCGCCGTCCGGGCTGAAGGCCAGGTCCGCGATGCGCGCTTGGTGCCCGATCGGGTCGAACAGCCGCTTGCCCGTACTCGCATCCCAAACGCACACCGCGCCGTCATCGGTGCCTGTGGCCACGGCCGCGCCGCGCGGATGAACCGCGACGGAAAACACGGGACTGGGGTGCTTCAGCACCCGCCGAGGCATGACGGTGAGGGGGTCACAAAGGCGAAGGTCGCTCCCAGAAGCGACCGCCAGAAAATTTCCCTGTGGGTCGAACTCCACCGCCCGCACCAGATCCGGTTGAGCCACCACGGTGGGTCGTCCCGCAGCCGTCGTGCTCCAGATTCTCGCTCCCCCATCTCTGGATGCTGTCGCGACTCGTGACCCGTCAGGACTAAACGCCACCGCCCAAACTAGATCGGCATGACGCAAGGGTGGCCCAATGGGCTCGCCGGTTTCGGCGTTCCACAGGCGTGCGGTTTGGTCGTGCGAAGTGGTCGCCAGGAGCCGGCTGTCAGGGCTGAAACAGATCGTTTCAATACGAGCCGTGTGAACCAGCGGTGGAGTCACCGGAGTGTCTGTCCGCACCTTCCAAATTCGAGCACTTCCCTCCGCCGTGGCCGCCGCCAGCAGCCGGCCATCTGGACTGAAAGCGATGTCTTGAGGCAAACCGGTCGAAATACTCGGCCCTGCCTGTTCACCGCTGGCCACATCCCACCAGCGAACGCAACGATCATAAGCCGCCGTCGCAATCGTCTTCCCGTCGGGGGAAAAACGAATCCGTTGCACACTGTTTGGATGAAAGAAAGTCGACTGCGGTTTACCCGTTGCGATGTCCCACAGTTGAGTCTCGTCCCCATGAGACGCCGCGGCCAGCACATCGCCGCTAGGACTGAAATCAAGATCATAACGATGGCTATGCTTACGGATCGCAGGACATTGGAGCCGGCCGGTCTGAACATTCCAGACTCGCGCCTCCTCCCCGCGCACCACACCGGTCGCCAACAAACGCCCATCAGGACTGAACTCGATCCGCCGAATCACTCCCTTGGGATGACGCAACGGAGCCCCCTGCAGCTCGAACGTTTCGGTGTTCCAAAGGCGGGCCGCGCCGTCGGCAGCCCCCGTGGCCAACAACGCACCATCGGGACTGAAGGCCACTCTCCAAACCTCCGCTGGATGTTTCATCGGAGGGCTAAAAGGCTGTCCTGTCGTGGCATCCCACAGCCGAGCGGTTCCGTCCGCGGATGCAGTCACGAGGAACCGTCCATCGGGGCTGAACGCCACATCGTGCACCGAGGCGTCATGGCCGACCAAGTGCAGCAACCGCCCTTCGTAGGGTTGGATCCAAACCGACCACAGCGCCGACAGCGGCTCCCTCAGCGCAGGGATGTCCCGAGCCGTCAACGCAGCCTGTGCAAGATCTAAAAGCCCCAGGGAATCCCGCTGCTCCAAACGTCGCACACCTCTCTCCATCTGCAGGCGAGCTGCCGCGGTTTCGGCATTGCGCTGAGCCGCATGGGCCTCAACCATCGCTTGCTCGGCGCGATTGCGCTGTCGAGCGATTTGGAACGTGCCCACGCCCAACATCGCCAATGAGACACATAGAAAGGCGACGAGCAGACTGGCCACCGTCCGGTGACGGGAAACGAGTTTGGAAAACCGCTGCGCAACTGACGACCGCCGGGCTGCCAGGGGTCGGCCCTCCAAGAACCGATGCAGATCCGCGGCCAAGTCCTGGGCAGTCTCGTAGCGATCCCTCGGCTCCTTGGCCATCGCCTTGAGGACGATTGTCTCCAGTTCGACGGGAACAGCCGCACGAATCCGCCGCAGGGGCTTTGGCTCTTTGGCTTCGATCTGTCGCAACACCTCTTGTCGATTTTCGCCGGCGAAGGCCGGTGCCAACGTCAACAGCTCGTACAGCGTTGCCCCCAAGCTATAGATGTCGGTGCGGTGGTCGACCAACTGCCGCTTGCCCAAAGATTGTTCCGGGCTCATATATCGAAGCGTGCCGATGAGGTCTCCCGTGCCCGTCAGCGCGGCACTCGCCTCGATCCGTGCCAAGCCGAAATCGGCGATCCAAATACGACCTTGTTCGTCCAGGATCAAGTTGGAAGGTTTGATGTCTCGGTGGATGACCCCTTGCTCGTGAGCATAGTCAAGCGCCTCGGCCAGTTCGATCGCGAGCTCAGCGATCCTGCGGAAAAAGCCGGCGTCGCTGCGCGAACGTTCGATTGAGATTGTCCCCTGAGACGCCGGATTGGTGGAGCTTGCGGAAAACGTACTTGGATTTTCGGTTGGCGTTTCCAGACCGCATCGCGGCCGCAGCACACTGGACCAGGTCGCTGCCACCGAAGCTCGCCGCGTGGACCGCGGGAATCGGTGCGAGCCACTGCCGACCGCCGAAGAAAATGTTTCCTGCTCGAGGCGACCCAGGTCATGGATCACTTTCTCCAGCGTGCTTCCCTCGATGTACTGCATCGCGTAATAATGAATTCCACCTTCGCTGCCCACCGCATGGACCGGCACAATGTTGCTGTGATGCAGCCGAGCCGCCGCCTGGGCTTCATTCTGGAATCGTTCCAACCGGCGTTGGTCCATCATGGCGGCCAACGGCAACACCTTGAGGGCGACCGTTCGGCCGAGCGAGAGCTGCTCCGCTTCATACACCACGCCCATCCCGCCGCGGCCAATCTCGCGGCGCAGAAGGAAGTCACCCAGCGGTTTTCCACCGGCGGTGTCACCTCCCGCCAGATTCCTTTGCGACTCCCCTCCTTCCAAAGCCGCCTTCTCCATCGCCACCAAGGCCGATAAGAGATTGGAGATATCCTCGTAGTAGACGGAATGCGCCGTTGCATACTCGTGAATTGAAGGGGCCTGTCCGCTACGGTACCGCTGCAGAAACTCCTCGGCCAACCGCCCGAGGAACTCATCATCGTTCGAGTGCCGCTGACTCATCGCTGAAGCCTCGCTTCCACCAGCAGACGTCCTCAGGGATGGAAGCTATCGAGTTCGGAAAGTCGATCCTTGAGGTGTCGTAGGGCTCGTACGTATCGCCCCGTAGCGCCCGACTGACTGATTCCCAGCACCCGGGCGGTGTCGGTGTTGCTCCGTTGCTCGAAGTGCCTTAGCCTCAGGACTTCGCGGTCGATTGGATCCATGGTCTCCACGACTTCACACACCCGTACCCAACGCTCAGTTCGAACGGCGACTTGCGACGGTCTCACCGACTGTCCCCAACGATTCATCGCCAGGGCGTCTGAGGCGACTTCCGACGTGCCCTGGTACAGGGGGACTTCGCGAGTGGCGTCTCGTTTTGCTGCGCCCAGATGTTGGCGATGGACGTCGATCAGCTTCTGCTGCACGATCCGCCGCATCCACAAGAAAAACGGAGCCTGGGGGTCTTTCAGATATTCCTCCAGTCGGCGGGCAGCCTCCAAAAGCGCCTCCTGAACCACATCGGAGGCGTCAACGCGGCCCTGAAGCTGCGGATTCAAATAGGCCTGAACCATCCGCGTCAGCCGCCCGCGATAGCGAGATATCAGCGCGTCTAACGCCGCCTCGTCTCCGCGAGCGGCGCATTGCATCAGATCATCTACCTGCCTAACGTCGGCGCTCATGCCAGATCTGCCTCCCTCCTTCATTGTTTAGTCGCAGCGGCACCCGCATGCAAGCAAACTCGCCGAGTTCGCGGATCCCGCCGATCGGCAGGGGCCCAACTTCCGTATCCCAGGCGACCGGAAAGCCGAACCCAAGGGCGGTGTGGTAGATTAGTGCCTCCACATCTTCGACCCACCTTATCCTGTACCCACCTTGCCATTGATCCCGCTCATGAATCTCTCCACCCGTTGTCGGTTGTCGTTCGCGGTGCTTGCCGCTCTCGTTTTTACCTCGTCGGCGGTTATCGCCGAGGTGGTTGAAGGCCGCCTGGACCCTTTCCTGGGCGAACCGTCGCTGAAGATGCAGACGGTCTTTGACGACGAGCGGTTCCCAAACATCGTGGTCACGATGAAGGGGACACTGCTGGCGACCTGGGGCAACCAGCACGTGCGGGCCCGCCGCAGCGAAGACGGTGGATCGACCTGGGGCGAGGAAATCACCATCGCCGAATCCGGATTCCAAGGAGGCGGCACACTGGTGGACGAAACCAGCGGCGACATTCTGGTATTCGTCGAAGCCCACCACCCCCCGGCGCCGCTGACGGTTTACCGCAGCCGCGATGACGGCAAGAGTTGGTTGCCTGAAGAGGTGACGATCCATCCCGACCAACGCGGCAACGTACCGTCGATGCACATGAACGAAAGCGGTATCACACTCCGCCATGGTGAGCACGCCGGGCGGCTGCTGCGCACCACGCGTGACTACGCCGGGGCCAACGAACGGGAACTCTGGCCGGAACACACGACGGGCGCCAACTACAGTGACGACGGTGGCCAGACCTGGAACACCAGCGAACCGTTCCCTGAAAAGGGGACCGGCGAAGCCGCGGTGGCCGAACTCTCCGACGGACGAATCGTCTACAACTCCCGCGTCCACTGGGACCAACGTCCCCAGAACACGCGGCGGCGACAAGCCTCCAGCAACGACGGCGGCCAGAGCTGGACCGACTGGGAGATCATCGAGACACTTCCCGACGGCCGGCAAGACAACTCCTACGGCTGCATGGGCGGCTTGACCCGCCTGCCCGTGGAAGGACGCAATGTTTTGATCTTCAGCAACATCGACACGCCCAACCCCAAACGGGAACGGGCCACGGTTTGGGCCAGCTTCGATGGGGGACAAACCTGGCCGGTCAAACGCCTCGTCTACGACGGCAACAGTGCCTACTCCTCGCTCGCCGCTGGCCGCCACGGCACGCCGAGCGAAGGATGGATCTACCTGTTGTTCGAAGGTGGCCCTCACGGGGCAGCCCAGGTCGCACGATTCAATCTCAGCTGGTTGCTCGAAGGCGAGACGACCGGTGACGGCGAGGTACCGGCGTGGGCAACTCCCACCGCCCCTACCACGCCCGACACCGCCGACACATCCGATCGAAGAACGAAGAGCGAAGAACAAAGAACGAATGAACCAGCCAACGGATCGGCCTCGCTTCCGGCCTGGGTCGCGCGGAACACCGAGGGAAACGAAGTCTGCATCGCTGTCCAGCCTCCCGACGACCCCCGTTTCGCCCACCTCTCTTGGAACAAGGTGATTCGCACGCCGGCAGGTAATGTGATCCTGGCCTACCTCGCGGGCACCTTCCATGGAAGCCACGGCGGGGGCAGTCCCGCCGTGTCGCGGTCCACCGATGGTGGCCAAACATTCTCCCCGCCGAAGGTCCTGCGCGAGTTCGGCCCCCAGCTCGATTACAGCCACAGTGGCAACTTAGCCCTCGGGGTGGCCGACGATGGCGGCCAGAGCTGGTCGACCGAATGGTCACAGCTCGACGCCGCCGATCCCGATGCCGCCCGGCTTGCTGCGCCGTTCGCGGTCGAGAACCCCGAAAAGCCAGGCGAAATCTTGGTGCTCACCACCGAGCGCGCCGTCCCCGGCAATACCCCTGGCCGAGTCTGGCTCTGGCGAGGCGACGCCTCGACGCTGCAGTGGAACCGGGAGCGGGTGCTGTTGGAGTTCCCCCGAGTCAAAGGCGACCCGCACACCGACTTCGGCTACCCCTGGCTGCTGCACCTCGGCGGCAACCAATGGCAACTGCACTACTACCACGGCCAAAGCCGCGGCCCCTGCGCTCTATGGATGACCGAAGTGACGTTGGGAAATTGAGGGACGTGGACTGCTATCGAGATGAGTTGCAATCAGCGCGCGGACAACATCACCATGTTCAAAGCCAACGGCGAAACATCTGTGGCCTGATACAAGTGCCGAGCGCGATGAGTGAGCGGACGCACGAAACTCTCCGCAAGGACCGCGATGGGATTATATTGGGCGGCGATGATCGAACGATTCATTTTCGATAGCCCTTTCGGAGCCCGTCATGAAGCGACCCAAGAGACTTGCCACGCTCTTCGCGTTCTGTCTGATGACCACCATCCCGGCACGGGCCGATGAGCACGGCGAAGTGGTTTCGGTGTGGCCGGATCGAGCGCCGGGTGTCGCCGAGGACGTGAAGCTTGAGCATCAATACAAGGACAACGGTCACGCCTCCCGGGTGGTGCATCCGACGCTGACGATCATGCGGCCGCCGGAGGAGAAGGCCAACGGCACGAGCGTGGTTGTCTGTCCCGGCGGCGGCTATTCGGTCCTCGCTGTCGAGCACGAAGGGTATGCCGTCGGCGAATGGCTCAACGGTCTCGGCGTGACAGCGTTCGTCCTGCAGTACCGCGTGCCGCGCGCCCAGGACCAGCCATACTGGATTCCGCCGCTTCAAGATGCCCAACGCGCTGTCAGCTTGCTCCGTTCCCGTGCCGAGCAATGGGATCTCAACCCCGACCGCATCGGCATCCTTGGGTTCTCCGCTGGCGGGCATCTGGCGGCCACGACCTCGACCCGATTTGATCAACGGGCTTATGAGCCGATCGACGAGGCGGACGAGATATCCTGTCGCCCCGACTTCACCGTCTTGATCTACCCCGCCTACATCACGCCCACCAAGAGCGATCAGGAAAAGAGCGAGGAGATCACGGTCGGGGAGGACACGCCGCCGGCCTTTTTGACGGTCACCGCCGACGATGGGCACGCGCTCAGCTCGCTCGTTTACACAATGGCATTACGCGAGCACGATGTACCGGTCGAATTGCACGTCTATCCAAACGGTGGCCACGGCTATGGCCTCGGCCGTGGCGAGGCGGCGGTCAGCACCTGGCCCCAACGCTGCGAGCGCTGGCTCCGTGACCGCATGCTGATCGAATGAGTTTCGTCTCCGTGTCGCGGGAGGGAGGACGCCCTGAGCGGGAAAAAATTGTCCGGTACTGTTTGTGCAAAGCACCCGGAGGGGCGAGTCCCTCGCAAAAGGTGCCGAACCATTTTTTCCCGCACGATCCTTATTTGGAGTCTTCGGCCTTATTTGGAGTCTTCGGCGATCAGCTCGATACCGCTCAGGAGCGGCTTGCCGGTGACGGGAGTCAACTCCAGCTCCATTCGGCCATCGAGCGGGACACCAGAAAATTCCTTCACCACACTTCGCATCGCGCCTCCCGCTTCGTCGACGATGTCAAAGCTCTCCAGTCGCTGCTGGCCTCCGATCGCGACATGGAAGCGGCGTTCGCCCGGGGAACGCGCCGTTTCGGGTTCGGCGAAGTAGAGCCGCACCGTGTAGTCGGCCGGTTGGAGGCCCTCGAGCGATACTGTCCTCACCCCCTCGATCCCTGAGGCAGCGACCCATGGCCAGCCGCGGCCCCCTTCGATCCACAGCGAGTGCCGATAGTAATCGGCCGCCGTTTCCGGTTCGGTGGTCAACCGCAACTCGGGTGCGGGACCGCCCGCCTGCGGATGCTCCAACCAAAGGGTCCCCGCCTCGGTCATCCGCGCCCCCGGTGCCCCAAAGTTGATGCCGACCCGCTGAATCGACTCCGGTTGGCTCTCGCCCCAAACGGCCCACTGTTCCCGCTCGGGCGGCACCGACACCAGGGCCAGCCCGACCGGCAACGGGTAGCTGCAAGAACAGCCGGCAAAGAAGTAGGGGACGTTGAGGATGCCTCCGGCAGGAATGATGCTGTTGGTGCAGCCCGAGCGGGGGCCGCTGATATGGACCGTGCCGCTTTCCAGCCGTTTATCATAAAAAGCCGCCGTGCCGGAACGGAGCGTATAGAGGTGGCCGTAATCGACGCCGCCGTCACAGCCGTAGCTCTTGGGGATCACGCGCGGTTCCGACTCTCCGGTCAGCGGGTTGATTCGGCGGCCAATGACCGGCGTTTCCGGCTTCCAGTCGTCAGTCTGCGTCGGCGGCCGATACTGCTGCTGCTGCTCGTCACTCAAATCGCGAGCAGGGGGCGAACCGACCGCCGATCCCAACTCGTCGGCGGTCAGAAGTCGACCGGTGTAGATGTCCGAGAACGTTGGCGGAATCAGGGAATAGGGCGGCCGTGCACCCTCCTCCCAGCCGTGCCAGTCCTTGTCGTAGGAAACCATCACACCGTCATAGATCATCGGCTGCGGGGCTCGTTTGAAATGGGCCAGCTCATCGCCGAACCACAACACCCCCAGCGGCGCCGAGACCCGCTCGTCAGCGCTGGACCAGCCACCGGTATAGTTGACCGAACCTGGCAGCTGCCCGGTGCGCCGAAGGACCACCAATGAGTCCGCCGCATCCCATTTCGCCCCCTCCAATTCCGCTTGCTCCAGCACTGCTTCCACGGCCGATCGCCCGGGGCCGGCAGCGTCCAAGCAAGCGGTACCGCCAAAGGGACGTAGCGTCTGATACAACGACGCAACGAAATCCTTCCGCGCCGCATCGTCGCTGCGCCACCCGGCCGCTTCCAGGTCGCTGCAGACAACCAGGCTGGCCACATAAGGCGGAAGGTCGGTCGGGTCCGCCGCTTCCTCGTGCACCGCGACCCGCGTCCCCAGCAAGTCCGTCGCATCGAGCCGCTGGCGCAGCTGCGCGCATCGCTCGGCATCCGGCTCGAAGACAATGACCTGCAGCTCCGACTGCCGCACCAACGATTCGATCTGGTCGCCGTGGTCGGTTCCAGCGCCCAGCAGCACGGCGTAACCCGACCGCACGCCGCTGGCGGCGAGGATGTCTTCAGCATCCCGAGCTGGCTCCGCCTTCGGCGCCGGCCCTGCTGGCTCCTCCAACGGATAACGCCGGGGCTCGGTCTCCTGTGGCCCGAAGCAGTAGATCTCCCCTTCGCGCGTGACGACAAACAGCCGTCCCTCGGCCGCCAGAACGCTGTGCACCGTTCCCTCGACGCCGGGATAGCCCTCGGCGAAGTCAATGGGTCGCTCTCCCAGCACCACGCGGTTGCGAGCGTTCGCGCGGCCGGGACCCTGGTACCAGCCCCCTTCATGCCGGCCGCGGTTGGTCTCGGAATCGAAGACCAGCCCCGACTCTTCCTCCTCGGCGGAGACCTCGTCCGGCGGCGTCTGTCCCCGACGCTTGGCTCGAGACGCCGCGCTGGTGAACCAACCGCCGGGGCGACGTCCTTGGCTGGGGAGCGCAAAGTGTTTGAGTTCGCCGGTGGCCCGATCGAACCGTGCCGGCAGGGCGGTGCCGCACGGCACGACCAGCTCGTCGTCGTTGACCACCAGATAGCCCTGCGGGGTCAGTCCGCCGAAGGCCTCCGCATTGTGGGGATGCTGGCCATAGATGAATCCACTGCGGTCGTTGACCCAGACGACATCGCCGGAGTCGGCATCGAGTGCATAGACGAACACACCCTCGAACGACCACACGCCGGCGGCAAAGTACAACGTGTCGTCGGCGATCACCGGCCCGCCGCGAACCGGCCAGGTTGAAATCAGCCGGCCGTTGCCGATCAGCTTCCGCCTGGAGGGAACCGCGCGAAACTTCCACGCCAGCTCGCCCGTGTCGACGTTCAGACAGTAGACGCATCCATCGTCGGCGCCGACGTAAACCCGATCCTTCCAAAGCACCGGAGCGAAACGAATGGGGCCCTCGGCATAAAACCGCCACCGTTCCTGGCCCGTCGCCGCATCGAGCGCCGTGAGCCGGTCGTTACGGGAGGAGGCGACCAGCAGCGTGCCGTCCTTGACCACCGGCTCGTAGCCGGCATCAAAGTCCAATCGACGGTTTTGATAGGCTGGCTCAAGCGGCCGGTAGGAACGCACCCATTGCAGCTGCAGCTCCTCGGCCAACTCGCCGCTCCACTCGCCACTGCGCTCCGCATCGGCACGCCACATCGGCCAATCCTCGGCGCGTGCTGCCGAACAACCCAACAGAAGACAACCCGGCAGGAGCCAAGTGAAGGGACAAAGCAATCCCCGAAGACGACCGATCACGATTTCATTCCTCACGTTGTGCCAGGGGCCGCGGATCAACACGAACCCAAGGTAACGGATCGAACGGGTCAGTGGCGATCGGTAGGGGACCATCAAAGCGCGAAGCGTTATACTCGCGGCCCTGCGACGCACACCCTCCACCCCTTTTGCCTCTCGTGTCATCGCCATGAAGCCCCCCATCAAACCGATCGTCCAGATCTCCCTCGACCTGACCACCATCGATGAGGCGCTGTCGACCGCCGAGATCGCGATGCGAGCCGGCGTCGATTGGCTCGAAGCCGGCACGCCGTTGATCTTGGCCGAAGGACTCCGCGGCGTCCGGGCGCTCCGCGAACGGTTCCCCGAGACGCCGATCGTCGCCGATTTGAAGACGATGGATGGCGGCTATCTCGAAGCCGAAATGATGGCCGGTGCCGGGGCGACCCACGTCGTTGTCATGGCCCAGGCCCATGAGGAGACGATCAAGTGTGTGGTTCAGGCCGGGCGGGATTACGGAATCGCCGTGATGGGAGACAATCTCGGCTATCACACCCGCGTCGACGGGGCGAAGCGGCTGGCCGAACTCGGCTGTGACTTCATCGTCCACCACATCGGTTACGACGAACGCCGGGGGATCGCCGCCCGCGGCCTGCCGATGCCGAACCCGCTCGATGAGCTGCGCGACGTCGTCGACGCCGTTGAGGTTCCGGTCCAGGCGGTCGGGGGGCTAACGATCG
>CAYWXT010000164.1:8071-12728 GCA_964462125.1 uncultured Pirellulaceae bacterium | reverse complement strand
GACACTTGTGCTTCAGCCGCTGAAGGCCGGCTCTCCTTTAGAAGGCGGTTTATCGTCTAGCGCATTTCAGGATCTTGATGGAGGTTACCAGGTCCATCGCGTGGGCCGCGGCGGTGACGAACAGCCTGCGGAGCGATACGAGGGTTCGGCTCAGTCACTGCCCTCCACGCCTGCGAGCGGATTTCGTGCCGGATTGCTTTGGCTGAGCGGACTTGGTGTCCTTATATTTGTTGGGGTATTTATTCTTTATAAAGCTCGGCTCGCTAAGCAAAAATAAGAGCGTCTTCACAGGACGGTCGTTGGCTCGCCGCCGGCGACTCTCGTGGCGTGATTCGACTATGGGAGCTCGCAACGGGCGACCTTGTCGACGAATCGCACCAGTTCGATCAACGGATAGCTGATGTTGCATTCGTCGGCGTCGGTCCCATACTTGTTGCCGTGGACAATCATGGCTGGTTACGAGAGTTCTCAGTCGCGGATGTGGAGATCCCTAAACAGTCTCGGTGATCAGGTGGGTCAACGCGCTAACTGGCAATCGCTCCGCAAACGGTTTGGACGCTTCCTGCCGCACCGAATCTTCGGACCCAGCCCCTTTCGAAGTCCGTGGCTGACAGTGTCGTCAGGCGTCCTCGCGGGCAATCGTCGGTGCGGCGTGCTGTGTCTCGACACACGCTGCGATGGTGGCTCCGATTCGACGGCTCGATTCCGACCCACTGTTGATCCCGTAGATCGCCAAAAGCGAACGGGCGCGAGTCATTGCCACGTAGAGGGCATTGGCGAGAAGCTTGCCTTCGGATGCGACATAATGATCGACGCACGGAATAACCACGACCTCGGACTCGTAGCCTTTGTAAGAATGGGGCGTCGTGGCGATCAGCGTGTTCGGCTTTCGCTCGAAGGACCGTTTCTTTTGAAAGGACAACTCAACACCAAACTCCGCAAGTCTGGGAGCGAGCTGAGATTCAAGGATGCGGTTGGCTCCGCCGTTATAGATGATGCAGATGTCGGTAGGGGAGACTCCGTCAACGTCAATCAAGTGCTTCAAATGGATTGCAATGGCGGACATCTCATCGCGTCGTTGGTCGTAGCTGTGGTAGATGGGTTTCGGGCCGTCGATCTGACTGAAGTGAACCTCCAGCCAATCTTCGCCATCGCGTTGGTCTGGCCTGAGAAGCCCCAGCGAGATCAACTCTTGCTGGTCGTGTTGCCCGCTCGCCCCCAACAGTCGATTCCGCACGTTGGCAGCGAGTTCCGTGATCGATCGAGTTGAACGAAAACTCTCGCGCATGATGGATGATCGGCCACGCATGTCGAGACCGAACTCGGACCACTTCGGCGTCTTGGTGCCGTACACGTTTTGAGCATTGTCGTAGAAGATATGTGCCGACCGACTGTTAGGGTCGGACGCATCCAATTGCTCAACAACCGAAAGCAATAGCTTCAGCGTCGACGGCCCCATGTCCTGAGCTTCATCGATGAACAATGCCGAACATCGGGGGGAGAGTTGCTCGGCACTTTGTCGATTCAGCAACTCTTCGGCGGCTCGGTCGTAGTCGAAACCAAACTGATCCATCGACAACTGAGCGACCGGCAGCATTCCCGACAGCACATCCTTGACGTGCAGCAATTCCACGTGCTCCCATGGAAAGCTTGAACGCTCGAACAGATCGCCCTCATGAAGGCTTTCCCATGCGGTTTCTATCGAGTCGCATAGCATTTTGCGAAGTGCTTGATTCACATAGACTGCCCAGATCCGGGCGCCTTTCTTCCCGCGAAGTCGCATAGCAGTCTTGGCCAGCCAATTGCATAACACCACTGACTTGCCACTGCCTGCCACCCCGCGAATCAGCCGAGGTTTTCCGTCGAGTTCAAGATTCGTCAAACGTTGCTGCTCCTGAGAGAACAACGGCTTCATGGTCTTGCGAGCGGCGAGCTGATCGCCCATTCGAGACAGCGAGGATGCACGAGAGTCGCCGGCGTCATCAGATCGCTGGGCCTTGAAGTAAGCGGTTTTCTTCTCTGCAACGCCTATCGGCCCGACCGGCACTGATTGTCCCACTTCCCTCCAGTGGACCTCGCCGCCTTCATTCGCCAACATCATGGGCTTCAGGTGTTGCTTGAGCGGTCGAAGATACGGCTCCTCCATCTCGCTGCGGCTGGCAATCACGATGACGGCTTCTCTGGCTCGACTGAGTGCGACGTTGACGAGCCGCTTCCAATCGACAACGCCCCACGTATGACTTCCTGCATTGACCGTATCAAAAACCACGATGTCGGCTTCCGACCCTTGCTGGCTGTGGACGGTCGAGGCTTCCCACGAGTCCATTTTCCAATCGGCCAGCCATTCGCTGACGGCCTGAGCCTGTGCTTTGAACGGCGAGATGAACAACCCGTTGGCTTGGCGAACGTCAGCGTCCGAGTAGAGCTTCTGCAATACATGCTTTGTGATGCTGCGAACCCAGCTCCGGTTGCCCGGCCCGCGCTGGGCCCGTATGGCGGCAAGATCAGAGTCTTCGTCGTCGACGACGTACCATATCGCTCTCGAAGCATTTGCCAAAAGCGGGGAGAGCGTCGATGGCTGTTTCGCTCGTTCCGCTGCCGTTTCTAGCACGCCGTTGTACTGGTAGGACGAGACAACGTTGCACACATCCGGGTGCATACGGCGCTGTTCGGACAGCAGATGAACAGCAGACGGTACGTCGCTGGTCACTTCCAGATGACTCAATCCGCTGCTGGCAAGCCATGTCTGTTGGCGCGTGGGAAGCACTCTCGCAATCCGACTGATCGGAGCGAGTTGTTTTGAATCGCCGACCAGGACGACTCGTCGAGCTGCTAACAGCGACAGCGCGGCGACCGCCGTCCGCGAGATCAATCCCGCTTCGTCAATGAAAATGGTCGTGAACGGAGCTTCGCCATTCTCGACCATCGTGCGGATCGTTTCGTGTTTGAGAAAGCTCATCGCCTTGAACGCGGTGGCGATGACAACACGTTTCTCCGGGTCGAGAAAGATCCGGTTGCTTTGGTCGTTGCCGACGGTCTTCAGCTCACTGATCTGCTTTCGTGTGAGAGCTTTCTCTTCCCACGAATCGAACAATGGAAGTTGCTGCGCCAAGCCGTCGATCTTCGCGAGGACTTCCGCCTCGGTTCCAGCCAACATCGACTCAAGCTGTCGGTTCACATACGACTGGAAGGAAGCTCCCTTGCCAATCCTCAATAATGTTTCGTTGTCCAGTTCGTCTGGGCAGACGCCTTTCGCTGCTTCGCCAAGCGACAAGGCCACCGCGTCGGTTGCCTTGTTCGTGGTCGAGACGACAAGAATCCGCTCATGCGCATCGCTTAAAACTCTGGCGATCTGTTGGCCAGCCGTCCAAGTCTTTCCCGTTCCCGGTGGTCCCCATAAGACGCTCCAAGAGTGTCGCCACCATCGACGCAAGCTGGTCAGACCGGTCGTCGAAGAGTGCAAAGCAGCTGGATGAACGTCACCTTCCGCAGCGTTCAGTCTTTCGGGAAGTCGCTTCCGAAGTTCCTCGAACTCGCCCGCGTTGTAGATGGCGTCGAGGGCAGACAAAAACTCGAACGGTCGGACGAAGAATGCACCGATTTTGGGCGTCGCTTCGGGGTCATCGAGAGCGATGAACAGGCAGCCGTGCGGTTCGTCGACTTCGACGATCTCCCCCGACCAGACAACTTCATCGTTGTAGGCCCCGTCTTCGTAGAAGCGGTCGGAGTAGCGGTCGTCGTCATCGAGCGACTGGAGACAGAACGCTTTGGCCCCTTCCCAAGTCCAATCAAACTCAACCGTCTTGCCAACGTGGACGACGAAAACCGTCCCGCGACCGCGCTCAGCAAACACGCTGACTTTCTTGCAGTTCAATCGCTTCCAGCGAGAACTGTCGCGGAACTCCTGCCGCACGGCGGCAGCGGCATCGTTGAGTTGCTGTTCATCCCCTGACGGCAAGTTCCATTCCGACGGATGACGTGCAGGCTCGGACTCGACAACTTCCGTCGCTTCAAGATGGTCGAATTCGCCAACGTCATCTTCCACGACAGTTGTTACTCACGATTTGCAAACTGCTCAAGAAACGGAGACCAGTCGACTGGCGAAACTGCAACGCAAACGGATTCCAAAGTCTCGAATTGTACGCAGCGAGGAGGAAAACCGGAAGTGAAATGCGCAGCCCACACGGATTTCCGAGTGAGTCGAAGGGCGTTTTTTACCCCAGTCGCGGAATGAGACCTGCCGAATATCTTGAAGCAAACGTTTGCTTGGCGATCTGTCACGACGGCGGTGGATTCGCCGACCCCAACATAAACCGGCCCGCGCTGCGGCGCGCGGATTGCCCTTGAGAACGCTGATCTTCTTCTTACTCATGCCCCCCGAGTGGCCCATGCTACAAGACATCGATTTGCGCGAGTTCTCGGAAGTACGTGGCAACGGGCGCGACGTCGTCTCAGTCTACTTTCGCGGCCGCAACTTGCTCTCGTCCCTAGCCGGTCGTGAACGCAAAGTGCGTGCGCTACTTGAGAACGATTCGCTGGAAGCGGAGAACTTTGAACGGAGCATGGAGATGATCCGCGCGTTGTTGGCCGACCACTCGGTCTCCGACGCCGAGGGCGTCTGTTTCTTTGCCAGCGCAGTGTTTGATTTCGTCCGCGG
>CAYWXT010000164.1:0-7971 GCA_964462125.1 uncultured Pirellulaceae bacterium | reverse complement strand
TCGGCCGTATCGTGCTAGCCGGTTCGTCCGAAACAATGCGAGAGATCGAACAGGAGATGGACGAGGCGCTCCGTGAGCGACTGGTTGGCAGCGAACCGTTTGACCTGGACCGCCCGCAACAGGAGATGGTCGAGCGGGCGTACGAGTCGTACTTTGACGACGAGCGTCACGAGGAGCAAGATCTGTGGCAGCAAATCAAGGGGGAGATAATGCGGGGCGGCCGAGCTTCGAGAGCATTCCAATTCCCCATCGGCGCGCGAGTCGCATCGAGGGGCGCGATCACCTGCTAGAATGGGCGAATGCACTACACCAGCACGCGGTGGCCCGCAATGCCGGCCACTGAGAGCCCCTGGAAGTACCCTCATGAGTCGATGCCACTTCGGTCTGCTTGCCGCCATCTTAATCGGCCTCCTCAGTTCGTTTGAAGCCGCGGGGCAGCAAACGCCCGCGCCACAAACGTCCGCGCCACCCTCCTTCCACCGACCCGATGCCGAGGCGTTTCCCAACCTGTTTGTCTGGACCGACACCTGCAACGTTTATGTCCTGCGCGACGGCGATGCCGCCATTCTGATTGACCTGGGTGACGGCAGCGTTCTGGAGCACCTGCCGCAGATCGGCGTTCAGCGCGTCGAGTGGCTCCTGCTGACGCATCATCACCGCGAGCAGTGCCAGGGCGCCATTCAGATCGACCGATCCGTGACCAAGGTCGCGGCGCCGAAGGCGGAACAGGCGCTGCTGGAGACGCCGACCGAGTTTCGCAAGTGGCATCCGTCCCTCGGCGATACCTACTCGGTTCACGGCGCCAGCTACGTGCGACCGCCTCGCCAGCCGATTGCCGTCGATGTGCCTCTGGAACCAGAGCAGCGGTTCACTTGGCGCGGCTCGGAACTGGTCTGCCTGGAGACGCCCGGCCACTCGCCCGGCAGCATGACGTACCGGCTCGAGCAGGACGGGAAGACGATCGCCTTCACCGGCGATGTGATGCACGACGGCGCGAAGATGACCACTTGGTTCGACACCGAATGGGACTACGGGTTCGCCAAAGGGATCGACACGCTGATCGACTCGGTCAGCCTGCTGATCGACCAGCAACTCGACCGAGCGTTCCCCTCGCACGGCCCAGCGATCGAGGACCCGCAGTCGCAGTTGGCGATCTACCGCGAGAAGTTGGCCGTGTTCCGCGAGAGCTACGTCCGCGGCTATCCGGTCTTCGATTCAACCGAGGAGGATCGCGATTCGATCTCCACCCCCACGGCCGTGCCGCTGATCAACCAGGTGACGCCCCATCTTTACAAACTCAGCCACCAGACACAGGGCAAGAACTTCGCGATCATCGTCTCCGACAGCGGCAAGGGGTTGATCCTGGACTGTGGGCTGTTCCCCAAACCGACGCTGGAGGAGATCATCGTCGGCATGCGCGAGCATCTGGGGTTGAAGCAGATCGACGCTTTTTGGATCTCCCATATGCACGGCGATCATTTCCTGCTCGGCCCGACGCTCAAACGCAGGTACGCCGCAAAGGCTTGGACGCTGGACCGGATCGTCGACAAGTGCGAAAACCCGCGGCGGTATGATTACGCAGCGCTAGTGTCGGCCTACGGAGACGGCTTCGACGGAATGAAGATCGACAAGGCGTTCCGTGACGGCGAATCGATCGAGTGGGAAGGGTATCGGATTCAGGTCGACTGGATGCCGGGGCAGACCGAGTTTGGCTGCTGTCTGTGGCTGGAGTTGGACGGCAAACGGATCGCTTTCACCGGCGACAACCTGTTCGGCAATCCGGCCGACGAGAACCAGAACGGGCATGAGGCGGTCGTGGCCCGCAACAGCGCCATCTTCGAAGAAGGCTACCTCTACGGCAGCCGCTACCTGAAGGAGTTGAACCCTGACATCATCATGGGGAGCCACTCCTATGTGATGGACGATCCGGCCGAGTTCATCGACCGCTATCACGAGTGGTCCAAGGAGATCATCGCGTTGTTCCAGGATCTGCTGCCCGATGAGCAGTACGAGTACGGCTTCGACCCGTACTGGGTTTCAGCGTATCCGTACCGGGTCGACTTCAGCGAGCAGGACGAGCAGGAGGTCACCATCACGGTGCGCAACTTCCGGGCCGAGTCCCAGCAGCATCGCGTGGAGCTGAAGCTGCCGCGGGGCGTGCATGCCGAACCGGCAGTGCTGGAGGGGACGGTCGCGGGCAAGAGCCGGCAGAGCTATCCGGTGAAGTTGACCGTCGACCCCAGCGCGCTGGCACCCGGCGCACAGATCGTCACCTTCGACATCACGCTCGACGGAAAGCGCCACGGCGAACTGTTCGACTTCGTGATACGAGGCCGCCAGTAGTCGCCCCTCAGGGCAGGGGCTCGTACGGATAGTCTTCGTCATCAAAAGGGTCTTCGTCTGCGGGCGAAGAAAAGATGTATCGTTCTCAGCAAGTTCTCCCAATGGCGGTGCGGGTTTGCGACCGCGTCGCTGACCCCCACGCATAACTTTCCCAAGGAACCTCTGGTAATGTGGCGACACCTTCAACGACCGGTCGGTTTTCTCAAGTCGACCGCGATCGGCGGGGTCATTTTTCTGCTCCCGCTGATTGTCGTGGGCTGGCTTTTGGGGAAAGCCGGAAGCGTCGTCTACATGATTGCATTGTTTCTCAGAGACACGCTGAATATCCACACCACGTACGGTTACGCGATAACCTTCGGCGCCGCCATCGCGCTGATTGTGTTGGCTTGCTTCGCCGCAGGCGTCGCCGCACGGGTGTCGCTGGGGCGGAACATCAGCGGTGCAGTCGAAAAGCACCTGACCATGATTTTTCCTCGCTATTCGATTTACAAGGATCAAGTCGCTGGCGGAATCGGTGGCGACTTTGCCGGGGACCGCATGAAGCCGATCATGGTGGAAGTCGCCGGCGTCCACCGTCCCGCTGTTGAGATCGAGCGTGCTGAAGACGGAACCGTGACCGTTTATTTCCCGAGTTCACCCGATCCTTGGAGCGGCACGATCGGATTTGTGCCAGGTGAAAAGGTCCAGCGGCTCGAACTCGACTTCAGGGACTTCGTGGCCATCTTCGAGCGATTGGGGCGCGAAGCTTACCCCTTGATCCGGAACAAGACCGCCGCATCTGCCAATTCCGAACGCCCTCTTCGAACCGATCTTCCGTGCCGTAGCGAAACGTCTTGATCAGACGGCGCAGATCGCATTCCCAGTCGTCACGGCTCGTCGTCGCGTTCTGTGTCGAACGCGGGTGGCCCGGCATGCTCAACCGCGGCTGATAGCAGCCCGTCATCAGCGACGCCCGCGACGCCGAGCACACGCAGTAGACAGAATAGAAATCGGTGAACCGCATCCCCTCCTCGGCGAGGCGGTCGCTGTTCGATTCTGCCCGTTGTTCGGACCCGCGCAGCGGCTGGCATCTTCCCTACCGGCTTTTCTTTCGCAACTTGCGTGGAGCGATCGGCCGCGCCCAGTTCCCCTCCCATCCTCCCCAGCGCACTAGGGGAAGGACAACAGGGAGGCACCTTCGGCGGGCATCGTTTGCAGCGTCTGGGAGAGCTTGGACTTGGCGGGATGATCGCCCTGGAGCGGGGACTGTTCCAGGGGATCACGAGCGATGTCATAGAACCGGCCGTCGCCATAAAGCTTCCACCGCTGATCACGGACGAACCGCACCGGCTCGGTACGTTCAGGACGCGGGTTGTAGTAGCAGAAGATCGATTCCCGTGGCACCCCACGCTGTCCCTGCAACTGGGGCGCAAAGCTGACGCCGTCGAGCCCTTGCAGTGCCGGCATCCCGGCCAGTTCGCGGAGGGTCGGAACGAAGTCGGAGAAGTCGACCAAGTCATCGCAGGTTTGCCCGGCGGGCACGGTGCCCGGTTGATAGGCGACCATGGCCGCCCGCGTCCCCGCGTCGGTCGTCAACCCCTTGCCGCCGACGATCTCGCGACCATGCAGCGTCGAGGTGATCGACTTGTGCGTCCCGTTGTCGCCGACGAACAGGATCAGGGTCTCTTCGGCGATCCCCAGCTCTTCCGTCTTGCCGACAATTCGCCCCACCAGTTCATCCATCCGCTCGACCATATCCTCGAAATTCTTCTGCCGGTTTTTGGACTCTCGCGACGCGCTGAGCGGGGATGGCAAGAAAGGGCTATGCACCAGAATCATTGGATAGTAAACGAAAAACGGGCTATCCCGCTCCGCTTCCATGAACTCCAGGATGTGGTCCGTCACGACATCGGGTCCATAATCGTCCTCGCTGAATTGCCTGGTGGCACCGTCGATGTAAAGCAGCGGATTCCAGTAGCGGTCGCCGAGCTTATCCACCTGCCACAAGCAACACTGGTCGAATCCAGCTTCGCTCGGCCAGCTCCCCTTGCCGCGAAATCGCTCGTCATAGTGCTCCGCCCCCAGCAGCTGCCACTTGCCGCCGACGAACGTCCTGTAATCGGCTTGCTGCAGCATGTGGCCGAATGTCTGCTGATCCCTCGACAGGATCGAGAATGCGGAGTAGTTGCGCGCGTTGGAGAGGCCGGTCATGATCTTGACGCGGCTGGGGGTGCACAACGGCTGCGAATAGCAGTGATCGAACCGCATGCCGCGCGCGGCAAGCTCGTCGATGTGCGGTGTCTGGTACTGCTCGCTCCCGTAACATCCGAAGCATTCGTAGCCGATGTCGTCGGCCATGATCAGCACGATGTTGGGACCCCTGGCGTGGCCGAGGCCACCCCACATCATCCCGATCGCGAGAAACAGCGTTCGCAACACCATGGAAGAGCTCCTCAACATAGGCGGAATGGAATCGGCCGGGGGAACGCCAGTTTACCAGCGGCGCCGGCCGAGGAGGAAATGATGCTCGAGAAACCCCGCCGGCACCCGGCTCTGTCCCGCCCAATTACCGTCCCGCCCAGTTACCCTCACGTAAGCGACATCGTTTTGATGTCACACCTGAGTCATTGGGACGGCACGGGAGCGTGGAGTCTGGGTCATCAAAAGCCCTGATGAAACGCCCTAAAGTTTCACTGTGAAACAACTTAGACCATTTCCCCTAAACGATGGCACACCGTCTGCCATAACTTTTGGACAGTCAGGAGCGTCGTGGCTCCGACGGACGATCGGCCCCCTTTATCTCCTAGGTAGGAGTCATGAAAACGTTACTCATCGCCAGTTTTGCGTTGTTCGGTGCCGGCTGGTTCGCCGCACCGGCTCAGGCTCAATTTTACTTTGGCCATTCCGGAGCCCATTGGAACCATTCGCGACACCACGACGATCTGGAACACCGCGCCTACCACCGCGATCTTCGGCACCGCGAGGCCCATCGCTATCCGATGACGCGCCGCCAGCACGGACGGCTCCATGATCACCTCGACCACGAGGCGTTTCACGACCACTTGGAGCATCGGTCAGCTCACCGCAACCGCGCCTACTCGCGGTGGCCGAGCTACTACGGGCATGGTCACGGACACGGCCGTTACCTCCGTTATCGCTCCTACGGCCCAGGGCTGTACTTTTCCCGTCCCGGTTTCTCGCTCCGAATCGGTCGCTGATCCAAATCGGCTGAATCCCGAATTCGCCGCTCGGCAAAAGAGAGCCAACAGCGCACCACGGAGAAGGTCAACGTGGTGCGTTCTTGGCGACCGCAGCGCAGCACGCGGCCCACAGCAATATCATGAACTGGATGGTCTTGCCGTCGTTCATTTCACTGCCTCACGCATGCGTCGCAAAGACTTCCGAAACTCGTCGATCCGTTCACCGTGCTCGTCGCGACCCGCCAGATTGATCGTCTCCTCGGGATCGACCTGCAGGTCATACAACTCCTCGTACAATGGCTGCGAATCGATGTACTGAATGTACTTCCAACGCTCTGTGCGGATGCCTTCATTGCGAGGAATGTACATGCCTTCCCAAGGAGGATCAAAGTAGTGTTCATAGTAGTATTCCTGGCGCCAATCGGCAGGCGTTTCGCCCTGCAGCAGCGGCGTCACGCTGCGCCCCTGCATCGAGTCCGGCGGGCGGATGCCGGCCATGTCGAGAATCGTCGGCGCGATGTCGATGCTCAGGGCGAAATCGTCGCTGCGCGTCCCCCGTCGCGACTCGGGCAGGCGAGGGTCGTAGACGATCAGGGGAACGCGGATCGAAGGCTCATGCGGGTACCATTTGCCCGCGAATCCATATTCGCCAAGAAACTGCCCGTTGTCCGACGAAAAAATGATCACTGTGTTGTCGGCAAAACCGGCTGCCCTCAGATGTTTTATAATTCGACCCACCGCCGCGTCCACACCGCTGATCAAGCGGTAGTAGCCCTTGAGCGATTCTTGCGTGCGGTCGGGTCCCCAGTAGCGAACGGCCCAGCGGGCGCGGGTTTCGGAATTCTTCAGGAAATCAGGAAGCCGCTCGAAGTACGACGCGTTGGCCGTCGCCGGCACCGGGATCAAGGTGTCGCGGTAGAGGTCGGCGATCGCCGGTGAAGAATCGTAAGGGAACTGATTCGATTTCACGCTCGGGCTGTCCTGGACGTGAGGTGCCTTGAAGCTGATGGAGAGGTGAAACGGCTGCTCTTGACTGCAGCCATTCAGAAACTCCACGGCCTGGTCCGCCATCACGCTGGTCAAATGACGCTGGCGGCCCTCGCGCTCCAGCAAAAACTTGCCCTGCCCGGCGAATCCCCGGTTGTAATCGAAGACGTCTTCGCCCGGCGGTTTGCCGACACCGTATTTACCGACGAAGCCGGTGCGGTAGCCGGCTTGTTTCTTCAGCAACGCCGGATACGTCCGTGCCAGCTGCTCGGCGGTCAGCTCCTTGTTGAAGTACCACATCCCGTGGCGCGCGGCATACTGACCCGTCAGGATGCACGCGCGATTGGGCGCGCAGATCGACGTGGTGACAAAGGCGCGGTCAAAGCTGACGCCACGGCGCGCCAAAGCGTCCAGGTGGGGCGTGTGAATAATGGAGTTACCGTTGCACCCAAGCGTGTCGTAACGCTGGTCGTCAGTCAGCAGAAACAGGATATTCGGCCGCTGCGCGTCGTCTGCCAGCACCGGAGTGCAGGCGAAAATCAGCAGCGCCAAGCCACAAAACTCCCGCAGCAGCGAGAGGGAGGGTATAAAAGGCGGGAAATGCATCGCGTCTTCCGATCCTAATCGTGTCACTGATCACAGGAGTTCATCCCTCCCACCTACCTTACCTCCTGCACCACTCCGTGGGTAGATACCGCCGAGTCCCGAAACGTCATTCCGGCTAGCGGTCACCGGCGCATGCGTCGCGAGGTTTGGTCTGGTGGCTATCGCTTCACTTGCGTCCATTTTTACCGTGGAAACGTTCGAGAAGATCGGCTATCTTTCGGTGATTCGACCGCGTCTGTGAGATAACAAGTGACCGGTTTGCAGGATATACCGACATGCCCGCCTTCTCCTTCCATGACTGCGGATCAACGTGCGACTCAACGAGCGCCATTACGAGGCTGGCGTCGAACTGTTTCGTCTCCCCATCTCGCCCGATACGCCATACAGGCAAGTCCGTGAGGGCATATACGCACGTGAAAACTTTGTCCTCCGGGCCTTCTTTGGACTCGGCAACCGCTTGGGTTTCCTGAGGTGCATCCTCGGCTTTGGCAATAATTGCAGGGGTGCAGAGGATCGCTGCCACGCACGGTAACGCAACCAAAATCCCTACGCGAGTCACGCTGTGCCGCGTTTTACCGTTCAAGATCATCTCAAATCTCCATTTAAAGTGACGAAACTGTCCCATACCATTGGCAAAGGCGGGTTGGGACCGTCCACCGCCTGCCGCAAAGTCAAGTGCCTTCAGAAGAGTTCCCGCGTAAACGTTCGACTTGTCGGGGAACCAGCGCATCACATATCCGTCGCAGCACTCCTCAGCCGCGAGACGGCGCGCACGTCGGACGCTCCAAGCGACAGGATGCCACCAAAAAATCGATACGACGAGGACGTCCAGCCACACCAGCCAATGATCACGCCG
>CAYWXT010000163.1:0-12804 GCA_964462125.1 uncultured Pirellulaceae bacterium | reverse complement strand
CGCGACCCGCTGCTGCTCGCCGCCGGAAAGTTGCCCGGGATAGTGACCGGACCGATCGTCAAGTCCGACCAGACCCAGCGTCTCGTGGGGCGAATGCGAAACATCGCCTCGCGCTCGGGATGACCCATTTGGGCTGAAGCCAAGAAGCGGGTCCTCACTCGATCAATCCGGTCTCAACGGCGGACCAAGAAAAAAATAATGCCGCTCCAAGAATAGCCGAGAGCAAACCACCACGGAATGTGCGATTCACCACTGAGCGAACAGCGCCCAGGAGTACCAGACCGAAGCGGTGCCCAGCGTTACACTGTTGGCCACTTCCGAGTTCTGTACGCTTTGGCACGTGGATCCATGGCTTCCGGCAAATTTCGCCGCCGCATTTACTCGCCGCTTCGCACCGCCGGATTGTTTCTCGGCCCCGTGTTGGCGGCATTGCTGTGGTGGGTATTGCCAACAACGTTTCAGGACGCCTCCGGCGAGCTGGTTGAGTTTCAGGCAGGGGGACGGATGACGCTTGCGGTTCTGGTTTGGATGGCGCTCTGGTGGTTGACCGAAGCGATCGATCTTGCCGCGACGGCGCTGCTGCCGCTGGCGCTCTTCCCGCTGCTCGGTGTCACGGAGATTCGGGCGACCGCGGCGCCGTACGCCGATCCGATGATTTTTCTTTTCATGGGCGGTTTTCTGCTCGCCCTTTCGATGCAGCGTTGGGGGTTGGACCGCCGGATCGCCCTGCTGACGTTGAAATTGGCGGGGCCGCGTCCGGGGAACATGGTCGGCGGTTTCATGGTGGCGACGGCGCTGCTCAGCGCGTTCGTTTCCAACACGGCGACAACGGCGATGATGTTACCGATCGCCGTCAGCGTGGTCGCGCTGACGCAGTCGCGGAGACCACAAGCGGGGGTTGACCATGGGACATCGGAAGCGGTCGCGATGAGCGGCAATCTCGCAACCTGTTTGATGTTGGGGATCGCCTACGCCGCCTCGCTGGGCGGGATCACGACGCTGATTGGGACTCCTCCGAACGCATTCCTGGCGAGCTTCCTCGACAACTCCATCGCCGAACCGTATCGGATGGAGCTCAGCTTTCAACATTGGATGTTGCTCGCGGTGCCGTTGGCGATCGTTTTTCTTCCGATTGTCTGGTGGTTGCTCACTCGTTGGGTGTTCCCGATCGGACGGGCGGAGATCGAGGGTGGGCGCGAGTTGATCGAGCGGCAACTTCAATCGCTCGGCCGACCGGTCGCCGGGGAACGAATCACACTGGTGGTGTTCTTGATGGTGGCGTTCCTGTGGATCTTCCGGCCGCTGATCAGCTCCTGGACCGTCGAGATGGGTGGCGAGAGTCGCACGCCCTTCTCCGGGCTCTCCGATGCCGGGATCGGAATGCTGGGGGCGATGTTGTTGTTCGTCCTTCCGACCGGAGATCGCGAGCGGCCGTTCACGATGGACTGGAACACCGCGTGCAAGCTGCCGTGGGGCATACTGATCTTGTTCGGGGGCGGGCTGAGTTTGGCCCATGCCGTTCATGTCAACGGTGTCGCCGAGTTTTTAGGGAGCCAGACGCGGGTGTTCGCTGGGATGCCGGAGACGGTGATTGTGCTGCTGGTCATCACCTCGATCATCTTTCTGACGGAGCTAACCTCGAACCTGGCGACCGCTGCGACCTTGTTGCCGATCCTTGCCGCCATGGCTCCAGGGCTTGGGGTGCATCCCTACCTGCTCGTGATCCCAGCGGCGATTGCTGCCAGTTGTGCCTTCATGCTGCCGGTGGCGACGCCGCCCAATGCGATCGTCTTTGGCTCCGGCTACGTCACGCAGCCGCAGATGATCCGTGCCGGGGTTTGGCTCAACCTGATCGGCATTGGCCTGGTCGGACTGCTCGCCAAGACGCTGCTTGGCCCCTGGATGGACGCCGTTCGTTAAGCAATGTCGGCCCCGGCGGACGGACCACCGAGATTATCGGCAGCGGAGAGACGTTCACCGTCAAGCAGCCGGGCAACAAGCAATCCACGTTCAACGCCGCCGCGAGGTGCTCACCTCGGTCAATTACCCCACCGGCGACTTCTATTGCGAAGGACCTCGCTGGTGGTGCTCTCCCTGCGGATGAACCCACTGTTGAGATCCGTCGCTGTAGGTCTCGCATTTCCAAATCGGTACATCCCGTTTCAGCGCGTCCATGATCCACGGCAGGGCGCGGAAGGTTGCCTCACGGTGGGGGCTGCTGCAGCCGATGATCACGCTGGGTTGCCCCACCGGCACGGCGCCGATCCGATGGACCAGGACGAGGCGGTGAAGTTTGAAGATCTCGATCGCACGGCGTCCCAAACTCCGAAGTTCCCGTTCGGCCATTGGGCGGTAGGCTTGATACTCCAGCGCCGCGGTCTCGCGGCATCCCCCGGCTGTCTCGGTGCGGCGGCGGGTGACCCCGAAGAACCAACCGTGTGCACCGGTATCGGGATCCTCGAGCCGCTGGCGGAGCGAGTAGAAGTCGATCGGCTGGTCGACGAGTTCGACCCACAGCGCGGTGCTCGCCTCGTTCATCCGCCACTCACCGGCGGGATCAAGGCGAGCTCTTGATCGGCGCCAACCGCCGCGTCGGGCCCCACGTATTGGCAATCGACGGCCAGGCGGCAGGCGGGCAGCAGCTCGACCAGGTCGGGGATTTGGCGCCCCAAGGCATCGAGGACATCGGCGGCCCGAGACTCGGGACTCACTTGAAGCGAGACCGATTCGGTTCCGGCGAGTTGCCGGGCGGCAGCGAACAGGGTCACTTGCAGTCGCATCGGTTCGTTGGCCACGAGAAGCTCAGTTGGCGTCTGGCAATTCGCTTTCAAACTTCGGCATCCGGCCGTAAGCATAGGCGAACAGTTTGAGCGGGTGGAGGGTGGTCCGGCCGGCGCCGTGTTCGATTTGCATCTTGCAGGCACTGCACTCGGTCGCGGCGGTGGTCCCGGCGGCCGACCGCATCGCGGAGATCAACGGCCAGCCGATCCGTAGGCTATTGCGGTAGTTCTTCTTTTGCAGCCCCCAGGTCCCGGCCATCCCGGTACAGCCAGCTTCGATACCGTCGATCTGCAGCTCTGGGATCAACCGCATCAGCTGCGGTCCGACCTGTTCCGGATCGAGGACCCGAAGGTGGCATGGCTGGTGATAGGCGATGCGGTGGGGGATCGGGTTGAAGTCGACGGCCAAGCGGTCGTCTTGATGCAATTGCCAGAGATACATACACGCTTCGTAAGAATGTTCGGCAACGAGGTGCGCGTCTTCGTCATCCAGCAGGTTTGGATATTCGTATTTCAGGCACAGCGCCGCAGCCGGCTCGGTCGTCAGCACGGTGTAGCCTTGCCGGACGACATCGGCGAGCATGCGGACGTTGCGCCGCGCGATCTTATGAGCCCCTTTCAGGTCTCCCGAGGAAATCCGCGGCATGCCGCTGCTGACCTGCCCCGGCGGCACGAACAGTCCGATCCGGTTGTGCTGCAGGATTTCCGCCAGGGCCCGGCCGACGTCCGGATCGTGGTAGTTTGCGTAATGGTCGACGAAGTAGGCGACTTTCAGACCGCCATGGGGGGACGCCTTGGTCCAACGGCGTTTGGCGGCGTAACGGAGAAAGGGTTCTCGCGCCACCGGCGGAAGTTCTCGGGCGGCCGACAGCCCGAACAGCCGCTCGATCATCCAGCGAGCGAAGCGGCTACGGATCAGCAGGTTGGTAAGCGATGGCAGCCGCGAGCCGATTCCCACGATCGTCTCGATCCGCCCCAGCAAATGGTCGGAGACGGGGAGACCGTTGGTGGCAACGTATTGCGCCTTCAGTTCGCCCGCGATCTTCGGGATGTTCACCGACGCCGGGCACTCCATGCGGCATTGGTGGCAGTTGAAGCACAAGTCGGCGATTGCTTTCGAATCGTCTTCGGCCAAGGCCTCGACGGGGAGCTGCCCGCTGAGGACGCCGCGGAGCAGATTGGCCTTAGCCCGCGGGGACGCCTCCTCGCGGCGGGTGGCGCGAAAAACGGGACACTGTCGCTCGCCACCGGCACTGGCCCGGCACCGTCCGCAGCCGTTGCAGGCGCGGGTGACCTGGCTGATCGTGGCGTTGCCCGGCCAATGCTGCAACACCTCCAACTGCGGCACCGAGCGGCCTGCCGCTTGTGCCGACTCGACGATCCCGCGATCGGCCGGGATCAATGTCCGGTTCTCCGAGGCGATCTCGATCGTTTGGTCCGCCGGCCGCAAGTTCTCGTCCGGCTTCTGCAGCACCGCGCCGAAGTACTTCCCTGGGTTCAAGCGGTGCAGGGGATCGAAAAGCCGCTTGACCTGGCCGATCGCTTGCCACATGTCACCGAATTGGCGGGGCATCAGGTGGGAACGGCTGAGGCCGGCCGGATGCTCGACGCTGACCTGCCCCCCCTCGTTCCAAACCGCCTCGGCGATCTCCTCGGACAACACCCGGAGTCGTCGCCGGTCGGCCGCATCGGCAAGGTCCAAGAAAGGTCGCACATGCAGCTCGCCATGACCGGCATGGGCGAACAGAGTGGCGGTCGCATGATGACGCTGCAGCGTGTCCTGGACCGCGGTGATCAGGCTCGGCAAGTTCTCCGGCGGCACACAGGCATCCTCGGTGAATGGCAACGGTTTCTGTTGGCCGCGGACCCGGTACTGGCGAGGAACCACGCGCCGGCAGAGCGACCAAAACATGTCCCGTTCCGCCTGCTCTGCGGTCACGATCGCAGCGAACGCCCCCTCCTGTCCCTGCGTCAGATCCCGCCGCACGACGGCCAACCGGTCGCTCAATTCCGCCAGCGATTCCCCTTGGATCTCGACCAACATCATCGCTTCGGCATCCCGGGGAACGACCGACTCAAACCGCGGTTCGGTTTCCCGGGCGATTTGCAGAAGTCGACGGTCCATCAGGTCGCAAGCGACCACGCCATGCTCCAGTGCCCCGACCGCGCATCGCGAAGCCGTATCGAGGCGATGGAAAAAACAGACAACGACCCCTCGGTGATTCGGGATCGGCTCGGTCCGCACCACCGCGTCGACCATGATCGCCAATGTCCCTTGATTCCCGACCCAAAATTTGGCCAAGTCGACCACCCCCGCCTCGTCGACGACATCGTCCAAGCGGTACCCGCCCCGCGACCGGACGGCCCCTCGCTCGGCGCCGAGGACCGAGGCGAACTGCTGACGGATCTCGACGATTCCCCGGGCGAAACGGGTCGCGGGGTCGACTGGGTCCGCCGCATGAGGCCGATCCTCCCGGTCGGAGTGATGTTTCCCCAAGGTGACCAGTTCCCCATCGACGGTCACCACACGCACCGATTCGATCGTGTCCCGCGCCGAACCGCTCCGCAGGTAGTGACTGCCCGACGCATTGCTGGCCAGGACGCCCCCCATGGTCGTCACACTCCGCGTCGCCGGATCGGGACCGAACCAGCGACCGTAGGGTGCCAGGGCGTGATTGAGATCGGCCAACACCGTGCCGCTTTGCACGTTGACCATCCCGCCTTCGCCCACCATCTGGATCCGTCGCATGTGGGTGGAAAAGTCGAGCACCAGACCACGGCCGAGCGACTCGCCAGCCACCCCGCTGCCGGCCCCCCGCGGATGCAGCGAGAGTTCATGCTCGGCCGCGTATTGGACGGTCGCAACGACATCGGCGACGGTGCGCGGACGTACCACGCCCAGCGGCGGCAACTGGTAGACGCTCGCATCGGAGGCGTACAGCTGCGTCGAGAACGGATCGCACAGAACGTCTCCCTGCACGATTCCCCGCAAGTCGTCTTGTACGCGTTGGCGTTCGATGTGCATGCCGGCTCGTTCGAGGAAAAGCGATGCATGGGAGGCGACCCGCGATCAGGCGGTGCGATTGATCAGGCGGTGCAATTGATCAAGCCGAGCGATTGATCAAGCCGAGCGATTGATCAAGCCGAGCACCTCGGCGCGCGATTTTGGGTCATCACGGAAGCTTCCCCGCATGGCGCTGGTCAAACAGAGACTTCCCGGTTTGCGTACCCCCCGAATCGTCATGCAGCTGTGCGTCGACTCGCAGACCACCGCCACCCCTCGGGCCGAAAGCCGGTCTTCGATCAGGTCCGCGATCGTGTGCGTCAGCCGCTCCTGCACCTGCGGTCGCCGCGATAACTCCTCAACGACCCGAGCCAGCTTGCTCAACCCCACCACCTTGCCGCTGGGCAGGTAAGCGATGTGGGCGGTTCCGGTGAACGGCAGCAGGTGGTGTTCGCACATGCTGCAGAAACTGATGTCGCGAACCAGCACGATCTCGTCATAATCCTCGGTGAATACTTTGGCCAGATGCCGACCGGGATCGGAATGCAGCCCAGCGAACATCTCCGCATACATGCGGGCGACCCGCCCCGGAGTCTCCAACAACCCCTCCCGGTCCGGATCCTCACCCACGGCGTCCAGGATCACCCGCACGGCAGCCTCGATACGAGCCAGATCCACCCCCTCTGGCTTCGGCTCGTTGGGGTCCATGAAAAACGGTTCGACCGAAGCTCGGCCGCTTTCTGGGATCGTCGTCGATCCGTTCGCTAAACGGGAGGTGGCGTGCAACGTGCTGGTTCCTGTGAAGTGATTCGGTGAGGGTACGAAAGCGGTCTTCCGGAAGGGGATGCTCACCTTGGAAACGGCTCAGTTGAGACTAAAAGGGGGTGGAAAGCGGAGGTCATCGTCGTCGTCGCCGCCGCCGTCGGGTCCGGAAGGGTCTGACTCGATCGATTGTTCTTCCATCGTGACGGAGTGAAGATCGATTTGGCCGCTTCGCAGCATCTGGACCAACGCTCGTGCGCGGTCGTCGACATCCGACTTGCCGAGCAGCTGCAGTTTCTCTCGAATGTCAAACGGCAAGGTGTAGGCAATGATGTCGGTGATCGGGCCGAGCCCCATCTGACCGGCCATCAGCTCGTGCAGATTCTTGCGAACGCTGGCACTTGCCGGGACGATGTCGCCAAACGCCGCCAACAGCTCTTGTTTCAGTGTCCGCCGGGACTCGTTGCCCCCTGGCGGATAAATATCGTGCAACACCTCGACCTCGCCAATGCGAAAGGTTCGCCCGGCATCGATCTCGCGTCGCAGTCGCGCTCGCTGGGTGCCGACCAGCAAAATGTTGTGCCGATCGTTCTCGACCTCGGCGTGCGAAACCACTTTACCGATACAGACGAGGGGGTCGATCGGAGGGTTCACTCCAGACGCCCCATCGGTCAGCGTCGCCATCGCGATCAACCGATCACCGCGCAGCGTTTCCAGCAGCATTTCACAGTAACGCGGCTCGAAAATGTGCAGCGGCTGCATCGCGTGGGGGAACAGCACCAAACCGGGCAACGGGAACAGGCGAACACGACCATCGAAGTCGTCGGGCAAACGGGTCACGTCGGACAGATCGTGCATCGTCCCTCGGTTTCATCCCCCCCCAAGGTCGGCTTCGGCCCCAAAACGTTCTCCTCAGTATACCGCGGCCGGCGAGACTCGTGAGGGGGAAATGATTGACAGATGATGACCGGCGTCGGAGAATCCGAAGGCGTCTCCCCCGCGGCTACTCCCACCAACGCCAAGGACAATCCAACCAAGATGATCCTTTCGGGCGAAGAAATCAGGCGTCGGCAGAATGGGCAGATTTTGATCGACCCGTTCGATCCGGGACGGCTGAACCCCAACAGCTACAACCTGTCGCTCCATTACGAACTGTTGGTCTATGAGGAGGTGGTCTTGGATTCCGCCACCCCCAACCGCTACCGACGGTTGGAAATCCCCCCCGACGGGATCACGCTGCAGCCAAACCAGCTCTATCTCGGCCGCACCGTCGAGCACACCGAGGCGCACGGGCTGGTGCCGATGATCCAAGGGCGGAGCTCGCTGGGACGACTCGGACTGTTCATCAATCCGGGTGGCAGCCTCGGCCACACTGGCTACTGCGGTACCTGGACGCTCGAAATGCACTGCGTTCAACCGGTCAAGCTCTACCGCGACATTCAAGTCTGCCAGATTTTCTACATGGAACTCGTCGGCGACTGCGATGAGTACGCCAGCGATAAGTACCAAAACAGTTGCGACATCCAACCGAGTCTGCTGTACCGAGAACTCGGGGGCGACGACGGTGACCGCCAACTCGAACTCAGTTTCGAAGAGCTTGTGCGAGGGGCCAAGTGACCCCGTGTGCCCTGCCAAGTGACCCCGTGTGCCCTGCCAAGTGACCCCGTGTGCCGGGTGAACCTCGCGATGGACCAGTCTAGCCTTTGACAAAGAAGTAGGATCCCGATGCGATTTCCCAGACGTTCTGTCGTGCCGTTGGCGTGCTGCGTTCTGTCGGCTTTCACCGCGGCAGGTGACACGGAGCCGCCCCCGAACTTCCTGGTTGTCCTCGCCGACGATTGCACCTTCCGTGACATCGGTTGCTACGGCGGCCAAGCCCACACCCCGGAAATCGACCGCTTGGCGAGCGAGGGGATGCAGTTCACCCGTTGCTTCCAGGCCGCTCCGATGTGTTCCCCCACGCGGCACAATCTCTATACCGGCCAGTATCCGGTGAAGACGGGAGCCTATCCGAATCACACGTTTGTCAAATCAGGCACACAAAGCATCGCGGATTACCTGAAGCCTGCCGGTTACCGGATCGCCCTGTCAGGAAAAAAGCACATCAACCCCAAGGCCGAGTTTCCATTCGAGTACTCCGGCAAAGGCAACAACCCCGACATGCAGGTCGTCAACCGGCTGTTTGCCGAGTGTGCCGACTCGGAGACGCCCTTCTGCTTGCTTGCCTGTTCCAACGAACCCCACACACCGTGGAACAAGGGCGACCGGTCGCGGTACCCGCCGGAGGAGATCGAGTTGCCGCCCTACATTGTCGACACCCCCGAGGTCCGGGAAAGCTTTTCAAAATACCTGGCGGAGGTCACCTATTTCGACGGCCAGGTCGGCCGGTTGCTGACGCTGCTCGAGGAGCACGGATTGGCCGAGAACACGGTCGTGATCGTGCTGTCGGAGCAAGGCAATGCGCTGCCCTTCGCCAAGTGGACCTGTTACGACAGCGGCCTGCAGTCCGCCATGCTCGTCCGCTGGCCCGGCCGCGTTGAGGCGGGAAGTGTCAGTGATGCAATGGTGGAATACGTCGACCTCCTGCCGACACTGCTCGATCTGGCCGACATCCCGGCGGATCCCAGCATCGATGGACGCAGCTTCCAAGGGGTTCTCGCCGGTAACCGGGATCATCACAAGGAGCACGTGTTCGGAATCATGACCACCAACGGCATCATCAACGGCACCGATTGCTACCCGATCCGCAGTGTCCGCTCCGAGACCCATAAGCTGATCGTGAATCTGAACGACCAAGCAACCTTCACCAACGCCTGCACCCGGTCCCAGGAGTTTCGCTCAATGGTCGCCGCGGCCGACGCGGGTGAGGAGACCGCGCAGCGACTGGTGAAACGCTACCAGCACCGTCCGGCGGTCGAACTATACGACGTCCGCAACGACCCGCTGGAGATGACCAATCTTGCCGACGCCCCCGGTTCCGACGCTGTGATCGCCGAGCTGCAGGCAGAGCTCGACCAGTGGATGCAAGCCCAGGGGGACCGCGGGTTCGAAACCGAATTGGCGGCCCCGGAACGCCAGTGGCGTAACAGGAACCGAACAAAGTAGCCCCGATTGGGGGTTCCTGGGGTCAGTTGATGACATTCCGCAAGGTTTCACCCGTCAGAGCTCGGCGGCAGGCCTCGGCGCCCTTGCGTCGCATGTCGACCAGCCCTTCTTCGCTGTAGAAGGCGGCATGCGGGTTGATGATCATCCGTTCGAAGGCCGGGTGATGTTTGTCCCGCCATGCGGCCATCAATGGGTTGTCGCGCTGGGGAGGTTCGTCCGGCAAGACATCGATCGCCACCCCGGCCAACTTGCCAGCTTCAATCGCCGGCGGCAGAGCTTCCAGGTCGATCACGTCGCCGCGGGCAGTGTTGACGAGATAGCTGCCGTCGGGCATCGACGCCAACGTCTCGGCGTTGATCATCTGGCGGGTTTCCTTCGTCAATGGACAGTGCAAACTCAGGATGAACGTTTCCCGCATCAGTCGTTGCAGCGATTCGGCACGGCGAATTCCTACCGCTTTGTCGTAGCCATCGGGCTTCAGCGGGTCATAGAAACAAACGTCCATGCCGAGCGCCTTGGCCCGGAGTGCGGTGGCGGTCCCGATCCGTCCCAACCCGACGATGCCGAACACGCGCCCGCGAAGCCGGTGCAGCGGCTGGGCGACCCAGTACATCCATGGATCGCCTTGGACCCGCAACCGCGTGTTGTATTGATGGATGCCACGAGCCATGGTGAGCGCCATGCCGATCGCGGAGTCGGCGACATCCTCGGTGCCATAGTCAGGGACGTTGGCCACCGGGATGCCACATTGACGAGCCCGGGCGTGGTCGACGTTATCAAAACCGACACCGCAGCGAACGATCAACCGGCATCGGTTCAGCCGATCGATCGAGGCGGCAGTCAGGGCGAGGTTGTGATATGTCATGATCGCATCGGCCAACTCGATCTTGCCGACCAATTCGTCTTCGTCCACCGCGTCACAGGCCTCGACGGTGGCAAGCGAACCAAGCACCTCCCGCTCGATCGCCAGCTCGTCGTTGATGAAGTCCGTGATGATGACACGTGCAGGGGATTTGGGCATGGCGTCCGTCCGTTGGGGGCGATCGAACCTGAGTTCGCCAAGGTTGCGGGGGAGAGCGTGAAGGGGTTTTCGGATAAGCTCTCACCATATCTTTCCACCGATGCTTTGACCACGAGTCTCCACGATGCCTTTGACACATGCCGAGCTGCTGCAACTGAAACGCTGGAACACCCCGACAATCTACAACGGTTGGGAACAGATCACCGCACACGATGTCACCGCCGACGGGTTCAATCTGGAGGAAACCCGTGACTTCATGCCGCAGATGGGCCCGATGATCGGCTATGCGGTGACCCTGGTGATCGAGCCATCCCAACGAGAGCACAAGAGCCGCCCCAGGGCATGGTCCGAGTATCGCGAATATGTCGCAGGCGTCTCGGGGCCGAAGATTGTGGTGGTCCAGGACCGTGACAAACCTCGCGTGATCGGCTCGTTTTGGGGGGAGGTCAACAGCAACGTGCACCGCACCCTGGGCTGTGTGGGAACGATCACCGACGGCGCGATCCGTGACCTGGATGAGATGACCAGTGCTGGATTCAAGGCGATCGCGCGACGGTTGTGTGTCGGTCACGCCCACGCCATTCCCGTCGACTGGAACGTGCCGGTCGAGGTGTTCGGCCAGACCATCGGTCCCGGACAGTTGGTGCACGCCGACAAGCACGGGTTTCTCGCGGTACCGGCCGACGATGAACCGGCGCTGCTCGAAGCCTCGTTGTTCATGGACAACAATGAATGCCAAACGGTGATCGCCGCGGCACGATCCTGCAGTGGGCTGTCGAACCGCGAGACGCTCGCGAAGATCGACGATGCCTCGGCCGCGTTCGGCCAAGCGAGCCGCCAGCGGTTTCAACGCGAAGGAGAGTTCCTATGAACGTGACCGGTACCGGAATCGAGCGGTTGATGCTCGTCCCGCTGTCCCTGACGTTGATCCTGTGGGCGGCGTCCGCCACGGCGGACGAGCCAGCGGAGTCGGTCAGCGCGACGCTGTTGGAGTCGACCGAGCCACTGGAGTTGGAGGGTGATCCCGCCTTGCACATGATCGAAGGGATCGACATGTTCCTGACAAGGCAGACCCAGCAAGCGGATGATTCCCGCCATCGTTTCTGGGAACGAGACGCCGGTGATGAGGCTGCCTGGGCCGAGGCGATCGACGCCCGGCGCGATCGCCTTGGGGAAATCCTCGGATTGTCGGACCAGCGTCCCCAGGCCACCGGTGCCGAATCAATCGCGGCGCCGGGCGCCAGTGGCGTGCTGGCGGAATCGGACCGCGTGCTGATCTACGGGGTCCGGTGGCCCGCTCTGGCGGATCCGGCGCCCGCCACCGGATCGCTGACGTCGGTCTGGGGCGAAGGCTTGTTGCTCGTGCCCAAAGGCGACATTCACGCCGACGTCGTTGCGGTCCCCGATGCGGATCAAAGCCCTGAGTCGTTGTGCGGGATGGAGTCGGGCGTCGATGACGATGCACGGTTTCCTCTCCGGCTCGCGGAAGCCGGGTGCCGTGTTGTTGTTCCCTGGGTCACCGGCCGGCAGCGGGAACCGCGTGGAGGCCGTGCCACCTTGACCGACCGGGAATACCTGCACCGATCCGCCTTCGTTCTCGGTCGAACCCTCCCCGGCTACGAGGTCCAAAAGATTCTCGCCGCGATGGATTGGCTCCAAGCTTCGGGCGACGACCGGCCGATCGGCGGAATCGGCTATGGGGAAGGAGGCCACCTGATCACGCTCGCCGCCGCGATTGACGAGCGTTTCGCGGCCACCGGCGTCAGCGGTTTCTTCGCTACGCGGTCCGGGATGTGGCAAGAGCCCCTCGATCGAAACCTGAATGGATTCGTGAAAGAGTTCGACGCACCGCAATTGGGATTGATGATCGCCCCCCGCGGGCTGGTGATCGAGGCGAGCGCGGGAAACGAGGTGGAAATTCCAGGTGACGGCGGCGCCCCTGGCATGATTCACCCAATCGCTCCCGAAGAGACTCAAGCGGCGGTCGATCGTTTACGCGAACTCGTCGCTCCGCCGGCGGAGTCGTTCGACTGGTCCCCCACCATTGATCTCGTCTCACCAAACCCCCCCCACCCCCCAATCGGCACCCATCCGTTCCTCCGACCCGTTTTGGCAGCGCAGCTGGATTCCCA
>CAYWXT010000162.1:0-12807 GCA_964462125.1 uncultured Pirellulaceae bacterium | reverse complement strand
GGAATTCCTCGTCGCTGATGTCACCCCTGCGATTCATTTCTCGCAAGTTTGCCAAGACGTCGGTGCTCGTTTCCTGGTCTTGCGCGGCGTAGTCCCGAAAGATTGACAGGAGATAAAAACCGCCTGTGATCAGGACACACAGGACCACTATCGCGGCGCCAGCCCGCACCGCCGGATTGGCGAAAACATCTGACATAACCCTTCCTCCTCCAGTCCGGGTTCGCTTCGAATCATAGACGTGTCCAAGCGCGGCGGTCCAGCAATTTTGAGTTGCGGGCCTGTTTTTTTGTGTTTCACAGGCTTTTCGCGTTTCACGTTTTTTTTGCGTTTTCCACCGCTGGGCCGAGCCATCGAGGGGCGGGCGGTCAGCGGTCGAGCTGGGCGATCGCCTCCGACGCCGCCTCCAACCCGCACTCGCTGTGCCCTTCCACCCGCAGGATGATCGGGCCTGCAAAGCCGAGTGAGCTGAGCGATTGGACGACCCGGCCGAGGGCGACATCGCCTTGGCCAAACCGCCGATCCCCCGCTGCGCCGCTGCGGCGGTCGCAAAGGTAAACGCACTCCAGCGCCGCGGCGTTCCGCGCCAGCCGATCGGCGAGCGGCAGTTCTCCCCCGGCGAGCATCTCGCCGATGTCGGCTGCCAACCGCAGCTCCGACGGCTCCTGTATCCATTGTAACAACCGTTCGAACTGGGCGACCGTCGCAATCACCTCTCCGTGCGAGGGGCGTATCGCGAGCGACATCCGCCCCCGGGCTGCCGCCAGCAGCGAATCGAGCTGGGTGGCGAGCCGCTCCAGGATTTGCTCATCGGTCGCGAGTGACAGCGGTGAGGGGGGCGCGCCGGTGGCGAAGGTGACCAGCTCGGCACCCAGCTGTTCCCCGAGGTCCATCATCCGGCAGACCCAATCGCGGGCTGCATCTGCCTCCGATTGGCTCAACGCCACGAGCGAGGGACCGGCAGGGCGGCGGGGGTTGTGCATGAACCGGCCATCGGCATCGAGCACCACCCGAACCCCCAACCGCGCGATGACCTCCTGGAGCCGGCCGATCAAGGAGGCGACTTCGGGACCGGCGGGATCCAACTGGCCGCGGCGGGGACGAAGGGCGACCGCCCGGTAGCCGAGCTTGGCAAGTTCCTCCACCGCCGTCGGCTCGTCATGCAACAGCAATCCTGCGGTGTGAAAGCCGAGCGTCAGCGGTTCGCGCGCCATGAGAATCGGGGTCCAAGTTCACGTCATATGATGTGGGTCACGTCACTCGCAAGCGGCTCGCCAACGCCAGGGACGGGACGAACAAACAGACGACCGCGATCCCCCAGGCTGCACCGGCCCCCAGGAATGCGAACGCCGCAGCCAAGGGGATGATCGTGAGCACGCCGAGGCGAACCGTGTTTTGGATTCGCGACGGAGGGGCGTGGGCCAATAACCGCACCTCCCGCACGATCACCGGCCCGACGATCAGGAAGATCAACAGCGGAAAGGGGCGATCGGTCGGAAGATGCCAGTCAGGGCGGGGCCCAGCCAACTGCGGTGCAAAGGCCAGCATCGCCGCTCCGATCACCGTCACCACCAGGCCGGTGACGAAGTTGATCCGCCGGTCCCCCACCGCCTCGTGGCGACCGACGGTGGTGATCCCCATGATGTAGATGCCAAAACCAAACGCGATCGCCAAAACGTAGTGGGGGATCGTTGGCCCCGGTTCCGACCCGGGGGCCGGCAGCGCCGCGGCAGCCCCGAGCAGGAAGCTCAAGACCCGGCAGCTTCCCATGGCGGCCGGCGCCAACGGGGTCTGCTTCAGCGGTCCATCGTAGGCCACGATCATCGCGGCAAGCAGTACCGCGATCGCCGCCGGCAACCAGCTCGGCTCCAACGCCCCAGCGGGTACCCATCCACTCGCCGCGGCCAGGAGGACGCCAAGGCCGAGCAGGGACCAGCCGGCAAGCTGGGCATGGCCGACCGGGATCCGCTCGGCGGCCAAGGGGCGCAAGGAGCGTTCGCGGCGATCCTGCTCCAGGTCGAACAGGTCGTTGAGAATCATCCCGGCCCAGTAAAGCGCGACGCCGGCGGCCAGAACGAGCAGCAGCCGGACGACCGGTTGCGGGCCGCCGGCCAGCAGCAGAAACGCGGCACCGACATCGGCGAGGACGGTGAAAACGGTGGGAAGGCGAACCAATTGTGCCCAATCGGCCAGTCCTGGACGATGTTCCCGAGGTTCGCGAGCGGCGGGGGCGGACAACGTCAGGCGGCTCCAGGGAATCAGGGGGCGAGCGATCCGCGGGGGACCAGGCACATCGCGTCACATCTTAACCCGACTCCGCAGCCCGCCGCTCCAGGTATCGTTCCGTTTCGTCAACGAAGTGCACGGCGTATTCTTCGTTGATGAATTTGAAGCGGGCCGGCGAGGGACGGTCGATCGGCTGGATCGAGTAGAGCTCGAGCAGGCTGATCAGTCGGCCGCCGGGCGACTGGTCCTCTGCCGGTGAGCTCGAGCCGGGGGCATCGGCCGGTTCGGGATCGCTCCAGAATTCCAACCGGATCGGGATTCCGGCGCCGAAGCCGGTTTGTTCGTCGGCGGTGGCCGCAATCGCAACCCGGACCCGGGTGGGGCACAGTTCCGGCCATTGCTGACGGCCGGAGTCGCGTTGGATCTGATCGCGGGCGGCATCGCGGAGAGATCCGGCGAGGATCCAGACCGCTTCGCCATCAAGTTTGCCACCGCTGACTTGCAATTCATAGTCGCGTCCGATGTGGTCGAGCAGTTCGGCGATGCCGCCGACCCGCAACCGAATCGGGATCTGTCCGCCCGGGGCGTGGGGGTCGTCTCCGGTTTCGTCCATGTTGCCGCGAACGATGTCGTGCCAAACCGTTCCGTTCCAACCGCGCTCACTCGTGGGCGACTCGTCGAGGGCGCCGAGATTGACCCGTTTGAGAGTCACGTCGTCGGCGACCGCCGCTCGGGTCCAGGCCAGCTTGCCGTCACTGATCTGCTGCAGCGTATGTTGTCCGTCTCCGTCGTGCATGGTGAGCTGCAGGTTGAACTGACCGCTGCCGTGACCGGCCTGTTCGTAACTTCCCACCCCGATCACTTCCCGCCCCGCGGCCCACACCCGCTGGCGGACCTTGGCATCAAATGAGGGCCCGTAGACCAGTTGTCGGAGGGCTTGGTCGAGCAGGGCTGGGGCGAGCTCTTTGGCCCGCCGGGCGTCACTGGCCCGCTGGGCGTTATCGCTGCGGCGATTCGTTTCGGCATCTTCCGATCCGGATTCTGCCCGGGCGGTCACCGCGGCGGCAATCACCAGCGTCATCGACAACCAGAGGCATCCCAGGATGGCGGCGGCTCCCAAGCTGGCGAGGCGTTCCGGGCGTCGGTGAAGCTCCGAGCGTGGCATAAAGCAGAGCGGTTTCCGGAAGTGGGGGAGCACGAGGGGCGGGAGGCGGTCAACGGTGGGAAACGGGGGGGCGTGGCCTGAGTTCGAGCTATGACGATCAATCTTCATGGTCCGGTTGTGCCGGATTTATCAAAGACGACGCGTTCGATGTGCCGATGACCAACAACGCAGCCGGTCTGGGGGATGCGGCGGATCGTAATGGTCCCCGGCCCCTGGAGTCCAGCCGAATCGCGGTCCACATCCGGATCTAGTCCATTGCCGTACAAGTCACTAGCCATTGTCGATCCGACCGAGGATCAAGCCGAGCAGTCCACACTGCGACCCAAGGATACGGGGGGAAAGATGAAACGAATCGTCACTCATTTGTCGCTGCTGGGGGCTTCGGCGATCCTCGCTACCGGGTGTGTGCCGGTTCGCCACAACCTGCCGCCCGAACAGCGATTACGCGAACCAGGCCCTGGCGTCGGAGGCCCTGGCCCCGGCGTGCTTGGCCAGAGTCCGGTCGCCCCCGGCGGGGGAGCGATCGGGGGAGCGCAAGGCATGATGGGGCCGATCGGGATGACGGGCCCGGAGACCGACGACGGGGAGGAGTCGGAGGTCCAACAAGCCGGCTTCACCACAAGTGGCCCCGGCGGCCACATGGGCAAATCCTCGAACATTCCTCCGGGCGGCGGTGTGCTGCCGACCTCGGCCATGATGCCTGGCGCCGTCCCGGCGGTGCAGGTCACCTTGGGGCAGCCCGAGGGGATGCAGGTTCGCTATGACACCACCGGCGACGGGACGTTCGATAGCGAGCCGCTGATCGTGCCGGCACGCCAGAACTTCCCGCAAGGCGGAATTTTCAGGCTCAAGCTGACGAACATCGCGAACCGGGAAGGGGTCGAGTTGTATCCGACCGTGGAGTTGGCCTTCGCCAATCCGCGGACCGGGGCCTATCTGGCCCACAACTCCGTTCCGCTGCAGTTCACCGAGGAGGACTTTGACCAGGTCTTGACCGGAAACTTCGTCACCAAGGTGATCTATCTCCCCTCATCGGAGTTCCAGGGTCCGGCCCTGGCGGGCATCGATACGCTCGTCAGCACGCGGCTCGACCCCGGCATCGACCCGATCGAAGAAGCGGACCGCCGCGGATCGATCCTGGCGATCATCCGGCTGGGAGATAAAGATATCGAGATGGCGGGGATGGAAGTGGCCAGCACGATGCCGCCGCCGATCGCCGGGCTTCCGGCGCCGTTCGCCCCGGCGATGTCGCCCGGTTGCGGCGGGCCCGGCGAGGGTGCCGCGCAGCCACCACAGCTGCCCGGGATGGTCTCCGGGGCGACCGCACCGCAGTACGGGATGCCGATGAGCGGCACACCGATCGGATTGCCCGGGCCGCCCCACATTCCGTTGGGAAGCCCCGCCGGTTTGCAGAAGCACGTGATGCGCAATCACACGCCGATGCACCTGCCGCAACCCGTTGACAAGATGAAGATCAACGTGCGTCAGCAGCCGGGGCAAAGCTATCCGAATCCGGTCAGCCGTGTGCGGATCAACGAGCAGAACATCCACCCAGGTGTTCCCAGCGGTCGCCCGCACTACCAGCGTGCGAGCCAGCCGGTCGATCCGCAAAAGCACTAAAGAAGCACTGATCTCGGGATCCCACCCGCGGTCATTCGGACACTGCTCCGAGCAAGCGAACGAATGGAAACGCGGTGCGACCCTGAGAAGTCACACCGCGTTTCGTGTTCCCTTGCCCAGCGATGGTTCCGGTCCGCGATCGTTTTCATGGCCCCGCGATTCGAGAACGCGAGTCAGCCGATGAGCATCCGTTTGGACAATCTCCACCCCCTTGGCCGCCTCCGCGGGCGACGGCTCAATACGAAGCGATTGGGAATGGCCTGGGCGATGAGGGCTTGCTTCTTCGCCGCCTGCCTGAGCCCGGTTTGCTTGGGCCCGATATGCCTGGACCCCGTGGCCGTGACGGCAGCCGACCCGTCGGACCACCTGCCGCCCTCGGCCGGTCACCGGCTGTTTTCGGCCGACATGCCGCCAGGGACCGTCGGTGCCGCCCGAGCGCTGGGGCGAGGGCCGGTGGCGGGCTACTTTCAGCCCGTCGCGTTTTCTGGGCCCCCCGGGACCCGCTTTGCCTTGGCACAGCCGGGGGCGTTTCTGACTCCCGAACCGAGACTGATGGCGGGGTTGGCGATCGGGACGGTCTACCGCTTTCAAATCAGCGGAATTCCGCGGGCGGAAGGGGCGGAATTGTATCCCACCGTGGAGATCATCGATCGGACCTATCCGCCACCCGGGCTGGCGACGCAGTACCCGATCCCGATCAACCTTGACGAACAAGACCTGCGAGCCGCGTTGGACGGCCAGTTGGTCACCCGCGTGGTGTATCTGGAAGATCCTCAGACGGCGCTGCCGGTCGCGGAGACGCCGACCACGGCGCGGACGATGGATATCGGCGAGCAGGAGGACGCGTTGGAGGCCGCCGACCGATTGGGACGTCCGGTTGCAATCGTCCGGATCGGCTCCCTGACCCCGCCCAATCATCCGGCACTGATGTCCCAGTTCACCTTTGGCTATCCCAGCTGGGCTCCGATTTACCAACCTGAAGCGACGCCATGAACCGACCCGCCGCAATGCTCGCCGCAAAGAGCGCCTGTCTGATCGGCGGGCTCGTCCTCTCGGTCGCCGGCTGCGCGATTTCGGGAGGGGAGCCTGCGCGCCGCGGGCACGCCGTCCATGCACCCGCCGCCGGTGCGGAGGGAACGTCGGCGGTGCCCCCTCGAGCTCCCGAACATGGGGCGCAAGACGCACCGGCACATGCTCAAACCAGCTTCGTCGGGGACCTGGTCGGGCCGGCAGGCAAGGGCCGGCACGGGGCCTGTCCACCCCTAGGTCCACACGGACATCGGCCCCCGGCACCGCACGGTTATGCTCCCCAGCCCGCGTTGTACAACCGGTACGGCATCGATCCGCAAGAGTTTCTGTGCGATGGCGGGGACCGCGATCCACAGGCGACGCTTCGCCACAATGATTCGATTGTGGGGCTGGACCCCGAAGACACGGTTGTCCATTACACGACCGAGGCGGGCGAGGTCGAGTTTCAGGCCAGCAACCGCGCGTGCGTCTACGCGCCGCGTTTTGCGTCGGTCCGCAAGGTGACCGGGGCCGCCTCCGGACAGGGAATCATCGGGGCGGTGGGTGTCGAGCGTCCGGTGGGCCCCAACCGGTTCGAGTTCAACCAACCTGGCTTGGTGCTGGCCGATACCGTGACCCCTGGCCGCTCCTCGGCGACGCGGCAACTGGACGCGATGCGAGATCGCAACCGCGGGGTGCCGGTCGAAGGGGTACGGCAACTGGAGCAGGCGACCGACGTGCTGGCGGCATTGGCCGGGCTGTCGGTCCTGGAACTCGATCGTTTGCAGCGAGAAGAGTTGGCGGCGCTGCAGCGGGCGGCGACGGCCGCGGTCACCTGGAGCACGAACCTGACCCTCGAGGTCGCCGTCGAGGACGTTCGTCCGCCGGTTCTGACGAGCGACCAGAGCGTCGAAGGGGTGACCGTCTACGACTTTCCCGAGGCGGGGCGGTTGGGGATCATCAAGCTTGCCGATCGCCAAGACGCGGAACCGGGCGAGATTGTCTCGTTCATGGTTCGCGTCGAGAACGTGGGTGACTCGCCGGTCAGTCACGTGGTGGTCGCGGACAACTTGACGACCCGTTTGGAATACGTCGAAGGGAGCCAGAGTTGCGACGTCGAGGCGGAGTTTCTTGCCGAGCCCAACGATGTGGGGTCCACGCGGCTGGAGTGGCAGCTGAGCGAGGAACTTCCCGTCGGCGAGTCAGTGACCATCCGCTTCGAATGCCGCGTCCGTTAAAATTCAGCCGGTCTCCAACACCGGGTGTGATCGTGATGCATTGGCAACGAGCGTGGTTGATTTCTGGCCGGTGCGCTGCGCTGGCGGCGTTCCTGATCCTGGCGACACCGTTGGCCGGCTGCCGGCGGTACCGCGAGGACCTCGACTATGACTATCGCGTCGAGCAAACATGGCCGCTCGACGACATGCCCGGCGAGCAGATCGTCCAGTTCGAGTCGGTCTTCTGGGAACCGGACGACACGGTTTCAATGCGGCACCAGATCATTGAGGACGGGATCGTCACTGGACGGAAGGTACTCGACATCGGCACCGGCACCGGACTGATCGCGATCCTCTGCGAGCAGCACGGCGCGAGCCAGGTGGTGGCGACCGATATCAACCCCGCCGCGGTGGCCAACGCGAGGTACAACGCGGCGATGCTGGGCGCGGACGAGAACCTGGAGGTTCGTCAGGTGCCGGCGGCGGATCCGGGGGCCTTCTCCGCCATCGCTGCTGGGGAAACGTTTGACCTGATCCTGTCCAATCCGCCTTGGGAACAGGGGACGGTGGAACAACCGGCTGACCACGCGTTCTATGACCCGGGCTTCGCTCTGATGGATTCGCTCCTGGACGGCCTGCCGGAACACCTGAACCAGGGCGGCCGCTGTTTGTTGGCTTATGGACACGTTCCCGCGATCGAACGGTTGATCGAGCAAGCCGAACAGCGCGGCTACGAACTGCAGATCCTGGACGATCGTGATCTCGATGCCTTGCCGACCAATTTCCTGCCCGGCATGCTGATCGAGATTCGCATCCCGGAGGACCGTTAGCAATGAGCGGGAAAAAGTGTCCGGTGCCTTTTGTGCAAAGCCGCCGGGTGTAGTGCAGAAGATTCGCCGTTCGAGGCCGGACGGCTCGCACCGTGCCATTACCAAGCCGATGGCACTGGATGAGCGATTTCGGGGAACCTTCGAGGTTACCAACCGGGCCTCCGCTATAGCGCAGGGATCGCTGCGTTGTCAAGTGGCAAAATGGTCGCTCAAGAAATGTGGAATTGATCTGGCTTGCGGCACCCGACGATCGCTCCCTAAGATGAACTGAACCTCACGGCGTCTTTTCATTCCCACTTTTGGCAGCGGACCGCACTACGGTGTGCGGTCGCGTCGGTGAGAGGACCTCGCAGCGAAGATTGGTTGTTCGATGATTCACTACACTTGCGACCGTTGTAAAGGCGAGATCGATACGACGCACCAAACCCGGCACGTCGTCAATATTGAAGTCAAGTCGGTCGTGGATGATCTGACGGAGGACTTTGAAGACGAGGTCGACCATTTATCGGAATTGCACCAGTTGCTTGAGGGGCTCAGCGACGAGAGCGAGCCTTGCGAGTTGTCGGACGTGGCCCACCGCGGTCGCTTTGACCTCTGCCCGGAGTGCTATCGCCGGTTTTTGAAGAATCCTCTCGGCCGCGACGCCTTGCTGGCGTTCGGCTTCAGCAAGAACTGACCGGAGCGCATTCAGGTCAGTAGCTGACGGTGGAACGTTGTCCCAGCGATTCGAACTCGTCACGCCGCTTGCAATACTCAATCGCGGCGATGCGGAGCTGCATCGGTAACTTTCGGAGGTCTTGATCGTTGTGCGGGTCGGCGGCTCCGTGGACCACTCGGTCGACCCAGGCGGTGGAGGCTGGGGCGGCGTCGGAATCGAACGTCATCGCCACCACGTGCATCAACCCGGAGAGCGAGCGGACGCTGCGTTTTCGATTCGCACTCCTCGCCAGGCGTCGCAGTTGGTCTTCGGAGCGGGCGAGGGCGCGCGCGAGCCGCTTCGCTTCGGCGTCCCCTTCCGGGTAGATGGCTACGACAAAATGCGATTCACCCAGGGTGGCTGGCTCGCGTTCAAAGCCCCCCAAACTCTTCCGCTCGGCTTGGGCAATGACGGAGACATCGACCAGGCCGCCGCGCCAATCGGATGGTGCGGGCAGGGTGATGCGGAATGTCTTTTGCCCCTCCAAAATCTGATCGTGGGTCCAGCGAAGCTTGAAGTAGACGCCTCGTCCCCGATCGACAGTGCCCGCGGCGCTCACCAGTTGCACCGGCGCATGCCGTTGGAATTCGAGCGATTCACTCGACGAGCGACCGTGGTCGACCCCTGCCTTTCCGCGTGCTGCATGTGCATAACTGCCGTCGATCGACAACCCGAACGCGTCACTCTTCTCTTCCATCCGTTTGACGTCCACCGGTCCGACATAGTCACTGAACGTCTCCGTTTTCGGCGCATAGTCGGCCACCAGCAACGAGCGGTCGCGGGGAACACAACGCACCAACCATTGATCGATGCGGGGCGTTTTGGGGGCGGCGACCATCGAGGACAGCTTCAGTTCGAAGGTTACCGGTACCGCCGTGCCCGATCGCAGTGACACCGGAACCAACGTCACTTCCCCGTCCGCAGGTTGATCTTCCGCGGGTTGATCGTCTGTCGCGTGATTCCCAGCGGGCGAAATCGGCGTGGGTGCATCGATGCGGGCCACCGCGATCGGGGCGAGATCGAAATGGATCGGATGCTCCTCGGCGAACGCTGCATCTGAAAACGCGCCCGCCAGGACGGTGATGATGATTGAACCGCGAATCAAGGATTCCGACATTGTTCCCTCCTCCTTCAAGCGATGCGGGGAGCCATCGCGCAAGACATCGTGAAGCTTGTCTCGCCGGATCATCCGGGGACCCGATCGACTACGAATCGGAGTGCCCCTTCCGTCCTGGGAAGGGACCGCGGCGGGAGTGACCTTCGGCCAGCCGACGTCGCGGTGATTTCAGGCTAGAGGGCGCCGCATGGCGGGCAAGGGATGTTGGTGACCGGATCGCATCGGCAGCCGGTTCACCATGGGAGCTTGCGTTCCGTGAAACGCGGACCGGGAGGCGAGATTCGTTCGCGGTAGCGTGGTCAGTTGCAAGCCGAAGCGACCGGCGTGAAACAGACGAGCCGCCGGAGGCGGTCTGCGCACGCTGCGCGTCACGATGGCTAGGAACCGCCACTGGACAGTTGGCCCACCCTCTCCCCTCGTCCCCGCAAAGCCTGGGAAGTGGAGCTTGCAAGTCGACTGGCTACCCAACAGGAAGTGGCGAAGCTGCGGGCGGAACTGGAGCGACCGCGGGGCGAGTCCTGACGCGCAGTGTCCGGTCAGCTGTGCATCCGTGGCAATTCACACCCTTCGGCGATGATCGCGCTCTCCTCGGCGGCCAATTGTTCGAGCCGCCGCACGACGTCCTCACGGGGGGCGAATTGTTCTGCCAACCGGACGTAGGTGGTGTGGTGGCGGGCTTCGCTTTCGAACAGGCTCGCGTAGAAATCGGCCAAATCGGGTTCGACGGGTCGAACGTGTTCGGCGAGCAACCGAAATCGCTCACAGCTACGGGCCTCGATCAGTGACGCCACCAGCAGCCGATCGACGGCGCGGTCGGGTTCGCCAGAGCGGATCAAGGCGTTGAGCCGCCGCCCGTAGGGAGCGGATCGGAGTCGTCGAAAACGGGTACCTCGGCGGTCGAGGATCTCCAGCACCTGATGAAAGTGTTCCAACTCCTCGTCGACGATCCGCGTCATCTCGCGGACCAATTCCCGGTTCTCGGTGTAGGCGTTGAGCAGATTCATCGCGGTCGAGGCCGCTTTGCGTTCACAATGCGCATGGTCGATCAAGATTTCTTCCAGCGCCTGATCGACTTGCTCAAGCCAGTGGGCGGACGATTCGGAATGAAGGTGGAGCACGGGATTCAGCGCGAGGCATCGAACAGCGCGTGGGCGAAGGTGGCGGCGTCGAAGGGGGTGAGATCTTCGATCCCTTCACCGACTCCCACGAACTTGACTGGAAGTTCGAACTGCTCGCGGATCGGCAGGATCACGCCTCCTTTGGCGGAGCCGTCGAGTTTGGCCAGCACGATCCCGGTGCACTGTGCCGCCTCGCTGAAGCCGCGAGCCTGGCTGATCGCGTTCTGGCCGGCGGTTGCGTCGAGCACCAGCAGCACCTCGTGTGGGGCCCCCTCGACCTTCTTGCCGATCACCCGCCGCACCTTCTGCAACTGTTGCATCAGGTTGGCTTGGGTTTGCAGCCTCCCGGCGGTATCGATGATCGCGACGTCGGCATGGGTCTCGGCCGCCCGTTGAACGGTCTGAAACGCGACGCTGGCGGGGTCGGCCTGGTGCTTGCCGGTGACGATGTCGCAGCCGATCCGGCCGGCCCAGGCCGTCAGTTGTTCCACCGCGGCGGCGCGGAACGTGTCGCCGGCGCCGAGCACGACGGTCCGTCCGGTTTGTTTCAGGTGATTGGCGAGTTTGCCGATGGAGGTCGTTTTGCCGCTTCCGTTGACCCCGACGACCAGGATCACCGTCGGCGGGGTGTCGGCGAAATGAAGCTCGGTTGATTCTTGCGCGAGCATCGACTCGGTCTGCGAAGCGATCGTCTCCAAGACCTCTTCGAAGTGCACCACTCGGCCGCGGAGTCGCTGGCCGACATCGTCTCGAATCTTCTTCGCCGGCCCGGTCCCCATGTCGGTCTGGATCAACCGCGCGAACAGATCCCCGAGCAAGTCATCGTCGACCAACCGGCCTTCGCTCTTGAACAGATCGCGGATGTCGGTATTGAGCACCTGACGGGTTTTGGACAATCCCGACTTCATTTTGCCGAGCAGGCCGCCGGGGGGGCGTGCCGCGTCGGCAGGATCGCCCGCGGAATTGGCGTGTTCCAGTCCCGTGTCGGTTTGGGGGGGCGAGGGTTTCGAGCGCCAAAAGGCCATCACGTCGTCTTGAAAAAGCGAATTCGGGGATCTTGGAATCATGAACGCTTCGATTGTGCCCGATCGACGGTGAGGCGCGTAGGCGGCGGAGTCTGTGCTGGTCAGCGTGGGCTGGCAGGCACGATCCATCGAAGTGGTTGACCGGGGAGTCAGCGTTGGGCGGAACCGTTGCCACCCCGACAGTCATTCTCTCTTGCCTGGCCGCATCACATTTCCTGAACCGCCTGTACCGCAGGCGGAATTGGCGTTCTTCGCGGTTCGGGAAGTCTTAGCCGGGCCGCGAAGCGCGCCGATATCCGATAGCAAGAGCTGACCATGGGCGTGGAGCCGGAGAGTTGAATGCCACCATCGCGATGGCCGGAAGGCTTGCGAAGTGCGGATGATTTGGCCTCGAGCGACGGCTCGCGGGACTTGCGTCCCGGCGGCAACAAGGCGTCGCTCGGGTCCGCGTCACGACTACGTGCCTCAAAAACAACCCACCATGACTTGGGGAGTGGACAGCAAATGAATCTTTCAAAACTGGCTGTGGCTGCGACAGCTGCTTTCGCGTTCAACGCGGGGCACCTGTTTGCCGACCAAGCAAACGACATACGACTGGTTTCTGACAGGGCCCCCACCGTGTGTGACTGTGGCGACCCGGCTTGTGGCGCTGAATCGATCGGCGATTGCGCCGTCGGCTGTGACGGCCACTGCGGTACTGCGGGCGGTTGTCGGTCGGGGTTGGGGCTCGGTCTAAGCGACCATATCTCCGGTACGATCAACAATTGCTGCTTGGGCGAACCATGGT
>CAYWXT010000161.1:0-12875 GCA_964462125.1 uncultured Pirellulaceae bacterium | reverse complement strand
AAATGACTCCCGAGAGTCGTGTCGGTGGAGGTCACACGCCGGCGGCGCTGACGTCGAACGGCTTCGTTTTGACGGTCTTACGAATCGCCCCACTGCGAATGCACTGAGTACAGACCCGCATCGACTTGTTCTGGCCGCTGGGGAGTGTCACGTGGACACGCTGCAGGTTGGGAACGAACTTTCGGCGGGTAATCCCGGTGATCTTGGTACCGACGCCGCCGAGGTATTTCGCTTTCCCCCTCGTTTCGACTCGGTTACCCATTTTGACTGATTTGCCACACGCTTCGCACTGTCGTGCCATTGGAATCTCCGACGCCTTTCTCGCGGTTGGTCTCTCTCGTTGGCCTGCCAATCTGTCTGAGCCAAACCACGGACTATACCGACCGCAGCCGCTGCCGTGAAGCAGGAATTCCCAATTTCGCTTCGAACCAATCGGCAGGAATTCACTCAAGAATCGTCCGCCCGATGTCGATGCTTCCAGCAATCCATGCAATCGACAAACTCACCCTCGTCTACCATCGCCTCCCAATCTTGAGATTTATTCATGCGAGACCTCTACCATTCGGGACGCCGTCGAACGGAGGTCGCTGCCGCTGTAGGGCCCGTTCGGGCGGGGCAAAACCGCCGCTCTCTCCTCCCAATTGCCCTGGCAGGGCCGTTGATTCTGGTGCTCGGTGCGGGCTGTTCCAACTTCGCTCCGGGGGTTTTCTCCTACCCGGGCGATTCCTCGTCGCTGTCGGCCGTCGGTCCCGGAGTCGCATTGCCAAACGCCGATTCGGAGGCGGTTTATCACAAGGTCCGCGAGGCCGCCGCTCAGAATTCGGTTGTGCTCGAGGTGGTGGGGAACAAGCAAACACTACGGGTGCTCCCACTTCCACCGGAGGGTCAGTCGGTCTTTGTCAGCACCCTGCTAAATGACACGGGAGTCCTGGCGAAACTCGGAACGATCGAAGCGACGCTGTACCGCAATTCGCCGCATGCAATGGGCGGGGTCCGCATGGATGTGAAAATGTCGCCCGGGCAGGACGCGGTGAGTCCGGAGAGTGACTATGCGCTCCGGGCGGGCGACCGGTTGCAGGTTCGCAAGGCCGAATACGTCGCCTTGAGCAACTTGATCGACGCCACCATCGGTCTCTAATCGCAATTTGGTTGCTCGACGACGGCGGACGACCCGCGTATGCTGGACCCTAACGGTGTGGAACCCTAAGGGTGTAGCGGCACCGCCCCCTTCAGGGAATCGCTGCGCAGGACTCGGAACTGGCCGGGTACGCAGGGCTCCTTGCAGGGTTTAAAGGGGGAGGGGGCGAAACGGGTTGTTCGATTTCAATGGTTGTTCGATGTCACAGCGCGATGCTGGGTTGACGAGAATTGAATTGCGACGGCGCACGGGCACCAGGGGGTTCACTCTGGTGGAACTGCTGGTCGTGGCCTCGTTGATCGCGGTCCTGATCGGGTTATTGTTGCCGGCGGTCCAATCTGCCCGCGAAGCTGCCCGCAGGGTCCAGTGCCAAAACAACCTGCGCCAGGTTGGGCTGGCGATGCACAATTATGAATCTGCCAACCGCTCGCTTCCTTGGGGAGCCAAGGGGGGTTGGGGGCACAGCTGGACCACCGACATCCTGGGGTTCATCGGCGAGCCAGCCTTGGCCTCGATTGTGCCTTACGGCGAACCTGGATATGCGACCGGAAACGATCCGGAGAGCGAGCGGTTTCGGAGCTTGGCACGCGCCCGGGTGACGACGTTTCGCTGCCCAAGCCAGCCGGGACCGATCGCCAGGGCCGAGTCCAACGGCCTCATCAGCGGCCGTGTGGTGAACAATTACATGGGCAATGCGGGGGGCAATGTCGCGCGAAACCATTACTCGCACTCGGCAAGGATTGGGATGGAGGCGGGAAACGGTGTTCTGCAGGCATGCAACTTCTGCCACCAAGAGACGCCGCTGGATGCCTGTGACAATCGTCCCGAGCAGCCGCCGATCCGTTTTCCTGAGATCCTTGACGGCCTTTCCCACACGGTGATGGTGGGCGAAACCAGGTTCATCGACCCGACAGACTGCTCGGTGTGCGACCACTTCATGCTCTATCACACCAGCTTCGATGACCTCAATGGCCGAGACTTCTCCGAGGCGTTGGTCTCCCTTCATTTCGACGTCAACCTCCCCCGCGGCGCCCCCAATAACCACCGGCAGATGGGCGCTGGGAGCTATCACCCCGGCGGCGTGCACGTCTTGATGTGCGACGGCTCCGTTCGATTCCTGGCCACCACGGTCGAGCAGGAGGTGCGGCGCGCCATCGCCTCACGCAATGGCCGAGAACTCATTGGGTCGAAAGCGTTTTGACCGAGCGGCTCAGTCGAGCTTCTTGACGCGCAGGTTCCGGAAGTAGACCTTGCTGTCTGGATCGTGAGCCTGGAGTGCAAACGTCCCTTTTTCCAAACGGCGTTGGAAGCCATCGTTGGACTCTAGTTGGTCTTCCGGCTCGGTGTAATCAACCAATGTCTGGCCGTCGACTTTCAGCACGATCCGGCGTCCTTGAACGATGATCTCCTGAGTGTACCACTCGTTGTCCTTCACCCCGGGGTCGTCGACATCAACGACTGAATAGAGGCTGCTCGTTTTCTTGGGGTCTCCATGAGTGATGTTGACCTGGCACTCATACCCCTTGGTCGGCCAACCGCTCGCTTGATACTCGGTGTGGAAATAGATCCCCGAATTGCTGCCGGGGGTCGTCATCACCTCGGCCTTGAAATGGAAGTCCTCCAGCGGCTGCAGTTCGCCCACGTAGAACAGATGAGCCCGGGGCCCGTCGCACACCAACATGCCATCTTCGACCTTCCAGCTCTCGGGGTTTTCTTCGGAAACTTTCCAGCCGTCGATCGACTTGCCATCGAAAAGGGAGACGAAGTCTGGTTCCTCCGCTTGGGCAACGCCGACCTCAAGCGGCTGGAGATGGGGGAGCAGGCCAATGAACAGGGTGGCGATCAGAAACGGGCGCATGTCAGTCGTCGTGGGTTGGGCGTTGGCAAATATCAAAAAAAACCGCTTGCCGACGGGGGGAATCGGCAAGCGATCAGCGGGGTGTCCGTTATCAGGTCACCGCCCGCGTTACTCGACGTACTCAGCGTCAGTGGCCGGCAGCTTACCAGCCTTCAACTTGTCGCCGAATTTGTCGCCGTCGGCGCTCTCGTGTTCGTTCGCTTGTTTGAAACCTTTGAGGATCAATTTCTTCGCTTCTTCCGGGTTTTCCTTCACCCAATCGAGCGGAAAATCGTCCTCTCGCAGATACTCGCGAACGGACTGGCCGTACTCATTGCGGACTTCCTTTTTGTCGGGATGTCCCTTCACGTGACAGATATAACAGCCTGCCCTTCGGCCTTCCCGGTAGAATTCGTCGTCCACCTTGTCCCTGTCTAAGTATTCCTCTCTCCAGTGCTTACTGAAAACAGACGTCGCCATCGCTGGCGAAGCGAGCAGCATCAGGCAAGCGGACAGAACGGCCAAACGTGTCATGCACAGGTCTCCAAAGTTCAATTGAACATTTCCCCTGCATCACCTCCCTGCACTCGAAGGGGGCCGCTGGGGAGTTGAAAGGTTTTCGAGAAATCGAAGGTGGGAAAGTCAGGCGGGAATGGCACCCCTTCACTATTTAAGCCAAAGGTGCTGGGAAATGTCAAATCCCAGGACCCGTTTCGTTGGAGATTCCTTCAAAATCGACGACCGGCGGAAGCGACTCCTCGCCTTGAACTGCACCCGGATCGCGTGAAATGGTCGGAGGGGTGGGTAAATCTTGCTCGTCAAAACCGCTGACCAAAATCCCGTCCTGGCGAAAATCGGAGGGCATCAACTGGCTTGGGGCGACGTTGGGCAGTTCAATCTTGGTCCAGCGTACGGTCCAACGAGGCGACCGCTCTCCCCACCACGAAGGCGGCTGATCGGTGTCCGACAGCAGATCGATAAGTCGGGTGGAGACACGCTCCCCCATCATGTCCGTCCGAGTATAGAACGGGTCGCTCAAGGAGGGAGAGGCGTCGTAGGCGTTGGACTCGCCCCGGACGCTCAATAGAGACCGTTCCTCCTCCAATGAGTCCAGACCGGTGACCTCGATGTGCGGCAAGCCTTGGTCGACAACAAAGATGCACTTGGTGGCGTCGCGGTCGATCGCCACGGGGTAGGCACCGCTGACGCCGAGTCGCATCCGCACCAACCCCAAGGGGACCGACGCTGTGAGTTGATCGAGCGACAGTTGAATCGGCCCAGCCGCCTCCGAGGGGCGTTCCAGCGCACCGGCCGTGTCGACCATCCGTCGCGAAACGGCGAGCAACCCATTGCTCCATCGCATCTGCAATTCGGCCGCAAAATCCATGTGGACCATGGAAATTTCGCCGCGGACGACGACATCACTCAACTCGATGGCGACCAAGGGCAAGACCCGTTCTGGATCCGAAGGGGACGAATCACGCCGGGTCGGGTCAATCCTCTCCGGATCCGTAATGACATCAAAGGCGTAGACCTCCTCCCGCCGCGAGCCGTTCTCGACCGTCACCGTGCAATGGTTCATCCGCACCAGTCCGCTGGGATACAGCGCGAACAGTGCCCCCCCGTCGACCTCGGCCACCGGGACGCTCCAAACGAAATTCAAATTCTCCAAGGTGACCTGCCCTGATCCGATCCGAAACATCGTGGAGCGCTGCATCGAGAGGATTTCCTCGGAACGAAAGACGACGGTGCTGCCACCGGCGGCGGAGGAGACGATGGTGAGCTCACGGTCGCCGAGTTCCACCGGTTCGCTTTCGATCACCGGTGCGGCGATCTCGATCCGCTCAACGTCCTCCCGGCGGGCGATCTGGATCGCTTCCGAAAGCGTTTCGGCGACCTCGACCCCCGCCTGTTGGCCCTCGCTGTCCAAGGAGACGTCGGGCCCGACGACCCGGATCCGCTCGATCGTTCCCGGCGATTCGTCATACGCTTCCCCGGCGTCGATCGCGGAGGAGTCGCTGGCGACCACGTCGGCTTCCTGGGATCCATCGGTCGACGGCGGCCGAATCGGCAACTCCGGTCCGGGAACCTCTGTGGGAACGGAATCGAGGGGCCGCCTTGAAATCGAATCGGTCGAGGGGGACGCATCGTCGGATGGTTCTCGGGACATCTCCGCGTCAACAGTGCCACGGTCCTCGCTGCCGCCGTCACCGGCCCCCACCCGGTCGCCCTGGTCATCGCCGGAGGCCGCCGGCTCAGATTCGCCCGACGAGGACGGGGCATCGTCCCCTCGGTTGTCGGCCACCTCCACGACCGGGGGCACTTCGGGAACGACGATGTTGAAGGAGTCTCGGGAAATCGCCGCATTGAGCTGCAACCAACCAGCACTGAGTAACAGCAGACTCGCCGCCACCAACCACGGGGCGTGCCGCTCAAGCCACACCAGTAGCCGGTTGGGTTCGGCGACCATGATTGCCGCAACCGAGCGACTGCGGGACAATCCCTCCCGTTGAGCGATCTGGCGGAGATCCAGAATCAGGTCCATCGCATTCTGGTATCGGTCGTCGGGCGATTTTGCCAGCATCTTGCGAATCACCGCCATCAGGTCATCGCTGACCTCCGTCCGAAGCAGTCGAGCATCGGGGGGAGGCGAGTTCCCATGGCTGAGTAACTTCTGGAGCATCGTCCCGCCAGGAAACGGCGGCCGACCGGTGAGCATGAAATAGAGCGTACAGCCCAAGGAGTAAATGTCGCTCCGGATGTCCGCCTCGCGGGGGTCCCTGGCCTGCTCGGGGGAGATGTAATCGAACGTTCCGAGCGTCACCCCGCTGGCAGTCATGTCCTCGCTGATTTCAAAGTGTTCCGAGCGAGCCAACCCCATGTCCACCAGCTTGATCTGGTCATCTTCGCCGGTCAGCACGTTGGACGGCTTGATGTCGCGGTGAACGATCCCGCGGTCGGCCGAATGCTGGATCGCCTCGGCCAATTGGCAGGTCACAAAGACGGCATCGTCGACCGAGAACACCCCCTCGCGGGCCACTTTGTCTCGGATATTGGTCCCGCGGACATACTCGAACACGATGTAGTGCCAGTCATCCTGGCTGCCCACTTCGAACACCCGGGCAATGTGCGGGTGGTCGAGCTTCGCCGCACTTTGCGCCTCGTTCCGAAAACGGCGTTTCAGGTCGACATCATCTCCCACAAACGGGATGACCTTGATCGCGACGATCCGGTCGAGCTGCTCGTCGCGGGCGCGGAACACCGCCCCCATCCCCCCTCCGCCGATCAACTCCTCCAGAAGAAAATGATTCAATCGCTGGCCCAGCAACACCTGCGCCACCGCGGTCGGAGTGCGGTCGACCGTCGATGTCCCCGCCGGCGCTCGCGAAGAGCCGCGGATGACCGTTTGCGCCTCCTCCAGCGAACCTTCCGAAGACCCCATCGTCGAAGGGGAACGCGGGCCGACATGCTCGGCTTGTTCGGTCGGCCGATGAACCGTGGACGCGTCAGTGCGGATCGATTCGTCGGAGCTCATCGCGGTTCATCGGGGCGGAGAGCGGGACACCCCGCCAGCGACCAAGCGACCGACCTGAATAACGGCCAATCACACGGCCTGTGCGGAGCCGGAGAAAAGCAGAGTTGGCCGCAGCGAGCTGATACCGTCAAACCCGCCGTTCCGGTCGTCGAACAACCCGCTTGCATGGTAGTCATCGGCACCGCAGCGGTCAACGAAACGCCGGAGACCAAAACAGCGGCGTCGGGCACCGTGGCGTCGCCGGTGGGGAATTTGGGTTCGGGAGTACGGGGGTTCGGGGCCGCACGGCCCGCGCCGTGGCGTTACCAAGCGGACGGCATCAGCCCCGCGCCGTCGGCTCAGGGGTTTCAGCGGCTTCGCGTTATCGGTCGCGAACCAGGAGGTCTTCTTCCAACAGGTGGCAGTAGGCATCGTACCGGCGAGCGTCGATCCTGGCGTCGGCCACCGCGTTCTTGACAGCACAACCATCCTCGGCCAAATGCAAGCAATTCGGGTAACGGCAACGGCTGACGTAGGGGCGAAGGTCGGGCATCAAACCCGCGACCTCATTGGCCTCGATGTCCCACAGTTGGAATTGCCGGATCCCAGGGGTATCGAAGACCGCACCCCCTTGGTCCAGCGGTATCAGATGAGCGGTGGTCGTCGTATGCCGTCCCTTCTCGTTCTCACGGCTGACCTCGGCGACGGTCAACCCGAGGCCGGGCTGGATCTGGTTGAGCAGACTGCTCTTGCCCACGCCACTCTGCCCGGCAAGCACGGTCTGGTGGTCTCGCAGCATCGCTCGCAGGTAGTCGATGTTCAGCCCGGTTTCGGCGGAAACGACGAGGACTCGATAGCCGAGCGACGCATAGACCCCCAGCAGGGGCTGCAAGGGCCCTGGGTCGACCAAGTCGATTTTGTTGACCACGACGACCGGTTCGATGCGGCACTGCTCGGCGGTCAACAGGAAGCGATCGATCAAGGTCGGCTTCAGGTGGGGCTCGGCCGCACTGGTGACGATCGCCAGATAGTCGACGTTGGCGACGATCACGTGCTGTCGCCCGCGGTTGGTGCGGCTCAGTTCCCCATGCCGGGGTTCGATTCGTTCGATCACCCCGTCGGTGGAGGAGTCGACGCAAAACCGCACCCGATCTCCGGCGACGATGACGTTCCGCTGCTCGGTGCTCAGCGACTTCAAGACTTGCCGGATCGAACAATCGTAAAGTTGGCCGTCATCACCCAACACCCGGCTCCTCAGCCCATGGACGCTGATCGCACGCCCGCTGAGAACCGACTTGCCCTCCAGGTCGAGTTCCACGTTCAGCCCGGCAGCGTGCTGCGGCTCGGCATCCGCTCCCCGCACCGTCCGTTTTCTCGTCAGCTCCCCTTTGCCGCTGACCCGCTCGGTCTGGACGGCATCGGCCAATTCCGTGTCGTGGCCACTTCGAAACTGACGGGTCAGGTCCCCGCGGCGAACGCGCCCTTGATGACCCTTGCGAAAATCCGTTCGCAACTTGCGGTGATTTTTCTTCGGCATCAGCCTGCCATATCGTCACGTGGCACGGTCGATCCAGGGGCGTTCTCTTTCTCTGGCGCCCCCTCCGGTGCAATCGTTTCCTCGGGCTTCTCGTCCTTGTTACCCAGGCGTTCGTGAATCGAAGGGCCGATCAACTCGGTGATCTCCATTTCGCTCAGTTCCTCGCGTTCCACCAACGCCTGTTTCAGCTTTTCCAATTCCTCGCGGTGTTCCCGCAGCAATTGCTCCGCCTTCTGGTCGGCTTCGAGCAAGATCCGGGCGACCTCTTCGTCGATCAGTTCCTGGGTATGCTCGCTGAACTGTCGCTGCTGGTGGATCTCACGGCCAAGGAACGGATCTTCATCCGAGGTCTTGTAGCTGACCGGTCCGATCTTGGCGCTCATCCCCCAATGGGTGACCATCCGCCGGGCGATGCCGGTTGCCCGCTCCAGGTCGTTTTCCGCCCCGACGCAGGTCTCGCTGTAGATGATCTTCTCCGCAGCCCGGCCGCCGAGCAGCACCACCAGTTGATGTTCGAGTTCCCGCTTGCTGATGCTCAATCGATCTTCGTTCGGGACGTATTGGGTCACACCCAAGGCACGTCCGCGAGGGATGATGGTGACCTTATGCACAACGTGGGATCCGTCGAGATGCCAGGCGGTCAAGGTATGGCCCGATTCATGGTAGGCCGTCTTTTCTTTCTCGCTCCCCTGCAGCACCTCTTCCCGCTTGGCCCCCATCAGGATCTTGTCGCGGGCGTAGTCGAAGTCGGCCATTTCGACGACTTTTTTGTCTTGGCGGGCCGCCCACAATGCGGCCTCGTTGACCATGTTGCGGATATCGGCACCGGTCAGCCCGACGGTACCGGCGGCAATCCGTCGCAGGTCGACGTCGTCCCCGAGCGGCACGTCGCGGACATGGACTTTGAAAATGGCCTCGCGGCCCTTGAGCGTCGGACGACCGACGGTGATATGGCGGTCGAAACGCCCCGGGCGGAGCAGGGCGGGGTCGAGCACGTCGGGGCGGTTGGTCGCTGCGACGACGATCACCGCCTGGCTGCCGCTGAACCCGTCCATTTCCCCCAAGATCTGATTGAGCGTCTGCTCCCGCTCATCGTGGCCGCCGCCAAGGCCGGCCCCCCGCTGGCGGCCCACCGCGTCGATCTCGTCGATGAAGATGATCGCAGGACTCTGCTCCTTTGCCGTGTTGAACAGATCGCGGACCCGGCTCGCTCCGACCCCAACGAACATCTGAATGAACTCGCTGCCATTGACACTGAAAAATGGCACGTCCGCCTCGCCCGCGATGGCCCTCGCCAGCAACGTCTTTCCGGTTCCCGGTGGACCGTTGAGCAACACCCCCTTGGGAACCTGACCTCCCAGCTTCTGAAATTTCTCGGGGGTTTTGAGGTAGTCGACGATCTCCTGCAAATCGGCCTTGACCCCCTCCAGTCCCGCGACATCTTTGAAGAGAATCGCTTTGTCGGTCGTCTCGAATTTCTTGGCCGGACTCTTACTGAACCCCGAGAGAAACCCGCCCCCCATGATATCGCTGCGGGTGCGGCGGATCATGATGAACAGAAAGACGAGAATCGCGAGCGGCAGCCCCACAAAAACCAACAAACTCAAGATCTGGCCCGTTTGATCCGGTTCCAGGTTGTCGTACTCGACGTCCGATTTGGCCAGCACGCGTTCCTGGAGGTTCGCGGTCGCGCCGGAGTCTGGGCTGAGATTGAACCGAAAGTCCTTCGACAGCCGGACCGGTTCGCCCTCAGCGTCGACGCGGGGCGTTTCTACCCCGTCGACCACCTTCGGCGGGGCGACCGGCCGGGTCTTGAACGTACCGATCGCCCGGTGTTCCCCAAAGCTGACACTCGAGACGTTGTCCGCCTCCAATTGCTCCAAGAAAAAACTCACCGTGATCGGGTCGCGGTCCTCCCCCCGATTGAAGAAGAGCATCGCCACCAAACCGGCGACCACCAAGGCGATCAGGATGGCGTTGTTTCCCCGCTTGCCCCGCGGCGACTCACCCGGCGGCGTCTCGCCCGGCGTTTCTCGATTCTCGTCGGACCGGTTATCCATGCGATGACGTTTTCCGAGACAGGGTGCGCAGCCCCGTCGTTGAAGTTCAAAAGATTGGGAAGGACGCTCTGATTGTACCGGACGGTCGATCGGATGCGTAACCGCGATCCCGAGCCGTCATGCCGAACCGAGTTGGCGGCGAAGCTCGGCGTCGGGGATCCATTCGGGCTGCACCGTGTGGCCGGCCGCTGCCGCGGCGACCAAGTCGGCGACCAACGACCGCGCATCGCTCCCGCGAATCTCCCGAATTTGCTCCAGTGTGTAGCCGTCGCGGAACAGCCGCCACGTCCAATAGGCGCCCCGAGCTAGCCCGGTTGCGTCGGTCGGTTCCGGCGCTCCGCACACCTCGATCACCAGCTGCACGAGGTCGTACCCAAACTGCTCGATGCTGGCCGGCCCGACCCCGGCGATCGACTCCAACTGCGCGACCGTCGTCGGTTGGGACGCCGCGATGCGGTCGATCGTGGCGTTGGTCAAGATCCGGTAGGCGGGAACGTCCAACGCGGCCGACCGCTTGCGGCGGAATCGCACCAGGCGTTCCTTGAGCTCGACCTCCAGCGGGGAAGGCTCCTCCGCGGCGCCCCCCGTCGCTGCGATCGGGCTCTCTTCTCCGCCGCTGTCCTCCACCTCGACACCGGTCTCTGAGTCAACGCTCCCGCCGGGATCGACCCGGCGGGCCGCGGCCGCCAACCGCTTCGCCAACGGCAGGGGCAACCGCAGCGATGGCGGGACCGGTTCGGTGGCCATCATCACCCGCTTGCCCAAGTCGCTCAGCTGGACCGTCGGACGCCGGTCATCCACTTCGCGCTGCTCGATCAACCCGCACTCCACTGCCGCGTCGATCACGGCGGTCACGTGGGACTGGCTCAGCACCGACAACAACCCGTAGGTACTGAGACGGTGCAGTTTCCACTGTTGAAGCTTCTTATTCTTCGACCCGCAAAGCATCTGGGCAACGAGGTTCTTCCCGAATCGTCCATGCATCCGAGCGACCCCGCTGAGGACGATCTGTAGGCCCCGCCGCAGGTCGTCGCTGTCGACCGGCGCCCCGGGGGCGGCAACGGTGATGTCGTCGGCTCGGCGAACGCCGGGAATCGACGTCCCTGCGGCGTCGGGGGTGCCGGGGGGCGCACAACGGTCGCAGTTGCCACAATCACCGCTGCTGGGGTCGCCGAAGTAATCGAGGATCACCCGTTGCCGGCAACCTGCCGAGCGGGCAAAGCCGATCACCGCTTCGAGCTTCTGGTATTCCGCCGCCTTCCGCCGCGCCAACTCGTCGAAGTCGATCTCGAGCTTTTCAAACGGGATCTCCCGCTCGATGAAGTGTACCGACCGGCCGCGGAACGGCGGGACATAGTCGAACGCTTTGAGTCGCTGCAGCTCCCGCAGGGTGCGTGAGAGTTGATCCCGCTCCAGTTCGGCGAGCTGAGCCAGCCGGTCGGGGCGGACAAAGACATCCTCGCCACGCCGCGCGCCAACGACTTTCTCGACCGCCGCCATCACCTGCCGCCGCCGCTTCGCCTCGCGGGGGAGAAAATCGAGCATCGTCGGGGCGTCGCTGTCGATTCGCACGATCGCCTGGTTCGCGTTGCTGTCCAAACGCTTGAGCACCCCGGCACGGGCCAACAGGGTCTCGGCCGTCCCGACCGACTCGCTCCCCTCCCGGATCCCGATCGCGTCGCGGACCTGCTCCAAGGTCAACTCGATCGGGTCCTCCGAACGCGACATCAAATACTCATACACCTTCCGCACCGTCTCCGGGGACGGATAACGGTTCTCGATAAAGAACTCCTGGATGTAGCGGTCCTGGTAGGAGAACAGCAGCAGGCAATCGCTCATCTCCCCGTCACGGCCGGCCCTCCCCGCTTCCTGGTAATAGGCTTCGAGGCTGCCGGGGATGTTGTAGTGAACGACGAACCGGATATCGGATTTGTCGATGCCCATGCCGAACGCGTTGGTCGCCGCGATCGCCGAGAGTTCGCCCCCCATGAAGGCTTCTTGAATGCGGCGGCGCTCCTCTGGCGGCATCCCGCCGTGATAGACCCCGACCGACCGCTTGGCCCGCCCGGCGATCCCCTCGGCCAGTTCCTCGCACCGCTTCCGCGTCGCTGCATAGATGATGCCGCTGCCCGGTTGCCCCCGCAGGTATTCGACCAGCCGGTCATCCTTGGCCCGGTCGCCGCCGCAGTGCTCCGCCTGAAACCGCAGGTTGTCCCGGGCAAAGCCCGTCACGAAGATCGCCGGGGAACGGAGCCCCAGCAACGCGCTGATGTCCTCCCGCACCGTCGGCGTCGCGGTCGCGGTCAACGCAATCGTTTGCACGTCCCCCAGATACCTTTGGCGGAAATGCCCCAGCCGCGAATAGTCGGGGCGAAAGTCATGCCCCCACTCGCTGACACAGTGCGCCTCGTCGACGGCCAGCAAGGTCACGTTGGCCGAGGCGACCGCTTCGAGAAATCGGCCATTGCGGAGCCGTTCCGGCGCAACATAGACCATCGGTACCGTGCCCCCAGCCATCTCCCGCAACACGGCATCCTGCTCTCCCAAACTCAAGCTGCTGTTGATCAGCCGGGCATTGATCCCGTGGCCGCGAAGCGCGTCAATCTGGTCCTTCATCAACGCGATCAACGGCGAAACCACGATCGTCGTCCCGCCGCGGGCCAGACTCGGCAGTTGGTAACAGAGGCTCTTCCCGCCGCCGGTCGGCATCACGCACAACACGTCCCGGCCGCCCAGGACGGCGTCGACCACGTCCCGCTGCCCGGCACGAAAGCTCGACAGCCCAAACC
>CAYWXT010000160.1:0-12914 GCA_964462125.1 uncultured Pirellulaceae bacterium | reverse complement strand
CATCATGAACATCATGCTTGCGACGGTCACGGAACGGACACGGGAAATCGGCATTCGCCGCGCTCTGGGGGCCAAGCGATCCGACATCACGTCGCAGTTTTTGATCGAAACGATCGCCCTCTCGGGAACCGGAGGCGTGCTCGGAATCCTGCTGGGCTTTGCAGGAGCGTCCCTTGCAAGTTCCATCGGCGGTGTCCCCACCATCATTCAGCCCTGGTCGCCCCTATTAGCGGTCTCGATCTCCTTGCTGGTCGGGATCGTCTTCGGGATCTACCCGGCCCGGCGTGCGGCCATGATGGATCCCATCCAAGCGTTGCGCTTCGAATAAGGTTCGAGCTTCGTCTCAAAACGCTGAGCCGAAGTTTAGCGCTGGTTCTCCGCCGCGTGCAGCGTGGCGGCGTAGCCGAGGACGTCGCCGCGGCGTTGGCAGTATTCGAGGATCCGGTCGAAGGCCGAGAGGTCGTTGGCACAAGCGGCTCGGCCGGCCATCTCCAACAACAGTGGCACGATCCGTTGCGGGGGGACGTCATCGGGGACCAGTTCGATCGCCGCTTCGATCGCTTGCGTGGGACGGCCGACGCGATCGAGCAGGTCGATGTACGTCTCCAACGCACCGGTCCCGTGCTGCATGACGTCGACCGTGCGCGCCTTGCGCTCAAACAACCGCAAGCCTCCCTCGACCTGTTCCCCGAGCAACGTGGCATAGAACGCAGCGTAGGCGGGGTAGAAATCGACGAACGGCTCTTCCCCCGGATATTGAAATTGCGGGTTCAGCTGCCGGCCGTACTGCGTCAACTCCCAAGCCTTCGTCAACTGTTCCCGATCGTCCAACACCGAAGCGATGCGGACGGTCGATGCGAGGTGGGTCGTGTCGAGGTGGTAGCCTCCTTCGCCCAAGACCCAGCGCCGCTTTTCGATCATCTCCGCCAGAGTCTCCTCCGGTCCCGCCGGGGCCTCGCGGCGGGCGATGTCGCCGCGCACGAGTTCGATCAATTCTTGGTAGAGGTGTTCCAGCAACCGCGACGCCGCGGCGCGGCGATCGCGTTTACCACGATTGACGATGGCTTGTTCGTACAGGGTGATGCTGTTGCAGGTCCCTTGGTGCTCAAGCACCGCCTGGTAGCCGCGTCCGATGTCGATCCCTTCATGCAGCAGGATCTGGATCATGTCGTCGTAGTTCTCCTCGTTGATCTCCACCTCGGCGATCAGGCCGCGGGCGAGTTCCAGGTCGCCGGTGGGGCGGAGGTACATCCAGCCTTCCCGCACCTTGCCATCCTCAATCAGCATCGTCCCCGCTTCGCGACAGGCATCGAGCAGACCTTGTTCCAACTGGCGTTCGATGTCATCGGGCCGGGTGACCTCATCCTCGGAGGCGACCAAGGGGAGCCCGACACGGTGGCGGACCCGCATCTTCAAGGACTCGAACAGTTCGGCCGGTTGGCGGGTGTCACGGAAATGCTGGACCATGGCCTCGAGCATGCCGGGCAGGTCGTCACGGTGCTCGGCCAGCTGGGCGAATACGTCGGCTTCGGTCTTGGTCATGGATCTCGCTTCGGTTCAGGGGAAGGTTGGTCGGCGTAGTCTCGGAGGGGTTCGATCAATCGTTGCAATTCCGCCGCCGCTTGTGGCAGCTCGACATCACACCGCTGGGCGACCTCGGAGATCGGGCCGAGAAGTTTGTCGCAGGCCTGCGCGATCTCGATGCCGAGCGACCGCGCCAGCCGTTGTTGCTCTTGGCAATAACGAAGCCGCCGCTGAGCCCGGGCGACCTTGGCCGCGGCGTCGGTGGCAGGGGGACGATCGCCGATGCGGGCGGCGGCACGTTTCTGTGCCAGGGCTTCTTGGGCTTCGCCGAGACGACGCTCGGCCAGCCGCACCTCAGCCCGCCAATGGGCCGGACGGTTCTGGGAAAATTCCTCCTCGGTCCTCCGCACCGAGGCGCGGAGTTCCTCCAGAACGCCCGAACAGAGATCGGCATAGCGGATCAGACCGACCCGGAGTGCGGCGAGCGATTCAATGTCGCGGACGTTGCTGCGAGGCACCAGGTTTATCTTGGGGAAGGGGTTATCTTCCGAGGTAGGCGTCGATCTGATCGGCCTTGCGGAGCAGGTAGGGGACGTGTTGCTCGGTGGCCTGGATCAGCCGTGTCAGCCCTCGCATCTGCTCGGTAAACTCGGCGTGAAACTTTCGCTGCTGTTCGTCACGCCAGGTCTGTTCGAGCTGGTTCATTTGGGAGGCCAGCCCGCTGCCGCGGTCTTTCAACTCTTCGGCGAAGCGGTTCAAATGCCCAGCGAACTGCCGCAACTGGTCGGGATCGACAACGGCTTGACTCACGGTTGACTCACGAAGTGGAGGATGCGAGGGACTGTTCGGCTTGGTGTAACTGTTGACGGTATCGTTCCAGGGTCAGCGTCAATCCCAACCGCTCCGCGACATCGACCAGCAGGCGGAGTGCTGCGAGTTTGATTTTGGGGGGAGCGGTGACTCCCCGCCGAAGCGCTGCGGCCCGCAAGGCAGGGAGGGCTTCGGCGTCGTTGCCGAGTGCCAACAGGCAGCGGGCGCGGAGCAGGTGAGCTTGGCAGGAAAGCTCGTCATGTTCCTGCGCCGGTGCAAGCTCCGTCAACGCCTCCTCATACCGCTCCATGTCGATCATCGCTTCGGCGATCGCGATTCTCAGTTGGACTCGACCCGGTTCGCGGTTCAGACGGGCACGGCAAACGTCGATCCGCCGCCGCGCCCAATCAGCTCGGGCTCGTTCCAACTCGTGTTCGGCTTCGGGTGTGCGGAGCCGCTCCGCCAAATCGTGGACCTCGCGCAGCTGCTGTAGAGACCGGGCGAGCGTCGCCTCTTCGAACTCCCACAAGACTCGCTGGTCCTCCGGAAAAATCTGGCGGGCTTGTTCCAGCACCCGCCGGGCTTCCAACGGGCGGTTTTCGTGACGGTAGATGCGGGCCAGTTCCAGGTAGGCGTCCAAGTCGGTGGGGCGAGCCCGCACGTGATGCTCCAAATGCTGTCGTCGCCGCGCCCGGGCCTCGACGTTGTCGTCGCCGCTTTGGACGGTCGCCTCGGGGGCCGGGATGGGATCAGAAGCGGACATCAAGGGGCCAGGTGCGGGGTCGGGAAATGGCTGACGGGGAGCCACGGTGGATCGGACGTACTCTCTCGATTGTGAACCAATCGGGCGAATGCAGCAAACAGCCGGTCGGTCACGAATCGACGCTGCGGTACAGCGCCCGGGTGCGGTCGGCGTTGAGAGGAATCGGATTGAAGTTGCCGGTCCACTGTTGCAACGCATCCTCGACCAGCGTCTCGATCTCGATGGCAGGGAGCGCCAGATCGGCCAGGGAGGTTGCCAAGCCGGCCTCCCGGAGCCAGCCCTCGACGATTTCGGCAAGCCGATCCGGGGCCTCCGGCGGCGCGACGATCTCGCCAACTTCCCGCAGCAACTCGGCATACCACGTCGCGTGTTTGGTTCCGTTGAAGCGGATCACCGCGGGCAACATCAAACCGACGGCCTGGCCATGAGCGATGTCGTGCCGTGCGGTCAGCGGGTTGGCCGTGGCATGGGCCGCGCCCAACATCGACGTCTCGATCGACATCCCGGCGAAACAGGCTCCAAGCTGCATCTGGCTTCGAGCCTCCAAATCACCCCCGTCGCGGAGGACTTGGGGAAACCCGGAGGCGAGCAACCCGAACGCGCGGCGGCTGTAAGTTACCGACATCGCGTTGCGGCGCTTGGTGACGTAGGTTTCGATCGCGTGGGAGATCGCGTCAATCCCAGTCAGGGCAGTGACCCCCGGTGGCTGGGTCAGAGTCAATAGGGGGTCAAGGATGGCGACGCGACAAGCAGCTTTCTTATCGCCGCACGCCATCTTGACGTGCGACTCCGCGTCGCTGATCAAAGCAAATGACTGGGCCTCGCTGCCGGTCCCCGCGGTTGTCGGTATCGCAATCATCGGCAACATCGCCGCCGTTGCCTTGCCGACGCCGTGGTAATCGTGAATCGTTCCCCCGCAAGAATAAACGAAGTTGATCCCCTTGCAGCAATCCATACTGCTGCCCCCCCCGAGCCCGACAAGCAGGTCGGGGCGAAACGCCGCAGCCTTGCGAACCCCGGCGTCGACCATCGCCGAGCTGGGGTTTTCAGCAAAGTCATGGAAAGAGTCGATCTCGATCCCGGCCGAACGAAGCGACTGCACCGCCACGTCGAAGTGACCCGCCTCGATCAGACCAGGGTCGCTGACCACCAGCACGCGGTGGGGTCGCCAGCCCGACGCGATCTCTCCCAGCCGCAACAGGCCCCCCTGCTCAAAGACGAATCGGGTACGGAACTGAAAATCGAATGGCTGCATTGCGAAACGCTCGAGAGGGGGCCAGATTCGCCGGATGCTTGGCTGACCGGGATGGCCCGGGGGAGGGAGGGTTGGCAAGCGGACGCCGGAACAAAGTCTAATCGCCCGGCAAGCTTCACTCTAGAAACCCCAGCGCTGCCTGAACATCCCGGGGGCAAGCGTAGCAATGAGCGGGAAAAAAGTGTCCGGTACCTTTTGAGCCCGAACATCAAGGTGTCCCAAACCGCTAGATCTGGTAGTCGCTCTGATACGCCAGGGCGTCGCTCCCCCGACCGGCGCCGCGAACCCGCAGCTGGGGTTTTTCCAGCGTCACCGTCGTCTGAGGCGCAATGCTCTTGGTGAGCCAGACACTCGAGCCGATCACGGAACCTTTGCCGATCACCGTTTTTCCACCCAGGATCGTCGCGTTGGCATAAACGACGACGTGGTCCTCGATCGTCGGGTGGCGCTTCTTTCCCCGAATCAACAGGCCGTCGGCGTCGGTGGGAAAACTCAGTGCGCCCAGGGTCACGCCCTGGTAGAGCTTGACATGCTCACCGATCTCGCACGTTTCCCCGATCACCACGCCGGTTCCATGGTCGATGAAGAAGTAGTCGCCGATCTGCGCCCCGGGGTGAATGTCGATCCCGGTCTCCTTGTGCGCCCACTCGGTCATCATCCGCGGGATGAATGGGACGTCCAAGTCGGTGAGTTCGTGAGCGATGCGGTAGACCGTGATCGCTTCGAAGCCGGGATAGCAGAAAACGACTTCGTCGGTGGTCTGGCAGGCGGGGTCACCGTCGAACGCTGCCTGGACATCGGTGGCCAGGACCCGACGCAGCTTCGGCAACCGCTTGAGCAACTCGATTGCCATCGTCTGACCCTTGGCTTCGAAGTCGATGTCGCTCTCACAGTCACGGTGCCGGCGGGAAACCCGGTCCTCATGTCGGAGCGCCCGGGCGATCTGCGTCGTCAGCTGGTCGTGCAGCGAATCGACCAGCCCGCCGACGTGATAGCGGATGTTGCCAGAATGCAACCCGACTTTGCGCCGGTATCCCGGGTAGAGCACATCCTTGATGTCGAGCAGGATGTCGACCACCGCCGTGTAACTGGGCAACGGACAATGCCCCAGGTGGTTGATCGCGTCGTCCGGGGTATAGGTCTCGACGATCGCTTCGGTCAGGTTCGGAAGCTGCTCTTTGAGATATAGATCTGAAGCCACGGGAGTGCTCAACGGGGTTCGAGAACGGCTGGGCGGCCAACGCCGCGGCCACCCGAGGAAGACCAAGTCTCCCCCTATACTCCTCGGACGCTCCAGCGACGCCGCAGGTTCATCCGCTCCCTCAGCGGCCGATCGGCGGCGGGTCGTCCATCAGGAAGTCGCGGGGGCCGCGGTGCGTATAGTAAGGATACGCGACTTGGCCCGAGGGGGGGCCAGCGGTGAAGGGTTGATTTTGGACCTGCGACGCCGCGCGATGTCCCAGCACGCCCGGCTGCAGATGCGAACTGTAGTCATGTCCCCCCTGTTGCCAGCCGAGCGGCCCGGCAACGCAGCCGGGCCGGTGGCCGGCGTGCCCGGCGTGCCCCCCACCCCTCGCCCTCGCTCCCATCTTGCCCAACAGCCCCGAGCCGCTGTTGGCTTCATTGCAGCTGTTGCACGATTGGCAACCGCCACGCGTGTTGTGGTGTAAACACCCCGTGGTCATGGTCAGCAAACCGACCATCGATCCGATTATCAGCCAACGATTCATCGCCGAATCCTTCCGCTATCACGCCACTTTCGCAGCGACTGGGTACGTGGTCCATCCGTGGTCAGCCTGACGGCGGGCCGCCGCTCGACCGAGTCCTTCGTTTTTTCGGCTCCCCAGTACCGCGGGTGCACACAATCAGTCCAACCACGACAGACCGAACCGAATGGCAGCGACACAGGTTCCCCATCTTGCCCAGGCTGGTGTTGCGTGGCCTCTCAAGCCGCTCCCCGTCGCCTGCCGAGATGAATTTCGCCTTGCCCCGAAACGCCGCGACGTGGTAGCCCCGGCGACGACCGACGTATGGAACGTCCTGGACCGACGACCCGCTCGCGAGGGCCCGACCGATGCCGCAAGCTTTCCGTTTCGCCGTCCCGACCGCGGTGCTCTTTGCTCTGCTGTTCGCTCCGCCCGCCGAGGCCCAAATCTCGTTCCCCAGTCCTGCTTCGGCGCGCGGGCAAGCCACGGCCAGCCTGGAGGACCAACTGATCAATCGGTTGAGGGCCACGGCTGAGGAACAACAGGCGTTCATCCGCTTCGTCGCCGCCCGCGTCCGCGAGGACAAACTGGAGCGTGGGCTCGTGCTGGCCATCGAGCGCTACGCGTTGAAGCGAAATCGCCTGTTGCCGTTCAACTATTTCGCCCGGGCGATGCGCTTCGAGGCCTCCCGCAGAGGCGTCAGCCTGCCGCCGGTGCAGCAGTTCGTCACGACTCAGGTTTTCCGTTCGCAGCGCCGGAACCGTTAGAGCGATTTGATTCGCACGCGGCACAGGTTTTTGTCGGCTGTGATGTAGAGGTGACCATCGTCGGCCAGGGCGCAGTTGCTCGTGCGGCCGCCGGTGATCAGCCGGCCGAGCAGTTTGCCCTTGGGCGAAATCACGTAGATCCCTCCTGGGCCACTGCCGAAAATTGTGCCGTCCGGGGCGACGGCCAATCCGTCGGGCAGCCCGGGAAACTCGTCCATGTAAGGGGCGGCGCTGAACAGGAGCTTGCCTTCGCCCAGCGTCTTATCATCGCGGAGTGGGTAAGCCATCCAGATCGGGCGGTCGGGATCGCTTTGTGCGACATACAGCGTCTTCTCATCCGGCGACAACCCGATTCCATTGGGCCGATCGAGTTCTTTCGTCAGCAGCGTTAGCGCGCCGTCGGAATCGAGCCGGTAGACGCCGCAGAAGTCCATCTCTCGCCGCCGATCCTCCGCACGTTCGGGGAGTCCGTAGGGCGGATCGGTGAAAAACATCACACCGTCGGAGTCAAACACCAAATCGTTCGGGCTGTTCAGCCGCTGGCCTTCGTAACTGTCGGCCAGCGTCCGCTTGCCCCCATCGGTGGTCAGCACCGAGACCCGGCGGTCGCCATGCTCGCACATGGTCAGCCGACCCTCGGGGTCAATCGCCAGCCCATTGGTGCCTGGTTCGAGCCCGTAGTAGCTCACGCCGGTGTAGCCGCTGGGTTGCATGTACAGTTCGATCCCTCGCGACGGAGACCAACGAAAGATGCTGTTCCGCGGAATATCGGAGAACAGCAAATGGCTCTCCTCCTCACCGGTGACCCAGACGGGGCCCTCGGTCCAGGTGAAACCGCCTGCCAAAACCTCGATCGGCGTGTCGCGATCGACATAGCGATCGAGCCCGGCGTCGAGTCGTTCAATTCGTCCCAGCGTCGACGGTGTCTGGGCGAGCGACGCTGAGGTGAACAGGAAGGGAACGACCAGCAGCAAGCAGATGAGGAGGGATCTGGTGGGGCGCATCGTGAATAGACTCTCGTCGTTGATAGGTTCTCGGGGCAGGTGGAGAAAACAAACGCCGATTGTAATCCACGCCGTGATTGAAAACCGTGCGGGAATCAAAGTGTCCGGTACCTTTTGCGAGGGACTCGCCCTCCGGGTGCTTTGCACAAAAGGTACCGGACACTTTAATTCCCGCTCTGGTACGATAGTGGCGTCGAGGAAGCTTCGAGTTTGGCTTGCAGGTAAGAGGGTCTTTAGTATGTCATCATCAACGACAAGACGGGCGCATCACTGGCGGGGGGCGGTTTGGATGCTGGTCGCGACCGCGACCGCTGGGACTTTCTCTTTCGCGCAGCCACCCGATCGAGATCCACTCGGCGGCGCTTCGCGGCCGCGTCCGGTGCCGAATGGCCCGGCCCCGGCTGACGGTCAATCCAAGCGGATCGGCCAGTGGGCCTTGACGCTGATCCTGCAAGGAAAGCATGACGAAGCGGTCTCCTATCTGCAGCGGATGGCGGAGAAGCGAGACGACGACGGCGAGCTCCATTTTCTGCTCGCGCTCGCTCACACGCATCTCGATCAACCGGACGAGGCCGAGGCGGCAATCGGCGAGGCGATCGAACTTGGCCTGCCGCCCCAACGTTTCCTGGCCGGCCCGCGGGAACTCCTGGAACCCCTGCGAGAGACCGCCGCTTGGAAAGACCTGGAAGACCGATTCGCCGATGGCCTGCTTCACGGCCCGATGGTCGGATCGCTCACCGACCGCAGCGCCCGTGTGTGGGTGCGGACGGGGCGTCGGAGCGTGGTGCGCGTGGTCACGGGGGAATCCTCCGACTCCCTCGACATTCACAGCGAAACGGTCGAGACGGGCCCCGAGAGCGACTTCACCGCCGTGGTCGACCTGGAAGGACTCCAGCCGCGCACCGAGTATCAGTACCGCGTGCTGGTCGACGACCAACCCCAGGAGCTGCAGTCGTTTCGCACCTTCCCGGCCGCCGGGTCGCCGAGCCGCTTCAACATCGCGTTTGGTGGTGGCGCGGGATACGTTCTGAAGAACGAGCGGATCTGGACGACGATCGCGTCACTTGAGCCGGACGCCTTGCTGCTGCTGGGCGACAACGTCTACAGCGATAATCCGGAGACGCCGCCGATGCAACGCTACTGTTACTACCGACGACAGTCGCGGCCTGAGTTCCGAAGCCTGGTCGGCCGCACGCCGGTGTTCGCCATCTGGGACGATCATGATTTCAGCACGGACGACAGTTGGGGTGGACCGCACATCGACGTGCCCGCGTGGAAGCGGCCCGTGTGGAATGTGTTCCGGCACAACTGGGTGAATCCGTCTTACGGTGGCGGCGAGGAGCAGCCGGGCGTGTGGTACGATTTCGTCATCGGTGACGTCCACTTCATCATGCTCGACGGCCGATATTACCGCACCGACTCTGGCCGCCGCGGGGGCGATGGGGCTGAAAACCCGACCATGCTTGGATTAACGCAAAAGGAATGGTTGAAGGAGACGCTTGCCGGTTCCGCAGGAACCTTCAAGGTGCTCGTCTCGCCGGTTCCTTGGGACCTCCGCGCCAAACCGGGCCAGGCGGGACTGGATACCTGGCGGGGCTATGCCGAGGAACGGGAGGAAATCTTTTCGTTCATTGAAGCGAACCACATTGAGGGTGTGGTGCTCGCTTCCGCCGACCGCCATCGTTCCGACGCTTGGCAGATCGAGCGTGATGGCGGCTACGATCTGTATGAGTTCAATTCATCCCGATTGACCAACGAGCATGTCCATTCAGAAATGGAGGAGGCCGTTTTCTCTTACAACAAGAAACAATCGTTCGGACGGATCACCTTCGATACCGAAGCCAACGACCCGACGGTCACCTACGACGTGATCACGATCGACGGCGAAACGGTCCATTCGCTCAAGGTGCCGCTGAGCCGGTTGCGGTGAGCTTGCATCAGGTCGAACGGATGTACCTCCGTTTCGCCAAAACGGTGCTCTCGGGTGCGACCCCGAGGGACGCTCCGCGACCACGAGCGGCAGAGAAAGTCACTCGTCTTCACGGGCTAAGGCGAAACGACGCGACAGATTCCGTCACGAAATGTCGCAATACGACACAGAAATGATACCCGCGTTGTTGCGCACGGCTCCCATGGCGGGGGCCATAGAAAAAGCGTCTGCTGTTCAGCCTGTCGCACTCTCTAGGACTCAAGGTCCTGTAGCACATCATGGATGTAGAGGTCGTTGACCAGCACCATGACCACAGCCGCCAATGGAGTAGCGAGCGCCAATCCTAAGGCACCGGCGAGTATGCTCATAAGAAGCTGGACCGAAATGGTCAGCGCCGGTGCCAGCGAAAGCTCGTGCCGCTGCACGAGAGGCGTCAATAGGTAGCTCTCAGCGAGCTGTAATGCCAGGTAAAAAGCCACGACATAGACGCCCAGCATCATTCCCTGCGGCAGGGCCAGCAACAATGGCGGAACCACCGACAAGACCGGGCCAATATTGGGCACAAACGTCAGCAGTGCGGCAATCATGCCCATCGTGATGGGCAGCGGCACTCCCATCAGCCAGAGTCCGATTGCCGTCGCCACACCGATGACGCTCATCGAAAACAAACGACCCAGGCTCCACCGCCAGAGCGTCAAACGCAGATCGCTGAGCACCTCCCTGGCACGGTCGCGGTGGACTGGTGGGACAAGTTTGACCAGCCCGCGGCGGTAGACTGCTGGTGTGGCAGCGGTGTAGATGCCCAGAAAAAAGATTACCACCACGTTCACAATTGCCCCGAACGTCGTCTGAAAGACTGTGCCGATCGTCGACAGGATGCCAGCCTGTCCTTCCTGTGCCGATCGCTCGCCCTCCCCAGGCTGTCCCGAAAGCATCCCATCCAAGGAGGGTGTCTGGCCGAGCAGTTGTTGTCCCCACGATGATTGTTGGAGCTGTTGCCGAATTTGCCCAACTGCATCACCCAGCTGCTGAGTCAGTTGGCTGATGCGATCTGCGACGTGTGGCACCAGAAAATACAAGAGCACGGCCATGCCACCGAAGCTCAGGACCATGACGAGCGCCAGGCACCACGCGTAGCCGATCGGCAGGTAATCGCTGACCTTGTGGCTCAAGCTGTACAAAAAGACCCCGAGCAGAATTCCGGCGAATATCACCAACAAAACGTCAAAGGCACGCCAGACGATGGTGCCCATCAGCACCGCGAGAATAACGAGTCCCAGCATCGCCAGGATTCGAAAAATAAACGGCCGGGACGGCTGGTCAGAAGAATTCATAAAACTTGCAGTATTGGGGCGATGCGCTACGGTGGGCGAGTCCGTTCAGCATTCCGTCTGTGGGCGTGAAGCACCAGCTTCTGGGAACCGGCGCAACGCTTGGTGGCACAAACGAGTTACCTGCACCCGGGAAGCCGGGCACATATCATGCCGTCTTCTATCCGCCGTGCCGGTGGCGGTTGCAGCCAATGGTTCTTCCCCGAATTGAGTGGCTGATCGCAGAATCGGCGCAATTTCGCTACTTTTCGGGACAGGAGCCAAAAGAAGAAGGTCGTTCAGCATTGACCGCGAGGAATGGAAGTGCACGCATCGTCGTTATCGCTGCTGGAAGTACGATCACTCTGAGCGGCCATCGGACTTCGGTGCCAACGAAGGTGATGAGCTTTTCCGACTTGGCTAATCGAGGCGATCGGGCTGGGGCATCTCGCCGCGGCTACCGTCGTCGCTGGCCCGGTGCTGCGTCCCGACGGTCGGTTGGAGGTGCGGAGCACCATCGCCCTACGGCGAATACCAGGGTCTGTTCGCGCCCAGCACCCCGGAGGCTACGACCGCGTCGCTGACGCTCCTTGGCGCGAGCGCCTACAGAGCGTTGCTCATGGCTGAGGCCAGAGTCGAGGGAGGGGGACCAACGGAGTCGGTTCGCGACCGACTCCGGCGTTTTGTAACGGAGCCTATGGCGGCTCCGGAGACGTGGTTGCAGCGTCTTCAACTGCTGGGTTTTCGAGCATTGGGTTATCGGTTGCAGAGTTATCGGCCGCTGGGTTCTCGAGCGGTTCGGCGCCGGGTTCCAGCTCCAACGTCGGCTCGATCGGTGCCGCGGGGCGGTCAGCCGCGGGAAGCTTCATGCTAGGAGCGGCAACACGTGGAGACGCCAAGCCAGAATTCACCCCTTCGCCACTCTCCCGCTCCACAGTCGGAAAGGCTTCGAGCCGGGCGATGCGTTGGTCGTGCTGGAGACGGGCTTGTTGTTCCAATTGATCGGCGCGAAGCAGCAGGTTTTCTTTGCCGTTGGCCAGAGCTACGTCGCGGAGGCGATCGATGTCGGCCAACCGGCGAGCGAGAACCAAGTCGGCCTGGAGCATCAAGCGATGATGCTGAGGGTGGTTCGTCGGCCGACGAGATCCGGTAACCACATCTCCTTCTCGCTGGTCTGCTTCTTTCCCTTTTGCCGCCGCGCCATCGGCGAGGGCACGAGCGATTCGGGCTCGGTCCCTGCCCATGGCGGCCCGCCCACCGATCGGCACTCCCGGACGCGTCAGATCAGTTCCCGTCTGCTGGGGGCGAAAGTTGGGTCCCACCGTGCGCGCCGTCGCATCTGGCCCGCGACCGGGGATCCGCCCCCGCGCTGCGGACTCCAAGCCGCGTCCTCCGGAACGCCGGGAAGCGGGAGACAGTCCGCGGACCGACGGGGACACCCCGCCCGCACCGCCGCCCGGCGGTTCGTCCGCAACCGCGGCTGAAAAAGTGACCCAACTGAATAACACCAAACCAACGGCTAGCGATCGCATTCATCTGTTCCTGTGTGACAAACCAAACTGGCAAAGGTCACGGAATCGTTCCGCCGAGAGTGCCTGTACGTGAATCTCCCCTTGGGCGACAAGAGAAAACTTGCTCGGCTCCAAAATCGCCGGCTCCGGTGATTCGACGAGTCGGCGAGCAAGGATGGCTTGACCGCATGCGCGGCCAAGCTTTATCTGCAACGAATGACCGATGCTGACGCCCGATCGAAAAACGCGCCGCGACAGGAGCCACCGGATGAACTTGGCTGAACGCCACCGACGCGGTGCAGACGATCGGCCTGGCCCCTTGGCCTCCCGGAAC
>CAYWXT010000159.1:0-12948 GCA_964462125.1 uncultured Pirellulaceae bacterium | reverse complement strand
GACGATCGTTTCCCGAAAGAGCTCCAGCAGAGCCAGGGGCCGCTGAATTACGCGATCGTCGACGAGGTCGACAACATCCTGATCGACGAAGCCCGCACGCCGCTGATCATCAGCGGGCCCGCCGACCTGGATCTGGGCCGATACTCCGAAGCCGACCGGGTCGCCCGCCAGCTTCAGAAAGAGATCCACTTCACGGTCAATGAGAAACAGCACACCGCGACGTTGACCGATGAAGGAGTTCGCGAAGCGGAAGCGCTTGCCGGGGTGGAGAGCTTCTACACGGCGGGGAACATGGAATGGCCCCACCTGATCGACAACGCCCTGAAGGCTCACCACCTCTACAAAAAAGACGTCAACTACGTCATCAAGGATCGTCAGGTCATCATCGTCGACGAGTTCACCGGACGGCTGATGGAGGGCCGCCAATGGAGCGACGGGTTGCATCAGGCGGTCGAGGCCAAGGAAGGGGTGCCGATCAAACAGGAAACCCAGACCTTCGCCACCGCGTCGCTGCAAAACATCTTCAAGATGTACAAGAAGCTCGCCGGCATGACCGGGACCGCGATGACCGAGGCGAATGAGTTCTGGAAAATCTACAAACTGGACGTCGTCGCGATCCCGCCCAACCGGCCGCTGCGGCGGCTCGAACACTCGGACTTGATCTACCTGACCGAACAGGACAAGTTCAAGGCGATCGCCGAGGAGATCGAGCGGACTCACAAATGGGACGTTCTGGAGTTGCGCGACGACACGGAACTGTGGGGCAAGATCGAATCGGAATCGAGCGACGAGGTGAAGATCGTCCTCAAAGACCAGAAGCACGCCGAACGGGTGCCGCGATCCAAGATCGCCGAAATCCATCGCGCCGGCCGACCAATCCTGATCGGAACGGTCAGTATCGAAAAGAGTGAACGCCTCTCCGCCCTGCTCGATCGACGCGGGGTCAAGCATGACGTGCTGAACGCGAAGCAGCACGGGCGGGAAGCGGACATCGTCGCTCAGGCCGGCCGCGCCCACGCCGTCACGATCGCCACCAACATGGCTGGACGCGGGACCGACATCATCCTCGGCGGTAACCCCGAAACGATGGCCTGGTCCCAACTGCAACACAAATACCCCACCCGGCTCGAAGTCCCCGATGACGAATGGAACGCGTTGGTCGAAGAGATCGACCGGCGGGAACAGATGAGCGAGGAAGGGGAGCTCGTGCGGCAGCTCGGCGGGCTGTATGTGATCGGCACCGAACGGCACGAATCGCGGCGGATCGACCTGCAACTTCGCGGCCGCTGTGGACGCCAGGGTGATCCCGGCGGCAGCCGATTCTTTCTGTCGCTCGAAGACGACCTGATGCGGATCTTCGCCGGCGACTTCGTCAAGAGTGTGATGGAACGGATGGGAATGAAGGAAGGGGAAGCGATCGAGTCGAAGGTCGTCACCCGCCGGATCGCTGCCGCCCAAAAGAAGGTCGAAGAACGCAACTTCGAAACCCGCAAAAGCCTGCTCGATTACGACGAAGTCATGGACGAGCAGCGAAAGCGGGTCTACCGCTACCGCCAAAACCTGCTCGACGGCCACAGCTCCCGCTCCATGGTGCTGGACCTGATCCGCGGCCAAATCGACAAGTTCGTCGACACCTTCCTCGATCCGAATTACGGCGTCGATTCCTTTGCCGCCTACGCTGGGGGCGAACTCGGATGCCCGCTCGAGTCACGCGACTTCCAAAACATGGACTTCGAAATGGCCGAGTCCTACGCCAAGGACCAGGCCGAGCGGGCGGTCGAGGTGATCATCGCCGATGCGATCGAAGAAAACCTCCCCGAAGAGATGGAGGACGAGTGGAACTGGAAGGCCCTGGCGACCTGGGCCAACACCCGCCTGGGTACCAACTACCAGGACCACCAGCTGCAGCGGATGGACCGCGATGAAATGGCCGGCGAGTTTATCGAAAAAGCCCACGCCAAGATCCAGTCGACCGACCTCAACGAGGGAGCTCCGCTGCTCGATCCCGATTTCGGGCTGCGAACCCTGTGCGGATGGATGCGGCACAAGTTCGGAATCGAAACGACGCCGGATGAGTTCCGCGACGTCGAGGACCCGCGGCAGGTCGCCGATACGTTGATGGCCCGCGCCGAAGCTGCCTACGCCGAAAAGGAAGCCGAGTACCCGGTGCTGACCGGAATCTCGCGGTTCACCACCAAGCAAGGATCCCAGGTCACCCTCGATCGCGATGGACTGATCCGCTGGGTCAAAGGTCGGTTCGACGTCGAACTCACCCCCGATGAGATCAAACTCAATCGCGAAGAACTCAAGAACCAACTCGTCCAGTACAGCCGCCAAACGCTCGGTGCGGCAGAACAAAAACAGTCGGTAGCCCGATCGAAGCTCGAAGAACTGTTCGGCTCCGCCGCGCCCGACACGACTGCAGCGTTGGCCAGCGGCAGCAACGGCGCACTCGATCACCTGACCCAATGGCTCGAGAACGAACTCGATTACCATCCTCCGCACGAAGACCTCTCGCGGATGAATCGAGCCGAAATGGAATTGGCCCTCGACGGCGCCGTCGATGATCGATTCCACCCAGAAATGCGGCGGATGGAGCGCCAGATCCTGCTCAGCATCGTCGATGAGGCCTGGAAAAATCACCTGCTGACGATGGACCACCTCCGCACCGCCGTGGGACTTCAGGGATACGCCCAAAAAGACCCCAAGGTGGAATACAAACGCCAGGGGATGAAAGAATTTGAAGGCATGTGGGGGTCGATCGGGGAACGGGTCACCGACCTGATCTTCCGCATGGAGTCCTTCAACGAGGCCTTCATCCGCAGCACCTGGGTCGATGCCACCGCTCGGCATGACGAAGCCCACCCCGCGGCAGCATTGGAGGGCGAAGCCGACACTCCCTCGCAACGGGCTGCCGCCCAATCCAACAGCCAAACCGCCGATGCCAAACCAGATCCGATCCGCAACACCGGTCCCCGCATCGGACGCAACGATCCGTGCCCATGCGGCAGCGGCAAGAAGTACAAGGCGTGTTGCATGAGGAAGATGGTGTAGGGTCAGCCGGAACGCTCTGTCTGATACTCCGCCAATACGTTTCGGAAGGGATTCCGATGTTCGCCAATCTGGTCTATCTGTTGGCCCTCGCGGTGCTCTCGCCGCTGGTCCTCTACCGCGCCGTCCGTTTCGGTCGCTACCGACGGGGGATCGGTGAGAAACTCTGGGGCCTGTCACCGGCCCGGGCCGCACAACTACGGTCCGGCGACGACCGCCCCTTGGTTTGGATCCATGCGGTCAGCGTCGGCGAGGTGAACTTGCTGCCTGGGGTGGTCCGACAGTTGACCGCCGAGGTGCCGGCGGCGCGGGTCGCGATCAGCGCTTCGACCGATACCGGTTACGACGTGGCCGTCCGGCACTTTGGCCCCGAGCAGGTCTTCTTTTGCCCGCTCGATTTCAGTTGGGCCGTGCGGCGAACGCTCGATCGACTCCGTCCCGATGCGCTGGTCCTGGCCGAGTTGGAACTGTGGCCCAACCTGATCCGGCTGGCCGCTACCCGCGGTTGTCCGGTGCTGGTGATCAACGCCCGGCTGAGCGAGCGGAGCGCCCGTGGCTACCGGCGATTCGCCGCGGTCACCGGCAGCATTTTTCGTCGTTTGACTTGGGTCGGGTGCCAGGATGCCACCGTGGCCGAACGGTTCATCGAGTGTGGCGCCGCCCCCGATCGGGTGACGGTGACCGGATCGTTGAAGTTCGACAACGCGCCGAGCTCGAGAGACACCGCAGAGGTGGCCTCGCGGTACAACTGGGCCGGCGTCGATCCCTGGCATCGGGTCTGGTGCTTCGGAAGCACGCAGCCGGGGGAGGAAGCGATCGGCTTGCGGGTCTACTCGGAGTTGCGCGGGTCGCATCCCGAGTTGAGGCTGATGCTCGTTCCCCGCCATCCGGAGCGGTTCGACGCGGTGGCGAAACTGATATCGGAAGCCGGCTTCCGCACCATCCGGCGTTCCCGCGGCGACTCGCAATACGCCGATCTCTGGGAAGCGGATGAAGTGATCCTGGTCGACACCGTCGGGGAGCTTCGGCATTGGTGGGGCGTTTGCCAGATCGCGACGGTGGGAGGCAGCTTTGGCGATCGCGGCGGCCAGAACATGCTTGAACCGGCCGGCTACGGTTGCGCGGTTTCCTTTGGCCCCGATACCCGGAATTTTCAAGAGATCGCTAGCCGCTTGTTGGACGTCGGCGGCGCCGCCCGCGTGGTCGATGAAGCCGCCCTGCAAGCCTTCGTGGCGCGGTGTCTCGATGACCGGCCCGCGGCCGATAGCCTTGGCCGAGCGGCCCGCAAGCTCATTCGCGACCACCGAGGCGCGACCGAACGATCCGTCGCCGCGATCAAGCAGCATCTCGATTCACCACGGCAGCAAATCCGCTCTGCCGCCTCCCGGTCTTCCCTCTCGAAACGAGCCGGGGAAGCCATGAGCTTGGTCAGAGGATAGGGCTCTGGTGATGTTGGCGATCAGCACGACCGGCCGGCTCATTGCTAGAACCACCTGCTTCGCAGAAAAAACCAGAGCATCCCGGCGGGAACGACGGCACAGCTAATGAGCATCAGCAGCATCAGTTCGGTTGAACCAAAGGGCAACCCCTCAAAATTTTGGCCAAAGAAGCCGGTGATAAAAGTCAGCGGCAGAAAAATAGCGCTAAGGATTGTCAGGCGTTTCATGATCTCGTTTGTTCGCTGCGAGATCGTCCGTTGGTACGCGTCGAGGACATGGCCCAACAGGTCGCGATTCGCCTCGACGGATTCGTTGATCCGAAGCAAGTGGTCATAGACGTCGCGGAAGTACGGAGCCGTTTTGTCGCTGATGTGCCCTCCTTCGCGTTTCGCCAATTGGGCGAGCACGTTCCGCTGGGGCGGAAGCACCCTTCGCAGGGAAACCAGCAGCCGCTTGAGCTGCAGAATATCCTCGAATGTGTTGTGGCTTGGATAACGGCCAAGAAGGGCATCCTCAAACTCTTCGATCTGGCTCGCGAGGTGATCGACGACCGGGAAAAACGCGTCAACCATGGCGTCGGCAATCAGATACCGGATGAAATCCACGCCGCGGCGTGCCGCCGTTCCGTCCGTCTCCAGCCGTTCCCAGACCTTGTTTAGCGGCTGCAGCGGGCCATCATGCACGGTGACGAGGTAGTTTCTTCCCAAGAAAGTGTGCAACTCCAGCAGGTGAGGTTCCGTCGTGCCCTCGGGCCGCAACTCGAATCCGTGCGTCACGACAAAGATGTGATCGTCATAGTCTTCGAACTTGGGACGTTCGTCGAACTGAGCGCAGTCTTCAATCGCCAGGGGGTGAAATCCGAACCGTTGGGAAAGCAGCTTCAGTTCAACCTCGCCAGGCCGCTCCATGTCAATCCATCGGAGAACCCCTTCACCTGGCGGCGCGAGCGATGCGTCGTTGGCAAGCGTTTGCGGCGAACCACTTTCACTAACTTCAAGGATGCGCAACATGTGTATTTTCTGATGATTGGTAATGGTCGGTAACGCTTGCTCGCTGATTGCGGTAAATGGGGGTGCCAATCGCGGCCCCCGCGAGAGCGGTGTTGCGGAGCATTTTGCCGATCGAAGTTGGTGGTGACGAGCTGCCACGACCAGGGCGGACGCACTGCGAACCAGGACTTCCGCCCCGATGGTTAGGACGAGTCCCGAAAAAGAGTCCTGACCCCTTTTTCAGTTGCCTCCTGTTTCAGTTCAGCCAGCGGTCGAGGTGTTGACGGACGAAGGTGTCGTCGACGAGTTCTGGATAGGCTTGGGCGACGCGATCGATCTGTTCGCCCTGCCCCGGGGAGAGGACTTCGTTGGGATCCAGGCAGCGATTTGACGGCGCGAGTCCTTGGCGGCGGAGGACTTCCATGATCCCGGGGATACATCCGGTGAACTCACCGGCAGCGTCGAAAACCGCTGCGTTGGCGTCGGTCAAGGCTGCGGCGGTCGACAGCCAACCTGCCGGGATCGTGGGCTGGTCACGGGCGGCCTTGATCTCCTTCAACATCTCGACCGCTCGCCGCGTCCAAACGCTCCACTGGCCGAGCAAGCCGCCGACGATTCTTCGCGGCGGATCGCCGAACGGAAACTGGGTCAGCAAATCGACCACGATGTTGTCGTCGTTGCCGGTGTACAGCGCGATATCGTCGCGGCCCGCGTCGACCACCGCGCGGACCACATCGAGCGTGCGGTAGCGGTGGAAGGGGGCGATCTTGATCGCCACGACGTTTTCGATCTCGGCGAAGGCGCGCCAGAATTCATAGGGCAGAACGCGACCACCGACCGCCGGCTGGAGGTAAAAGCCGACGATCGGCATCACCTCGGCGATACGACGACAATGTTCCAGGACGATGGCATCGGGCGCCTTCGCCACGGCGGTCAGGCTGAGCAAGCCTGCGTGGTAGCCGAGGGAGGTTGCGAGTCGAGCCTCCGCAACCGCTTGCGGGGTCTCGCCACAAAGCCCGGCGATCTTGATCAAGGGTGTTGTTCCCGGGGCACGTTCGCGATCGATCACCTCTGCGGCGAATCGCAACAGCGGTTCGAATAGTCCATGCTTGGGGTCACGGATTGCGAACTGGGTTGAATGCACACCGACCGCGATACCACCGGCGCCGGCGTCCAAGTAGTACCGCAGGACCGCCCGCTGATGCCGCTCCGACCAACGGCCGTCGGAATGAAGTGTCAGGGGGCAGGCGGGGATCGCTTGGCCTGCGGCGAGGTGCGAACGCCACTGGTGACTCGTCATGGCTCTCAGTACTGTCCCGAACGGTTCTCGAAGTGGGTTGGTTTGCTGTAGGTTGCTCCACCATCTGTCAACCACTGGGCGATCCAGTCGATCATCTGGTCGACGCCAACTTGGGGTGGTCCGAACCATTGCTCGGCGCGACCACTGTTGCTCAGCCAAGCGGTCGGTGCTTCCTGACCATGAAAGGAGACGGCAACTCCCAAACGTTCGGCAAACCGCTTGGCCAAGTCGCGGACTGGCAAGACCTCGGTGCCGGTGACGTTGATGATCCGTGGTGGTGAACCGAGCACGGAGAAACACTGGAGGATTTGGGCGACGGCGTCACCCTGCCAAATCACGTTGACGTATCCCGTGGTGACATCGATCGGCTCCCCGGCCATGACCTTTTGAGCCAAGTCAACGAGGACGCCGTAACGGAGATCGATCGAATAGTTCAACCGCACCAGGGCACACGGTGTTCCATGCCGCTTCGACCCCTCGACGAACGCGTGTTCCCGGCCCAGGCATGATCGCGCATAGTCTCCCGGAGGGTCCGTCGGATCTTGTTCGGTCGATCCACCCGATTCTGGCGTCACGAAGGAATAGACACAGCCGGTCGAGAGTGCCACGGTTCGCGCGTCACGAAATCGTTCCGCGATCAACCGTGGCATTTGGACGTTCATCCGGTCCAACAGATCGGGAGCGGTGGAGGTGCCGAACTTGACCCCGGCCAAATAGATGACGTTTCGTGCCAGGGGGACTTGAACGACTTGGTCGGGGTCACTGAGGTCGGCTGCAATCGTGGTGAATCCGGCCGCTTCAAATCGTTGTCGGGCCGGCGGGTCCGAAAACCGGGAGACCGTCAGGACACGATCGGACCGACCGAGGCGATCGAGCGCGCGGGTCAGCATGCGACTGACGTGATAGCCCATTTTGCCCGCTGCCCCGAGCACGGCAAAGTCACCGTCGCACTCGGCGATCGCCTGCACGACAGCGTCGGAGGGCCGGGTGATCCGCTCGTCCAGCTCGTCGGTCGTGTGTGGTGGGGGGTCGTGGGACAGATTTGAATGTGACATCAGGGGGTGGGCATCTACGGGGACACGGTCAGAGGATTCGGGCGCTTGCGAAACACAAAAGAGTTCACGAAAGGTCGAAAACCCCGAAGAATGCTTGCTTTCGCGATTATCAGTCCGATACCATAGCGGTCGGCGGTGCATTGGATGAACACACCCCTTGAAATTTTTTCGATTCCAGTCCCCTCCGCTCGGCCTGAAAGGGCCCAGCCCCTCCCCTGCCATTGAGATGCCGGCAATGAGTGACGGCACTTCGCTCCTACCCCTCGCGTCGGAGGATCCAACGATGCTCTCTGTTTTCGGTCCTGGAAGTCGTTTTTGTGACGGCGTTCATCGGCGTTCCTTTTTGCAGATTGGGGCGATGTCCTTTGCGGCGGGAGGCTTGACCCTGGCCGATCTGATGCGTGCCGAGGCGGCTAGCGGGCAGGGGTCTAGCGGCCACAAGTCGATCATCAACATCTTTCTTGCCGGCGGCCCACCGCACCAGGATATGTGGGAAATCAAGACGGAGGCACCGAGTGAGATTCGGGGTGAGTTCCGCCCGATCCCGACCAATGTGCCGGGTATCGAAATCTGTGAAGTATTCCCCAAGCTCGCCGGGCTGATGGACAAGGCGGCGGTGATCCGCAGCGTTGTCGGCTGCGAGGGACGCCATGACGGTTTCCAATGCATGACGGGGTGGAAGACACAGGAGTTGAAGAGCATCGGCGGCCGCCCCGCGATCGGCTCAGCCGTTTCCAAGTTGTTCGGCCCTGTCGATCCGTCGGTACCGCCCTATGTCGGACTGGCCGAACCGACCAGTCATGTGCCGTGGTCCGACTCCGGTTCCCCCGGCTTTCTTGGTTCCGCTCATGCGCCATTCAAACCGGATGGACCGGGGATGAGCAATATGACCCTCAACGGGATCACACTCGACCGGCTCGGCGACCGCCGCCGCTTGCTCAACGAAATCGACACACTCCGCCGCGACATCGATATCTCCGGCGCCATGGATGGGATGGATGCATTCGGCCAACGGGCACTCGACGTGTTGACCAGTAGCAAGCTCGTCGATGCCTTGGACCTCTCCAAGGAGGACCCAAAAGTCGTCGAGCGATACGGCGACGGCAAACCGTACCAGTACCAATACGACGGCGCACCGACCTGCAATGATCATCTGCTGATCGCCCGCCGACTGATCGAAGCCGGCGCGCGGGTGGTCAGTCTGAGTTACGGCCGTTGGGACAGTCACGGGAAAAACTTCGACATGGTGCGGGACCATGGCAGCAAACTCGATCAGTGCCTCAGCGCCTTGATCGAGGACCTCGACAGCCGAGGGATGCTCGACGATGTTGCGATCGTTGTGTGGGGTGAGTTCGGGCGAACGCCCAAGATCAATCCCAACGCCGGACGGGATCACTGGACGAAGGTCAGTTGCGCCTATCTGGCCGGAGGCGGGCTCCGCACCGGCCAGGCCATCGGGGCGACCAACCGGCTGGGCGAAGAGCCGAAAGAACGGCCGGTGGACATGCAGGAGATCGCAGCGACGCTCTACCACACCTTGGGCATCGACACGTCGAATGTCACGATCGCCGATCCCACCGGCCGCCCACAATTCCTTGTCGATCACGAACCGATTGCTGAGCTGACCTGATGGCGAACGATCTACAATGCGGCGCCGCGAGTGACGCCCGAATGCGTCGGCGCTCCACTTGGTTGCCCCCGCTTTTCCCTGTCGGCGTGACCGGCAGGGTCGCCGGGTTCAGCCGACCACGCGAACGATTTGGTGCGCGACGTTTCGTTCCCGCAGTGACCTCGATTCTGATTCCCGTGTTGCTGCTGTCGATCGGTGTGGCCAACGGAAATGAAGCGGCTTCCGCGGTGGAGCCGGCCGGCGGGGAGGGGCGCGCTACCAGCGACAACGATCTCGCGGCGCCGGTGAGTCTGTCGGAGTTGACGATCGACAACGATCAACCTGGGCCGGCAAACATCTTGCAAGGCCGTGACAGCCGCCTGCAGTTGCTCGTCACCGGCCGTGACGCCGATGGGCGGTTGCACGATCAAACCCGCGACGCGGCCTACACGGCCGAGCCCGGTGGCATTGTCCAGATTGACGCGGACGGCTTGGTCACTCCGTTGTCCGACGGTGCCGTGAAGGTGACCGCCACGAGCGGTGAGCTGACCGCGGACTGCGAGCTGCGTGTCACGGGCACCGATGCCGAGCGGCCGATCAGTTTCCCCACTCAGATTGTGCCGATCTTCACCAAACTCGGCTGCAACGGCGGCGGGTGCCACGGCAAGATTGCCGGCCAAAACGGTTTCAAACTGTCACTGCTGGGTTTCGAACCCCAGGAAGACTATGAACACCTGGTGCGTGAATCGCGAGGCCGGCGGGTCTTTCCCGCCGCTCCGGACCACAGCCTGCTGCTCCGGAAGGCGACCAACGCGTCACCCCACGGCGGCGGCGAGCAGCTGGAGAAGGAGAGTCACGAGTATCGGCTGCTGCGACGCTGGATCGCCCAAGGAATGCCCTACGGTACCGGTGAAGAACCCCAGCTGGCATCGATCGATGTCTTTCCCGACCATCGCCGGCTAACGGCGGGGGCACAACAACAACTCTCCATCGTGGCAACGTACACCGATGGCACGGTCGAAGACGTCACGCGTGCAGCGCTCTATGAATCCAACGCCCCCGCGATGGCTGCCGTTTCGGAAACCGGGTTCGTCGAACTCGGTCAACTCGTCGGCGACGTCGCCGTCATGGCTCGATACCAAGGTCATGTGACGGTGTTTCGCGCCGACATCCCGCTCGCCCGGGGCGATCCCGGTGAATCGCTCGCGTTCCCGGCGACGCGGAACCTGGTCGACGAGCATGTGTTCGCCAAGCTTCGTTCGCTGCAGATTCCCGCCTCGCCTCCCTGTGACGATGCGACGTTCCAGCGACGAGTCACGCTCGATATCACCGGACGGTTGCCAGCGCTGGATGAGATCGCCGCGTTCGAAGCCGACACCGCGGAGGACAAACGGGATCGGTTGATTGACCGGTTATTGGAAAGCCAAGACTATGCCGAGCACTTCGCGGCAAAGTGGAACGCGATCCTTCGCAATCAGCGAACCGGTGGTGGCCTGTCGTTCGGGACCGTGGCCTTTCACGGCTGGATCCGAGACAGTCTGGACGAGAACAAACCGTACGATGTTTTTGTCCGAGACATCCTGACGGCATCGGGAAGCGTCGCCAGCAACCCGCCGGTTGCCTGGTTCCGCCAAGTCCCCGACGCCAATCAACGGCTGGAGGACGCCGCGCAATTGTTTTTGGGCCAGCGGATCCAGTGCGCCCGCTGTCATCATCATCCCTTTGAGAAATGGGGCCAGGACGACTACGCCCAGATGGCCGCGTTCTTTTCACGCGTCTCGCGTAAGGACGCGAGCGAGCCCAGCGACGCGCGGTTCGTATCGACGGTCGGCGCCGCGGCCGCGCCGCATCCGAAGACAGGCCAGTCGCTTCCACCCTCCGGCCTGAACGGAGACGAGTTGTCGATCCCGCCAACCGACGATCCGCGTGCCCACTTGGTCGATTGGATGGTTGAGGCGGACAACCCCTTCTTCGCCAAGGCGTTGGTCAATCGATATTGGAAACACTTCATGGGCCGAGGACTGGTCGAGCCGGAAGACGACCTGCGAATCACCAATCCGCCATCGAACCCTGAACTGCTCGATGCTCTGGCGGTTTCGTTTGTCGAGTCGGGCTATGATCTGAAGGAACTCATCCGATTGATCTGCCGGTCCAACGCCTACGCACTGGCAAGTGAACCTCAGGACCAGAATCTCGCCGATCAGCGGAGCCATTCCCGGTTTTACCCCAAGCGATTGACGGCGGAAGTATTGCTCGATGCGGTCGACCGCGTCACCGGCAGCCCGAGCCGGTTTGCCGGGATGCCGGCGGGGACGCGGGCGGTGACCCTCCCCGATACCGGATTCGATTCGTATTTTCTGGAAGTGTTCGGACGGCCCCAAGCGGATACCGCTTGCGAGTGTGAGCGGTCACAAGAGGCCAACCTGGCGCAAAGTCTGCACCTGCTCAACAGCGAACAGATCCAGGAGAAATTGGCGGATCCCGAAGGCCGAGCCGCGGCGCTGGCGGTCGACGAGTCACGGACGGACGAAGCCAAAATTGACGAGCTGTTCCGGATTGCCCTATCGCGTGACCCGAGGCCGGACGAGCGCCAATCACTGCTCGCCTACCTGAAGGAAAAATCGGACCGGGCGGCCGCCTACGAGGACGTGATCTGGTCGATCATCAATTCCAAAGCATTCATGTTCAATCACTGATCGGCCGCGTGTTGCCCGTCTCCTGCCGCCGGCTTCCTTCCGTCGGGTAGGATGGTGCGAGGTGGTGACGTTGATGTCACGTGGCTTTACATCCGGTTTCGCGGAGCCGATACGATTTCATGAGTTGTTCCGACTCCGATCCTCGCGGGAACTGTTCCACTTCAAACAGGCCCGCGACCCGCTCCACAACCGTTTGTCTTCTGGCAGCCCTGATCTCTTGCCTGGCGATATCATTTCAAGGAAGTCTCACCCCGGTATCAGCACAGCTTCCGGGGGTCGAACTCGGTTCGCTCAACCGCGGCGGCGGGCAAATCGGAACCGAGTTTGACGTTCAGGTTGCTTCCGGTAATCAGATCGATGAGGTCGACCGCTTGTGGTTCTCCGACCCGTCGATTCAGTCAGAGCCGGTGACCCCTGGCGGTGACGCGGAGTCTGAAGACGCGAACGAGTCTCCGCGGCGGTTTCGCGTCACGCTGCCAGACGAGTTGGCTCCGGGACGCTATGAGGTGCGGCTGGTCGGTCGCCTCGGTGTCTCCAACCCGCGGATCTTTCTGGCCACCGAGCAGCCATGGTCGATTCCTCCGTCGATTGGCCATCGACTCGAAGAGGCGACCTCGATCGATGTCGAATCAATCGTGGCGGCGCAGGCCAGCGCCGAGCAGGTCGACTGGTTTGCGATCGAACTAGCGGCCGACGAGCGGGTGACGCTGCGGTTGCAGGCCCAATCGCTCGACTCGGCCTTGATCGGGCAGTTGACGTTGTTGGATTCCAAGGGACGGCGCGTCGAGGCGGCCCGCGGTGCTGATGAC
>CAYWXT010000158.1:0-12954 GCA_964462125.1 uncultured Pirellulaceae bacterium | reverse complement strand
GATTCACCCGGCGGCGGACCGGCTGCCGATGCTGGGTCAGTTGCTGACTGAGATCACGCATCGCTTGGATCGATTCGAGGAGGATCCGCGTTCGTTGGGTGACGATGTTGAAACCGTTCAGGCCAGGTTGGGGGAAGCGGTATCGTTGGCGGTTTCCCTCTGCGATGCGATCGGCATCATTGGCGACCGGTCGGTGATCGGCAGCTTGCACCAAGCGATGGAACTGCGGCACCGCCGGGTGCAGTGCGAGGCGGCTGGGGCCCTGGCGCGGCTGGGAGATGAGTCGGGCAAGCAGCGGTTGTTAGAACTGACCGCCGATCCCGCAGCGCGGTTACGCGCGATTCACTACCTCGACGAAATCGGGCTCGGCGACCGGGTGGAGTCGCAGTGGCGGAGTGAGGACGCGACGGCGGAGGCGGAGATGTCGCTATGGCTCTCGCAGCCTCAACAGATGGGGGTGCCTCCGACCGACCTCGAAGTGGTCGAGACCCGGCGGCTGATGTGGCCCAGCTTCGAAGAGCCGGTGAACGTGCGGCTGGTGCGGTTCGAGTACAGCTTCGCCGACAAGCGGTATAGCAATGTGGGGATCGCCGGTCCGACGGTGTTCGCCCTCTCGGCCGACGTCGCCGACCTTCCCCACGAGGACATTTATGCGATCTATGCGGGGTGGCATGCAGAGCACCCCGAGATCTTCACCGTCCCGGAGGATCAATTCAATGAACCGCAGCGACGGCTGATCGAGCCCCTGGCGCGGTACCTCGACCGTTGCGGATACGAATCGATCCAGCCGGAGCTGCTCGGGTTTTTTCTCGACGAACATGCCGGCGTTTTTCGGGCGGTCCGCGACGGCACGAGCTGTCTGGTCGTGACCGATGGGCTGGAGACGATCGACCAGGCGGTTGCGGGAAGGATGCGGCCGCTGGGGCCGACCGAGCTGTTTCACCTCTACAAGGGGCGTAAAATGCTCCGGACGTTCAATGCGTGACCCCGATGCATGACCCCCTCGGCCCGATCCAAGACGCCGAACTCCGGCTCCGCGAACAGTTCACCGAGTTATCTCGGCTGTGGCGCTCGGTTCGGGAGGACTGGACGGATGATCGGGCGCGAGTCTTTGAACAGCAGCACCTGGCCGAGCTCGGGCCGAGTTTGAACCGCCTGGATGCGGCGATTTCCGAGTTCGTTCAAACGGTCCGGAGGGCAGAGCGGGCTCTTCAGGACGCGGAAGGTCAGGGGCCGAGGGAGGGGGGACGGAACCGGTAGCAAGTTCGCGGGATTCGCATGCATGGAAGCTGGGGGAGGAAAATCGCCAAGGGCGATCCGCCGAGGGTTCGTGGTGGTTAGAACTCTCTGCGAGCTTGTTGATAGCTTGCGTGGGTCAACGGGCGATGAAAGCAGGGTGAGATGGTTATGCTGGTGAACCGATGGGGTGGGTAACAGCGTCCTACACTCCAAAGGGATGTCCGTCCCTTTCTCCTTCCCGGTGTTGATGCTGGCAATGAAAGATTCCGCGGTCGGTCCTGCCGGCCTGTTCGACCTCCGCCGCCAAAAACGTCTGCTCGACGGTCTCGATCGCCGCCTGCGAGAAGGTGCCGAGCGTCGCCAGGCGTTGCTTCGGGAGCATGCTGCCCGAGCTGCGGAGGAGGCTGCATCGCGGGAGCGCCGGCTGGCCGAGTGCAAGGTTCACTGCGTCCACCGGCGACGGGAGGCACTCGATGAGTGGGATGCTGCCGAGGAGGGAGTCATTGGTCGCTACGAATCTGAAATGATCCGCCTTCGCCGTGAATCGACCGAGCAGATCGCGAAGGTTCGACAGCAGGCGGCGGCGGAGGCGAAGGCGATCGAGGGGGAGGCGGAGCGACGTCGGCGGATGGTGCGGCAACGCTACGAGAAGCAGCGACATCAACCCGAAGCGGGACGTCGCGCGGCGGTGGCCCGGCTCACAGCGGCGTGGCAGCCGATGAACGAAGCCCTGGAACGGTCGCGTCAGATCACGCTGGGACGCCTCGACCATCTGCCCCAGTTCGCCCCCCTGGAAACTCCTTGGGAGACGCTCGACCTGGCCAAGCCCGCCTCGCTGGAGGAGGCCGTCGCGGCGATCGAGCGTTTGGCCCAGGAAGTGGAACGGACGGTCGAGGAGATGCGGTCGGGCTGGGCGACTCGGATCATTGATCAATACTATCTTCCCGTCGGCGTCGCTCTGTTCGCCCTGGGCTGGGCAGCGCTCGCCTATCTCTTCGGCCCCACCCCGCCATGGCTGGTGATGGCCGCCGGTGTACCGCTCGGTGGGTTGCTCGGTTTCCTGGTCTATTTGGTCCTGATGCGGCCGGTGAAGAAGGAGACGCGACGGCTTTATCCGATCACCGAGCGACTCGCCCAGGCGGCCGAGCGATGCGCCGCAATCGGCCGCAAGTTTGCCACCGAGCGGGCAGAGCGAGAGAAGGCGGAGTGCGCCCGGCGGCGTGACCAACAACTCGGCGAGATCGAGCGATGGCAAGCGGAACAGATCCGAGCGCGGCTCGAACGCCTCAATGCCGAGCGTGAAACGATCCATCAGCAGTGGCGGGACCAGACCGAACGGGCCGGCCAAGTATTCACCGCCGATTTCACCCGAATTGGCAACGAGATGCGGTTGCGTGCCGAGGAGACGGCGCGAGCGATCACGCATGAACTTGAGGACACCGAGGCGGCGCTGGATCGGTCGCGCGAGGCGAGCGAAGCGGAGCGCCGCCAGGAATTACAGCATCTTGAAAATCGAATCGAAAAGGGAGTCAGCCGGGCGGTGCAGCGGGCCATTTCAACCGCGGAAAATCTCGCCGCGCGTCACCCCGATTGGCCCCCCGTCGTCGAGGGCGGCGCGGAGCGGTTCGGCACCGTCGACTTTCTCCCGGTCGGCACGATGGACGTGAATTCACCTGGCGTGTCGGAACCGAGCACGGGACCCCGAAGCGCCCCGCTCGAATTGCCGATCGCGCTGCATCGCCGTGTCCATAGCGGTCTCCTGATCACCGCCCCATCAGAACGCTTGTCCGAGGCTGTCGATGTAGCGCACCAAGTCCTCTGGCGGTTGCTCGTCGCAGCGTCTCCGGGACGGGCGAAGCTGCTGCTGATCGACCCCCTGGGCCGGGGCCAGAACTTCACCAGCTTCATGGCGTTGGCCGACTACGACCCGACCCTGGTTGGGCATCGCGTGTGGACGACCGAAGCTCAAATCGAGTCGCGATTGGGGGAGATGGCCCATCACGTGGAGGACGTGCTGCAGGCGATGTTGCGCGACCGGTACGCGCGGATCGAAGACTACAACGCGGTCGCCGGCACGATGGCCGAGCCTTATCACGCGATCGCCGCCGTCGGGTTTCCCGACGGGTTCTCGCGGGGAGCTTTCCGGCACTTGCAGGCATTGATTGAAAGCGGGTTGCGGTGTGGCGTGTTCACCGTCCTGGTGGCGGACCGTTCGCAACCCTGGCCTGCGGAGATGCCGCCGACGTCCTTGGATAAATTGCTGCCGGTGCGAATCGATCCCGACGGCTCGATGCACTGTGACCAGGCCGGTTTGGAGGAGTATTCCATGCGGCCAGCAGCCGGCCCGCCGGGCGAGCTTCGCCCCGCCCTGGTGCAGCGGTTGGGGAGCGAGGCGGTGGCCGCGGCGCGGGTCGAAATTCCACTCGAGACGGTCCTGGCGCCGCCCCCGGCCAACGATGGGTCCACCGCGACCGGCTTGTCGATTCCCGTCGGCAGCCAAGGGGCAGGCCGATCGCTCTGCATCGAACTCGGCGAAGGGGTGCGGCAACACGTGCTGATTGTCGGCAAGACGGGCTCGGGCAAAAGTACCCTGTTGCACGCGATCATCGTCTCCGGGGCGTTTCACTATCGACCCGACGAGTTGGAACTGTACCTGCTGGACTTCAAAAAAGGGGTCGAGTTCAAACCGTATGCCGAGGCGGGTCTGCCGCATGTCCGAGTGATCGGCATTGAAAGCGAGCGTGAGTTTGGCCACAGCGTGCTGCAGCGTCTCGACCAGGAACTCCACCAGCGGGGCGAGTCGTTTCGCGCCTCCGGGGCTCACGATTTGGCTGCCTATCGCGCGGCGACCGGGACGGCGATGCCCCGGATCCTGGTGGTGGTCGACGAGTTTCAGGAGCTGTTTGTCCGCGACGATCGGCTCGCGGCTGACTGTGCGATGTTGCTCGACCGCTTGGTTCGCCAGGGGCGGTCGTTCGGGATCCACGTGATTCTAAGTAGCCAGTCACTGGCCGGTGCCCACGCCCTGCCGCGAGCGACGCTGGGACAGATGGCGGTCCGGATCGCGCTGCAGTGCAGTGAATCCGACGCGGCGCTCATCCTTGGCGATGACAACACGGCCGCCCGCCTGATCGGCCGTCCTGGAGAAGCGATCTATAACGACGCGGGGGGACTGTTGGAAGGGAACCGGCCCTTCCAGGTTGCTTGGCTGGCGGCCGATCGGCACCACGAGTTGCTTGAGTCGATCGCCACGCGGGATGCGGCGCTGGCTGCAGGTCTTTCCCCGCCGGTGATCTTCGAGGGCAACCGACCCTGCCGCTGGTCACCGGCCATGGCGGAGGCTGCGGTCGGCCGGTCGAAGGGGATCGGCTGCCGTCGTGGGCTGCTTGGTGAGCCAGTTGAAATCGGCCCCCCGGCGACACTCGAACTGACCGCCGACGCCGGGCGAAACCTTCTCATGATCGCCCCTCCGGAGTCGCGAGGGGCGGTCTTGTCGGGGCTGCTCAGTTCGCTGGTCCGGGGGGATCCCGAGTCGCGTGTGGTCTATTTTGACGGGCACCGTCCTGGTGACGGTGGCTCGGTCGCAGCTTGGTTGACGGCCGCTGGGGTGGCGGTGGAGTCCGTCCCACCTCGGGAGAGTGAACCGAAGATGGTCCATCTCGATACGGTCGTGAAGGATCGCATCGAGAGCGCCGAAGATGGCCCACCGTTATTCATTGTGATCGATCCCCTGGAGCGTTTTCGCGACCTCCGGCAGGACGACACGTTCCACTTTTCGCTCGATTCGGCGGAGGCCGCCGGAGGGGGGCTGGCATTGCAGAACGTCCTCCGTGAAGGACCGGCGGTGAACGTCTTTTCGATCGTCGTTTGCGGGGCGACCGAAACCCTTGCCCGCTGGCTGCCCCGGAATGCCCTCCATGATCTTGAACTCCGCCTGCTGGGACGGCTCAACGCATCGGACTCCGCCGCGTTGATCGACACCCCGGCGGCCGCGGAGCTTTCCACCGCCACGATGCTGCTGTATGACGACGCCGACGGGCGAATCATCAAATTTCGGCCCTGTGATCAACCCGACCCGTCGCAGGTCAAGGCGTGGCTCGCCAGTCCTGAATCTTCGACCTACTGTTAAGCGACGATTCCCCCTAGACTCAAAGCATTCCGCAACGGTTGCTGCAGTCCGCGCTGCCGTTCAGATTTGCCATTCCGTCATTACAGAGAAATCATGCCTGACGCGTGCCAAGCGACTCAGACGTTGGAACCGAGCCACGCCACCATCCCGCTCGCCGATCTTCCGCAGGAACTGCGCCGGCACCTGACGATCACCCTCGGCCACGACGAAGCCCAGGCCGACCGCCGCTATCTGTATCGCGCCTTGGCCGTGGCGATCCGCGATCGGCTGGTCGCTCACTGGCGCGAGACCGATCAGCGGATGAAGGCCAGCGACGGCAAGAAGGTTTATTACCTCTCCCTCGAGTTTCTTATCGGCAGATCGCTGTGCAACGCGATCCAGAACCTCGATTTGGATCAGCCAGTCCGTGAGGCCTTGCATCGGTACGGCGTCGATCTGGAGGAGTTGGCCGAGGAAGAGATCGACGCGGGGCTGGGCAACGGCGGCCTGGGCCGGCTCGCGGCTTGCTTTCTTGATAGTTGCGCCAACCTGCGACTGCCGGTCACCGGGTACGGCATCCGGTACGAATACGGGATGTTTCAACAGCACATCAAGGACGGCTTTCAAGTGGAGGACCCGGATCACTGGCTCCGAGACGGAAACCCTTGGGAGCTCGAGCGGCCAGAGGACACCCGCCAGATCCACTTCTATGGCCGCACCGAGTATTACCATGACGATGATGGCCGGTTGCGGACCCGCTGGGCCGACAGCCACGATGTCTTGGCGATTCCCTATGACATGCCGATCCCCGGCTATCGCAACGAAACGGTCAACACCCTCCGGCTGTGGAAGGCCACCACGACCGACGTGTTCGACCTGGACGAGTTCAACGCCGGAAGTTATCCGGAAGCGGTGGCGGCGAAGACCTCCGCCGAGCAGATCACGATGGTGTTGTACCCCAACGACGCCAGTGAAAATGGCAAGGAGCTGCGGCTGAAGCAGCAGTACTTCCTGGTGTCGGCCAGCTTGCAGGACGTGATCGCCCAGTGGGTGGACCGGCACGGCGAGGACCTCACCGACTTCGATGCCCGGCACTGCTTCCAGCTCAATGACACTCATCCGGCCTGTGCCGTGCCGGAGTTGATGCGGCTGCTGATGGACGAGCACGGATTGGAATGGGATGACGCTTGGAAAGTCACCTCCCGGTGCATGGCCTACACCAACCACACGCTGCTCCCCGAAGCCCTGGAACGGTGGTCGGTGTCGCTCTTCAGCCACTTGCTGCCGCGGCTGATGGATATCATCTACGAAATCAATCGGCGGTTTCTACAAGTGGTCGACCGCGAGTGGCCGGGTGATCCCGAAATGCGACGCAAGATGTCGTTGATCGAAGAGGGGGATCACCCCCACATCCGCATGGCCTACCTGGCGATCGTCGGCAGTTATTCCGTCAACGGCGTGGCCGCCCTGCACACCGAACTGCTCAAAAACGGCCTGTTCTCCGACTTCCATGCGATCTGGCCGCAAAAGTTCAACAACAAAACCAACGGCGTGACCCAACGCCGCTGGCTCGCCCACTGCAACCCCGGGCTGAGGAATCTGGTCAATGAGACCATCGGTGACCGCTGGGAAGACGATCTGACCGAGATCAAGAAGCTCGAACCGCATGCCTCCGATGCTGGGTTCCGCCAGCGTTGGCGAGCGGTCAAACAACAGAACAAGGAGCGGCTCGCCGAGTATGTCGAACAGAACACCGGCATCCGATTCGATCCCCAGGCAATGTTCGACGTCCAAGTCAAACGGATCCATGAATACAAACGCCAGTTGCTCAATGCGTTGCATGTGATCCATCTGTACGACCGGATCTGCGCCGGCGATACCGAGGGCATCGTGCCGCGTTGCGTGCTGATCGGCGGCAAGGCTGCCCCCGGCTATCATGTCGCCAAGTTGATCGTGAAGTTGATCAACGATGTGGCCCGCGTCGTCAATGCCGAGCCCAAGACGAAGGACCTGCTGCGACTCGTCTTCTTCCCCAACTATCGGGTCTCGGCGATGGAGATGATCTGTCCCGGAACCGAGCTCTCGGAACAGATCTCCACCGCCGGGAAGGAAGCGTCGGGGACCGGGAACATGAAGTTCATGATGAACGGTGCGTTGACCATTGGGACCCTCGACGGCGCCAACATCGAGATCCGCGACAATGCCGGTGCCGAGAACTTCTTCCTGTTCGGACTCGATGCCCAGCAGGTCCAGCAAAAGCGGCGCGACTATCGGCCCAACGAGATCATCGCCGCCGACCCGGAAATCAAACGGATCATGGAGCTGCTTGAAGGAGGGCACTTCAACCACACCGAACCGGGAATTTTCAACCTGCTGACCGCCGGGCTGCGCAACCCCCGCGATCCGTGGCTCTCGATCGCCGACCTGCGTGACTACATCGACACCCAGCGGCGGGTGGACGAAGCCTACGCCGACACCGATCATTGGGACGAAATGAGCATCATCAATACAGCCAATAGCGGATGGTTCTCCAGTGACCGGACAATCCGTCAATACGCTGAGGAAATCTGGCAAGTGAAATCGCTTCCTGGAAACCAACGGAGCCCCCGAGTCGGAGAAAACGCATGAACCCCTCACGCTCGATGGCCACCCTGACCGTATCGCTGGGACTCCTCGTCGCGATCGTCGCCCCGCCAGCGGTTGGCGGTACGTACAATCAGGTTCTCGACCCCGGCGACCGAGCTCCCGCGTGGAAAGAACTGCCGGATGTCGATGGCCAGCGACATTCGTTGAAAGACCTGCGAGAGAGCGCAGCGGTCGTTGTCGTCTTCACCTGCAACAGCTGTCCCTACGCCGTGGACGTCGAAGACCGCTTGATCGCCTTGGAAGAAAAGTATCGAGATCGGGACGTGGCCGTCGTCGCGATCAACGTCAACAAGACTCCGGAGGATCGACCTTCGGCAATGAAACGACGGGCCGAGGCAAAAGGTTTCACGTTCCCTTACCTGTTCGACCAGACGCAGCAGATCGCGCGCGACTATGGGGCGGCCTACACCCCGGAGTTTTTCGTGCTCGATCGAGAGCGGCGCGTCGCCTACATGGGTTCGCTCGACGATAGTCCCGATGGCAAGCAGGTGAGCGAGCGGCACGTGGAGGCCGCGCTGAAGGCGGTCCTCGGGGGTGAACCGCCAGAACGGGCCGAAACCGTCCCGATCGGCTGCCGAATCCGCTTCGAGCGCACACGCCGCTGAAAACTCTGAGCCGACGCGTTTGGCTCTGTCTGAGACCGCCCGCATGCTGGTCATCACCCTCCGGGAGGATCGGGCTGTAATCCCGGGAAGGGAAACGCCGCCCTCATCCTTTGCGGGCACCCCTGCAAAAAGCCGCGTCGAAAAACGGCTCGCCCCCCCAGCCGGCCGCAAGGCGGCCAGGCTGCCGCATTGGCCATTTTGGTAACAGCCGCCCGACGCATTGTCGGCATCAGGATTGCGGGTAGGATGAGATTCGAGAAGCGGGCATGACGTGGGCCCGTGGATCCCTTTTGGAGAGCGAGGATACCAACTGAGATGGCGAACCGACAACGATGGCTGACGGCCCTTCCGGTCTACAACGAGGTGGGCTTTGTCGATGCCGTTCTCGACGAGGTCGGCCGTCACGCAGGGGACGTATTGGTCGTCGACGACGGGTCGGACGACGGAACCGCGGAGGTTCTCTCCCGCCGCCGAGACGTGACGGTGGTCCGCCACCCGGAGAACCGGGGTTACGGCGCGGCGTTAAAATCGGCGTTCGAGTTTGCCGTCGACGAAGACTTCCAAGGGGTGGTGACGTTGGATTGCGACGGGCAACACCAGCCCCAGCGAATTCCTCGGTTCATTGAAGCGGCGCGGGCGGCGGATATCGTTTCCGGCAGCCGTTACTTAAAGGAATACGAGGGGGACGACTCGGCACCGGCACAGCGGATGTTCATCAACCGCCAGATCACCGGTGAGTTGAACCAGCGGTTGGGATTGAAGCTGACCGACGCCTTTTGTGGTTTCAAAGCTTACCGGACCGATGGGCTGCGGCAGCTGCGGATCACCGAGCCGGGTTACGCGATGCCCTTGCAGTTATGGGTGGAAGCCGTCGCGGCGGGACTGAAGGTCATCGAGATTCCTGTCCCGCGAATCTATCTCGACTTGAATCGCTCCTTCGGCGGGTCACTGGATGACGCCGAAGCGCGGCTTCAGCATTATCATCGCGTGTTGAGCGATGCCATCGCTGCGGCTTGCTCGGCGGGGCGGCCGATCGAGGCCCGCGCCAGACTCTGTGGTCAGGGGACGGCCTGACGTGCCCACGAGACCGCCGTTTTCCAACAGAATCGACGGGATGATGCCGAGCGAGCCTCCCCCATTCCGTGAGTACCGCGTTCCGCGGGGCGATCGTGAGGTGCTTGTCGAACCGCCATTGGGTCAAGTCGGAGGGCTGCTCCGTTCCAACCGAACAGAGGGCGAGATGGCGGACTCTTTCTGGGGGGCGCTTCGTGAGCAGGCGCGGGGGCAGTTGATCGCCGATGCGATGCGATACACCTCCACCTACCGCGACGTCAGCGGGATCGCATCCGATGGCCGTTCAGGGATCATCATGGCTGGCCATCAGCCGACGCTGTTTCATCCCGGGGTATGGTTCAAGAATTTCGCACTCAGTCGGCTGGCGGCCACGCATGGGGCGCTGGCGATCAACTTGGTGATCGACAACGACGTCGCCCCGCCGCCGGTCATTCGGGTGCCGGTGGTCGACCCGGCCAGCGGATTGGCCCACCTGGAGTCGGTCGCCTACGATACCGGCGCAGGTGGCATTCCCCACGAGCAAACCGCGATCGTCGACCGCGACCGGTTTGAGCGATTCGACCGTGCGGTTCGCCGCAAGATCCGTCCTCTGGTATCCGATCCGTGCGTCACGGAGTTGTGGGGGTATGCCCGCGAAGCGGTGGCCCGCTGCGGTGTGGCTGGATGTGCATTGGCCCAGGCGCGGCACCGGCTGGAAGGGGAGCTCGGGCTGCAGACCCTGGAGCTCCCGCTCGGTGTCGTCACGCGGGGTCCCGCCTTTGCGCGGTTTGTTATCGCGATCCTGCGAGACCCGGTCCATTTTCGAAATTCCTATAACGGCGCGGTGGAGGCGTACCGGTCGGTCCACGGGATCCGCAGCAAGGCTCACCCGGTCCCGAATCTTGCTCACGATGGCGATTGGATTGAGACACCGTTATGGCTCTACGGGAATGCTTCCCCGGTTCGCCGGAGCGTCTGGGCGCGGCGGCAGGGGAATCGACTTCAGATCAGTGATCGGTTCGAACGTCAGATGGAAATCGAAGCCGGGGATGAGCAGCAGGCCGCCGAAGCTTTGGCAAACGCCGCATCACCCGAGTTCAAACTCCGCCCACGAGCCTTATTGACGACGATGTACGCACGACTCGTGCTGAGCGATCTGTTCCTCCACGGCATCGGCGGCGGTAAGTACGACCAACTCGGTGATATGGTCATGCGGGCCCACCTCGGCGCTATACCGCCGCGGTTCATGGTGATCTCGGCAACGCACCGGCTGCCGGTCACCGGCGACTTGAGCAACGATGAGAAAGCTCGGCGGCTGCGGCGAGAGATTCGCGAGACATTCTTTCACCCCGAACGATTCGCGTTCGATCCGGCGGTGGAGGATGGTCAAGCGGAGCGAGACCGGCATTTAAGAAAACGCAAGCAGGAGCTTTTGGCCCAGATTCCACCGCGAGGGGCGAGAAAGGCTTGGCATCAAGAGTTGACCGCGGTCAACGAGCAACTGACCGCAAGGTTGGCGGGGATCCGTTCCCAACTGCAGACCCGCTTGCTCGAGGCGCGAAAGCAGGCCGTTTCCGAGGGGATTCTCGCCAGCCGGGAGCACCCTTTCTGCCTTTATCCGCTGGAGGAACTACGATCGGCCTTTGAGCCGATGTACGAATCGGTTCAGCAGGTCTGAGCTCGTCGCTCTCCGCGTCCCCTCGCCAGCGTTCTCCGACCAGGATTTGGCCTACCAGGAGCCACACAGCGGTGAAGGTGACGCCCAGGGCGGCGTGAATGGTGTCGACACTGAACATCTTTCGGGCCTCGATCGCAGAGGTGGAAACGGGTCAACTCGGCCCGTTCCATGGCCCGAAAGGTGGGTTGCGGCAAGATCGCTCAAGGGCGGTCTTGTCGAAAGCACCCGAAGGTGGAGGCTCGTTTCGTCCGTCGCCTCCCCGGCACGCCGATCCAGGCGTACCACGGAGGTTATCGGCGATCGCCAGTCCACTCCCTGGAAAAAAAACTTTCGGTAGCGATAGACTACGCAGCCCGCAAAGTTTGCCAACCGCTAATTGCCCGTTGCTGCAAGGTGCTTGATGACGATTTGCTACTGGTTGATGAAGACCGAACCGACGACCTTCTCAATCGATGATTTGGCCGGTGAGCCGGATCAGACCACGTGTTGGGAAGGCGTTCGCAACTACCAAGCCCGCAACCTCCTGCGAGACGAGATCGGAGAAGGCGACCGCGTGTTGTTCTATCACTCGGCATGCAAAGAGCCGGCGATCGTCGGCACGGCGGTCGTGACCCGGGGCGGCTACCCCGATCACTACGCCTGGGACCCGCGAAGCAAGTACTTCGACGCGAAGAGCGATCCGGAGAATCCGCGTTGGTTCATGGTCGACATCCAGCTGGAACGAAAATTTGATCGGCCGGTGACCCTGGCTGAGCTGCGGCAACGGGCCGATTTGAAGGAGATGAAGCTGTTGCAGAAGGGGAACCGCTTGAGCGTCCAACCGGTCACCCCGGGTGAGTTCGAAACGATCGAGAAGCTGGCGGGCTAATGGTAGAATCGTTGGCTCTGCGTGAAACACTGGAAAGACCATCGCTCTCCCCCGCTTGAGATGACCCGCATGATTCCCTCATTCGCCTCCACCTGCTCGGTTTCGAAAAACGTGCCATCCCCCCGCGGTCGGCCACAGCGCGCCGTCGGGGCGTTCTTTGTCGGATGGCTCGTCGCCGTCTGGACGCCATCGACGACTACCGCCGATTCGCCGGAGGCAGAGACGCAGCCAACGACCGGAATCCAAGCTCGGATCGATACCGACAGTCCCGGCTGGGTGAGCTTGGGCGAGGAGGATTTCGTGCGCGTCAACGGTGACCCGGACACCTTGGTTTGGCAGGACGGCATGGCAATCTGCAGCGGGTTGCCGATCGGGGTGACCCGGACGGCGAAGGAATACGAGAACTTTGAATTCACCATCGAGTGGCGGCATTTGAAATCGGCCGGCAATTCCGGCGTCTTCGCCTGGGTCCCCGAAGAGGCGCTGGCGGACTTGCCCCCAGGAAAGCTGCCCCCGGGAGGGATCGAGATTCAAATGCTCGACCACGGCTATGCTGAGAACTACGAGGAGCGATCCGGTAAGCCCGCCGATTGGTTCTCCACCGACGGCGACGTATTCGCGGTTGGCAAGTCGACGATGAACCCCTTCCCCCCCCTGTCGCCCAACGGGAACCGCAGCTTTCCTTCAAAGGAACTCAGTCGGGGGGCCGAGAAGTGGAACCACTACTACGTTCGCGCGATCAATGGCGAGGTCCGGT
>CAYWXT010000157.1:0-12988 GCA_964462125.1 uncultured Pirellulaceae bacterium | reverse complement strand
GGGCCACCACCGTGGAGGCGGATGACCGCGAGCAGGTCCTGCGTGCGACGCGGCAGTTGTTGGCGTTGATGATCCGCCGCAATCAGATCGACTCCAGCGATGTGGCCAGCGCGTTGTTCACCGTTACCCGCGACATCAACAGCGAGTTTCCGGCGCTCGCGGCGCGGCAGTTGGGGTGGCTCGAGGTCCCGCTGCTGTGTGGCTACGAAATCACTGTTCCCGGATCGCTGCCTCGCTGCATTCGAGTGCTGTTGCACTGGAACACGACCAAACCCCAGTCGGAGATTCATCACGTGTACATCCGCGACGCGGCGCGGTTGCGCCCCGATTTATCGAAGCTGCCGCCGGTGGACTTCGAAGAGCTGGAGGCTTGGATCAGCGAAAACCTGTGTGAGGAGTGAGTTTGTGGCCGCGACTGTGACGATCAGCTGGTCGCCCCATCCGAGGCTCAGCGCCATCCACGCGGCCTACGTCGTCGCCGGCGGGGGGCGGTGTGTCGATGCGAAGATCGAGCGGTTGATCGTCGCTCCGGTGACCGAACTGAACAACCGACTCCTCTCCGCCGCGGTCGACATCGGCTCCTTTTGGCGGCGGTTGATCGTCGAAGTGGCGTCGGATCGGGGCGGCGGGGAACGCAGCGACGGCGCAGCGTGCGAGATCGCCCTGGCCGCCGCCGGCCTGTCCGAACTGCAATTGGAAACAACCGCCCAGGGGGTGGCGAGACTGATCGGGGAGTGCCGCTCCCGCTACGCCTCGCGGTTCCCCAAGCTGTCGGAACAACTCCGGCTTCGCTCCCGGCCGCTGAAGGAGCGTTGGGACGCCTTCGGGAAAGGTCTGTTGCGGGCCATCGCCCAGCGGATTTGGGACGGCGAACCGCCCTCGGATTGGTGGCCGCCACGGGTCGAGGGCCTGTTGATCCAGCCTGTCCGGGGTGGCGCCGGCGGGTTCGACGCCGATGCCCAGCAGTTCTGGATCGAAGCGATGTTGACCGACGCCGAGCCGTCGATCCCGGAGGTTCTCCGGGTCGCGTGGCTGATCACGAGGATGGCGATCGAGGCCCACACGCGAGAAAAGTCGGGCGAACATTCTCGCCGGCTCCCTTGGTCGTTCGCCTCGGTCCCGATCGTCCTGGCCGCCGCCGCCGATCTCGAGGTGGTCTCGCCGCAGACGCCCCCGATCCAGCAGGCGATGCGGCTGTGGCAACTCGGGGACGACGCGATCGCGGAGACCGTGGAGCGATGGTGGCAGCAGAACGAGGATTCCAGCGTCGCGATGCCCGTCGCCCTCAAGGCACTGGAGCGCATGTTGCATTCAGCCGATCGCGTCCCCCTCGACGGTGCCTTAAGATGAGAAGGAAGGTGGCGAGTGGGCACTCCGGATCACCACGCCGCGTCAACTCTCGCATCCCGATCCGAGTAGCCTGAGCGAGTCATGGTGGCGTATTTGTCGGTCCTGTCGGGGCCGGAACAGGGAAAACAATACCCGCTTGATCCAAGTCGACCGATGCACATCGGCCGTGGGGCGAGCTGCGAGATCATGCTGTCCGATCCGGTCAGCTCCCGATTCCATGCGGTGATCTATTTCGAGGACGATGACTGGCAGGTGCGGGATACCAGCAGCCGCAACGGGACGTTGGTCAACGGCCGCAAGACAGACCAGGCACGGTTGCTCGACCAATCGGTGGTCACCATCGGCCGTACCAAGCTGAGGCTGCTCAACCCCACCCCGGACGAGCTCAGCGGCAACCTGCAAAGCCAAACGCTGCTGAAGGACAGCTGCGACTTGGACGATCGTTGGTTTTCCACCCCCGAAGATCCGCTGGGACACCTGGCCCAAACCCGATACGTGCTCGACCTCTATCAACTCAGCCTCAGTTTGCTCGACAGCAGCCAGCCGGACGAGGTCGTCGAGACGGTGCTGGAGTTGCTCCGCGACCGCACCGAGGCCGATGTGGTCTGCTTGGCGTTCGATTCCGGTGACGGGCGACTCCGCCCCCAGCGGGTGCTGCCCGCCGACGCGATCGACGATATCCGGTTGAGCCGCAGGTTGGTACGCCGCGTGATCCGGGAAGGGGAGGCGCTATGGATCAACGATCGGAGTGACGAGGCGCTTCGCCGCGAGGCCCGGGACAGCGCCAAGGACCGCTGGTCGGAGATGATCTGCGTTCCGCTCAACCGGCGTCACAGCAACATCGGCGTGCTCCATCTGTACCGCGACTCGTCCCAGTTCCAGGAGTCCCAGTTCGACTTGGCCGTCGCCGCCGGCCGTCTCCTGGCCTCCGGGCTCGCACGTGCCCTGGAACACGACTCTTTGCGGGCCGAACGACGCCATATCGCCAACCGCAACGCCGAGTCCGATGAGCTGATCGGCGATAGCCCCCCGATGCTCAAGCTCAAGGAACGGATCGCGCGGGTCGGCCGGGCCAGTGGCTCGGTCCTGATCCGCGGCGAAAGCGGGTCTGGAAAAGAACTCGTCGCCCGCGCCGTGCACCGCGCCAGTGCCCGTGCCAACCGCCCAATGTTGACGGTCAACTGCGCAGCGATCCCCCGCGACCTGATCGAGAGTCAACTGTTCGGACACAAGAAGGGATCGTTCACCGGAGCCGACCAAGATCACAACGGCTGGTTCCAGCAGGCCCACACCGGCTCGCTGTTCCTCGACGAGATCGGTGAATTGACCCTCGAAGGTCAGGCCAAGCTGCTGCGAATCCTGGAGGGACACCCCTTCCTGCCGGTCGGTGCGACCGAACAGGTTTCGGTCGATGTGCGGGTCATCGCGGCGACCAACCGAGATCTCGCAGATTTTGTCCGCGAAGGCCGTTTCCGCGAAGACCTGTTCTACCGGCTCAGCGTGTTCGAATTGTTCGTCCCACCGCTGCGCGATCGCGAGCAGGACATCGACCGTTTGATCGATCACTTCCTCGACCATTTCCGCCGCCAGCATGGCCGCTCCGAACTGAAACTTTCCGAGCAAGCCCGGCAACAGCTGCGGGAATATCCCTGGCCCGGCAACATCCGCCAGCTCCGCAACGTGATCGACAGCGCTGTGGTGATGGCCGACGCACCGGCGATCGAAAGTGATGATCTCGGGCTCCGCGACGCCGGGGCCAGCCGGATCGATACGCTGCGCATCGACGAGTGGGAGCGGCGGTTGATCAACAAGGCACTGACCCGCGCCGGCGGCAGCGTCCCGGGTGCCGCCAAACTGCTGGGGGTCAGCCGTGCCACAGCGTACCGCAAGATCGCCGAATATAAGATCGAGCGCTGACCGCCTCCATGCACCTATTGCTTCCGTTGCTGGCCAGTCTGCTGTTCGTGTGTGGATTGCTTTTCATCAAGCGATCCAGCGGCGCCGGGGTGGGGCCGTGGACCATCACCTTCCTGGCCAATGAATTTGCCGCACTGCTCTTCTCGCTGCTGTGGTTCTTCGGAGGGCCTGGACAGCCGTGGGGCCTGCTCTGGCAACCAGCCATCATTGCCGGGTTGTATATCCTCGGACTGCTCTTCACCTTCCTCGCGATCGAGCGTGGCGATGTCTCGGTCGCCGCCCCGGTGTTCGGGGTCAAGGTGATCCTGGTCGCGTTCCTGTTGACCCTGGTCGGCGACCAGGCGTTGCCGAAAAACGTCTGGTACGCCGCGGCCCTGGCGACCGCCGGGATCGCCCTGATCCAATGGACCGGCCAAGGGCATCGGCGGCATGTCGTCCTGACGATCTGTCTCGCCTGCGCCGCGGCCACCTCATACGCCAGCTTTGACGTTCTGGTGCAGCGTTGGGCGCCCGCGTGGGGTGCCGGCCGGTTCCTGCCGATCGTCTATTGGATCGTCGGGCTGTTGTCCCTCGGCTTCCTTCCCTGGGTTCAATGGTCCAAGCTCCGCGAACCGGCCATCCGCCGCTGCCTTGTCCCCGGAGCGATGTTGATTGCATTGCAAGCGGTCTGCATCGTCTTGACCCTCTCCGTGTTCGGCGACGCGGCGCGGGTCAACGTCGTCTACGCTCTCCGCGGTTTCTGGGCAGTCGTCTTGGCGTGGGCCGCGGCGAAACTTTGGGGAGGCTCCGAGGCGTTCCTGGGACGCAAAACCTTCCTGACGCGGCTCGCCGGTGCCGGCCTATTGACCGTCGCCGTCGTCCTGGCGGTCCTGGCCGGTTCCTGAACCGACCGCCGGGACGAATTGCTGCAATACGCTGCATGCCTCGGCGTCACTGACCTGCGGGAACTGCTCATAGTACTGCCCAATCGCCTGAAAGCCCGTTGGGACTTCCAAACAGATGACCTGGTCGCATTCGCTGCGGAACGGCTCCAGCCGTCCAGGAGGGGCGACGGGAACCGCCAAGATCAACTCCCGAGGCTCCTGCGCCCGGATCGCCGGCAAGGCAGCGAGCATCGTGGAACCGGTGGCGATGCCGTCATCGGTGAGGATCACCGAGCGGCCGCGAAGGGGAACCGCCGACCGGATCTCACGAAACAGGTCGCGCCGTCGCCGCAGCTCTTGATAACGCTCCTGACGCTCCCGCTCGAGGTAGGCCTCGTCCACCGATCCCCAACCCAAGAGCTGCTCATTCATATACACCTCTCCCTCTTCGGTGACACTGCCGATCGCGAGTTCCGGCTGCGCGGGATGACGCAGCTTGCGGACAAGCACAACATCGAGGTCGGCGCCGAGCTCCCGCGCGATCGCCCCTCCCGTGACAACGCCCCCACGCGGAATCCCCAAGACCACCGGGTCATACAGGTGGACCTTCTTGAGCTCCTCGGACAAACGGCCCGCGGCATCCTCGCGGTTGCGAAACATTCGAAATCCCATTGCTCGGTTCCTCCCAATTTCAAGAACACGCATCATCCGGCCAGCGGCTCCATCCACTCCCGATCCCCCCAAACGTTGCTAGAAGGGGGGAAGCTGCAAGGGCTTCCAGACAAACTCAAAACCATTCAAGTCGGTGCATGGGGCGTGCCGCGAACGACCGCGCGCCATCAAAACGCTCGATTCTTTCTGCTGGCAAGCGGCACACCGGTTGCATGTAATCAATGTGGCGACGGGCCGATCGTCGAGCAACAGGCGCGTATCAGGGCCTTCAAAGTTCGGTACCTTCGAAGTCGAACGATAGGAGTGCGTCATGCCAACCGAGGTGCAAACACAAGTGGGCGAGGTGGTTGTGCAGACCTCGCAGACTCAACTTGATGGGATCCTAGCGACCCCGGAGCGTGCGCTGGGGCTGGTCGTGTTCGCCCACGGCAGCGGCAGCAGTCGCTTGAGTGCGCGCAATCAATTCGTCGCCAGCTCGCTGAATCAACATCACCTCGCGACGCTGCTGTTCGATCTGCTGACCCCCGAGGAACACCGGATCGACCAGCAAACGAGGGGGTTTCGGTTCGACATGGAGCTGTTGACCCAGAGGCTGGTCGAGACAGTTGACTGGACGCGTCAACAGAGCTCGATTCAGTCGCTGCCGGTCGGCCTGTTCGGTGCCAGCACCGGAGCGGCGGCGGCGCTTCGGACGGCGGCCGAGCGACCCGAGTCGGTCTCGGCAGTCGTCTCGCGTGGTGGACGCCCCGATCTGGCTGGCGACGCCCTGGCCAGCGTCGCCTGCCCAACCCTGTTGATCATCGGTGGCCTCGACACCCAGGTGATCGAGCTGAATGAGCAGGCCGCCCGGCAGCTGAACTGTGAATGCCGCACCGAAATCGTCCCGGGGGCATCGCATCTATTTGAAGAACCAGGAAAACTGGAGCAGGTCGCACGCTTGAGCGGCGATTGGTTCGCCAGCAAGCTACCCCCAAATGTCGGCGGTGGGGTGTGAGGACGCACTGTGAATGACCACCAAGCCACCGGTCGGGTCGATTCGCCAAATGGTTCCGATGCGGTTTCTCTCCATGCGAAGGTCGATTTCCTTTCCCAGCCAACGGCCTACAAGGACGCGACCTCGGGGGTGGAACGGATCGAAACCCACATGGCGTGGGTCTTCCTGACCGACCAACATGCCTGGAAGCTGAAGAAACCTGTCCGGCACGATTTCCTCGACTTCAGTACCCCTGCGTTGCGCCGCGCCGATGGCGAGCGCGAAGTGCAGCTCAATCGCCGCTTGGCTCCCCACATCTACCTCGGCGTGGTTCCGCTGTACGTCGATGCCGACGGACAGCTCGCCCTCGGTGACGCTCCGTCGGCCGAGCTGTCCAACGGGGAGAGAACGGTCGATTGGCTGGTCAAGATGCATCGCCTGCCCGCCAATGCCGCCCTCGACCACTGCATCGAATCGGGGACCTTGGAGACAGCTCCGATTCGACGATTCACCGAACGGTTGATCGACTTCTATCAACATGCTCCCCAGGCCGAGATGAACTCGTCGCAGTACCGCGAGCGTTTCGTCCGGGACATTCACGCCGACCGTCAGGCACTTCTGGAAAGTCCCCACTCGCTTTCGGTCGATCGCATCGAACGGATTACCGATGGGATGCTTCGCTTGGTCCGCGACGAACCTCGCCTGCTGGACTTGCGGGTCGAACGCGGCCGGGTGGTGGAGGCTCATGGGGACCTGCGCCCCCAACACGTCTACCTGGTCGAGCCGGTGCCGGTGGTCATCGATTGTCTCGAATTCAACGCCGACTTTCGGCTGCTTGATCCCCTGGACGAACTCTCGTTCTTTGCCCTGGAGTGCGAACGATTGGGGGGCGGTTGGGTCGGCCGCCAAGTGCAACGCCTCTATCAACAGGCCGTGGGCGACACGGCGCCCCAGCCGTTGTTGGACTTTTATACGCGCCGGCAGGGGCTCTTGCGCGCGAAGTTAGCCATTTGGCACACCACCGATGACACGGTGGACCACCATGACCGCTGGGTCGAGCGGGCGAAATGGTACCTGCGGCAGATCGATCCCGGCGAGCGGGCAGCTTAGGATCGTGCGGGAAAAAGTGTCCGGTACCTTTTTCCCGCTCGGCTTAGTTCGGGTCATTCAGCTCCACCAGCGAGCCGCCGCTGTGCATCCGCTCGATCGCCTGAGCGACCATCGGCGCGATGCGGAGGACCGTGACGCGTTCCTTGAGGAACCGATCGCTGAGCCGATCCGGGGGGAGAGCGTCGGTGATGACGATCCTTTCGATCACTGGCTCGGCCAGCTTCGATTCGGCGTCCCTGGTGAACGCGCCGTGTGTTGCGGCGGTGAACACGCCCCGAGCGCCGGCTTCCTGCAGCCCCTTCGCGGCGCGGGCCAGAGTGCCACCGGAGGCGATCATGTCATCGACGATAATCACCGTGGCGTCTTCGACATCGCCCACCACCGCTTCGCCACTCACCCGACCGGCGCTGCGGTACTTCTCCAAAAAGGCAGAGCCGACGTCGCGACCCAGGCGGCGGCTGAGCGTTTGCCGAAACTGTTCGGCCCGCTTCACACCGCCGACATCGGGGGACACCACCACGACCCGATCCTCCGCTGCAACCCTCTGGTAATGCTCCGCCAACAGCGGCCGAGCTTCCAAGTGCTCGGTGCGGCAACGAAAGGCGTTTTGAAAGGCGGCCAGATTGTGCGCGTCCATCGTGACCACCCGGTCGACCCCCACCGCCTCGAACAACCCCGCCACATACCGCAACGTCAGCGGGTCGCGGGATTTGGTCTTGCGATCCTTGCGGGAGTAACAGAGGTAGGGAACCACCGCCGTGACGCGGCCGGCCCCGGCGTCCCCAACCGCCCCACAGAAGAACAGCAGTCGACACAGCTTGTCGTTGACCGAGTGGACGTCATCACCGTACAGCGATTGCACCAAGTACACGTCGCGTCCACGGCAATTGACCAACGGTCGCACCTTGTGCTCACCATCCTCGAAGTCCCGCTCTTCATGCTCCGCCAACGGCAACCCACAATGCTCGGCCACCGCCGCGGCAAAGGAGCGGCCGCTGTCGAGGGAGAACAACCGAATCTGATCCGACGCCATCGCAATGGTTCCTTGACGGTGAGCCGTTGGGGGGATCATTGTACATCCGGCTCGCCGAGCCGGATCGTTGCCACCTCCTGGCGTACAAAGGTTCTCTGCCAGGCTCCCTTCCCTGCAACCACCCCAAGGACGCTGCCGATGGCCAAGGTGCCGAATGAGCCGACGATTGACCTGAGCGATTATGAATGGCGGATCAACGTCCGGCCGACGACGATCGACGACTTTGATCGGCTCGTCGAACTTCAGCGGACCTGTTTTCCCGGCATGGAACCGTGGGACCGCGACCAGTTGGAGAGCCAACTGGCGCATTTCCCCGAGGGCCAGCTCGTGGTCGAAGTCGAAGGCAAGGTCGCTGCGTCGGCCAGCAGCCTGATCCTTGAATACGACCCCAACTTGGCATGGCACAACTGGAAGGCGGTCGCTGACGAGGGGTACATCCGCAACCACAACCCGAAGGGCGACACGCTCTACGGGATCGAGATCATGGTCGACCCCGAGTTCCGCGGCATGAAGCTCTCCCGGCGGCTCTACGACGCCCGCAAAGAACTGTGCCGCGAGCGAAATCTGGCCCGGATGATCATCGGGGGTCGGATCCCCGGTTTCGGGGCCCACGCCGACGACATGACGGCGCGCGAATACGTGGAGAACGTCGTCGACAAGACGCTCTACGACCCGGTTCTCACGGTCCAGCTGGCCAACGGGTTCTCCCTCAAAGGGCTGATCTCCGACTACATGCCCTCCGACAGCGACTCCCGCGGCTATGCGACGTTTCTGGAGTGGATCAACCTCGACTATCGGCGCGGCGCCAAACGCCGCTATCACCACCCGGTGGAACCGATCCGGTTGGCGGTCGTCCAGTATCAAATGCGGACTATCAACGGCTTCGACGAGTTCGCCCGCCAATGTGAGTTCTTTATCGATACCGCGTCGGAATACAAATCGGACTTTGTCCTCTTCCCAGAACTGGTCACGACGCAGTTGTTGTCATGCATGCCGGAGTCTCGACCCGGCGAGGCGGCCCGCCAGCTGCACGAGTACACCCCCCAGTACCTCGACTTGTTCACCGAACTGGCGGTGAAATACAACGTCAACATCATCGGCGGGTCCCACTTCGTGCTTGAACAGGACGTGCTGCACAACATCGCCTACCTGTTTCGCCGCGATGGTACGCTGGGGAAGCAATACAAGATTCACATCACTCCCAGTGAGCGAAAATGGTGGGGCGTGGCGCCGGGAAGCCGGGTCGAAGTCTTCGATACCGACTGCGGTGTGATCTCAATCCTCATCTGTTACGACATCGAGTTTCCCGAGTTGGTTCGGATCGCTGCCCAGAAGGGAGCTCAAATCGTCTTCGTCCCCTTCAACACCGATACCCGCAGCGGCTACCTCCGGGTGCGAACCTGCGCCATGGCTCGCTGCGTGGAGAACCACCAGTACGTCGCCGTCGGCGGTTGCACTGGGAACCTGCCCTTCGTCGAGAACTCCGACATTCACTACGCCCAATCCGCGATCTTCACCCCCGCCGACGCTGAGTTTGCGCGAGATGCGGTGGCGGCCGAGTGCAACGCCAACATCGAGACGATCATCATTCATGACGTCGATCTGGAACTCCTGCGGCGCCACCGCGATGGCGGCTCGGTGCAAAACTGGAACGACCGTCGCCGGGATCTGTACAAAATCGTCTATCGGCAGGACGGACAATCGTACGAGGTCTAAACAACGCGGAGGGCTGAATCGCTGGATGCCCTTCCAATCATTGGGCCCGCTTCCCATTGGGCCCGTTGCCAACCGGCGGCCGACGGGGGATCTTGGGCACATCGACGATCCCACCGCTCGGATGCGGCGACGCCCTTGGTTCCTCCAGGACGTTGATCGCTCCGCCGGTCCCCGTTCCCGTCTCTATCCGAGTCCTGCCGTGAAAGCCGCCGCGACGAGTTACTCGATCGGTTACTGCACAAACGTCCATGCCGGGGTGGACCTGGCGTCGATCCGTCGCAACTTGACTGAGTATGCCGTTCCGGTCCGAGAAGATCTGGAGCTTGAAAACCGCCTGGGCGTGGGCTTGTGGCTGCCGTGTCAAGCCGCGGACGAGTTGTTTGCCGCCGGCTCGGCGTCCCTGGTTGATTTTCTGGACGAGCACCAGCTGCATCCGTACACGATTAACGGCTTCCCCTACGACAACTTCCACCAGCCCGCGGTCAAGCAGCGGGTCTATCTGCCGGCTTGGTGGGAGGAGTCCCGGCTGTTGTACACCGAGCGGCTCGCCGGGTTGTTGGCGGCGATGCTGCCGTCGACCGAACATTGCGGGTCAATCAGCACCCTGCCGATCGGCTGGCGAGACAATCCGTTCGCGGCTGACGGTGGCCCCACCGATGACCAAGTCTTGGCTGCCGCCTTGAACCTGCAATCACTCGCCGATTTTCTGCAACAACTGGAAACCGACACGGGACGACGCATCGTCGTCGCGATCGAGCCCGAGCCGGGTTGCATTCTCGACACCGCCGACGGTGTGGTCGAATGGTTCGATCGTCATCTGGCGAAGCCGCACCACCGACGTTACCTCACCGTCTGCCATGACATCTGTCATTCCGCTGTGATGATGGAGAGCCAATCCGAGGTGCTGCGGCGCTACGCGGACGCCGGAATCGGGATCGGCAAGGTCCAGGTCAGCAATGCCGTCGTCGCTGACTGGGAATCGATGCCAATCGAGGGACAGCGGGAGGCGATCGCGCAGCTGGCGAACTTTGCCGAGGACCGATATCTCCACCAAACGGGGCGACGGACCGAAGGTGGGGGCTTTGAACTCGCCGAGGACCTGCCGCCCTTGCTGGCCGCAGCGGACCGACAGGATTCGGTGGGGGGCGATCGGCGTTGGGTGGTTCACTTTCACGTCCCCATTTTTCTGGAACGTTTCGGGCATCTGAGCACCAGCCAAGGGGATGTGGTCCGATGCCTGCGAACCCTTGCCGATCCCGCTCTGTCGATGGACTTTACAGGGCACCTGGAAATCGAAACTTATGCCTGGACCGTCCTGCCGCAATCGATGCGTCAGCAAGGACTCGCCGCCGACATCGCGGAAGAGTTTCGTTGGTTGCGGCGAACACTGCTAGCCTGTGGGATACCGTTTGATGATTGAGCTTGGTGTGAATATCGATCATGTGGCGACGCTTCGCCAAGCCCGTCGGACGTACGAACCCGACCCGGTGATCGCTGCGGCATTGGCCGAACAGGGAGGTGCCGATGGGATCACGTTCCACCTCCGTGAAGACCGCCGCCATATCCAGGACCGCGACGTCGAACTGCTGCGACAAACGGTCGCCGTGAAGACCAACTTCGAGTTGGCATGCACCGACGAAATTGTCTCGATCTGCTGCCGAATTCGGCCCGACTGGGCGCTGCTGGTCCCCGAGAGCCGCCAGGAGGTGACGACCGAAGGAGGACTCAATCTCCTGCGCGACGATGGGCGGATCGCCGCCGCGGTGGATCGGATTCGACAAGCCGGCATCCAGACCAGCCTGTTCCTCGACCCCGAACTGTCGCAGATCGACGCCGCCGCACAACTCAAAGTCGACGCGGTCGAGCTGCATACCGGTCCCTATTCGCTCGCGAAACCCGACCAGCGGCACCAGTTCGATCGCTTGGCCGAAGCCGGAAAGGCGGTGGTCAACCGCGGGATGCGGCTGCACGCCGGACACGGTCTGAACTATCACAACGTCCGACCGGTCGCTCAGATCCCCGGCATGCTAGAACTCAACATCGGGCACGCCATCATCAGCCGTGCCTTGATGGTGGGACTGCGAGAAGCCGTTGCCGAGATGCGCCGTCTGCTCGACGTCGCATGCCCGTGACCCATAGGCATAGGCTCTGTCTGAAAACCCTGAGCCGACGGCATTGGGGCGCTAGCCGCAGGCTAGCCGCCCGGTTGGCTCCTCGTACAGGACGTCATCCACGTTTTTAGACAGAGGCTAGGCGACGCTGATTGAATGATCGGAACGATCGTCTTTCAGCCAAAACGCCTTCCCCACCGACACCCTGCTCAGCGCGATGAGGAGCCTTGAATCGACGGGCTTGTCGTCGTCCCGCCCGGCGATTGGGTCCCCTGGGTGCCGTAACTTTCGGGCACCGAGCCCTGGGTGGTGGAGCCCTGCGTGGTGGAACCCCCCGAGACCGATCCCTGAGGAACCCCTCCTTGAGGGATGCTCGTGGAGGAGGAAACGCCCCCGCTCGGCGCTGATTGTTGCTGCGGGTACTGCGGCGCCGAGGCCCCGGGCCAGGGGCCGGCAGGTTGGCCCTGTGAGTGGCAGCCGACCGCTGCGGCCGCCAGGACAAAAACTCCCAGGCACCCGATCGACCTTCGATTTGATGCAAACATTCCTATCTCCTTGAAAAATGGGTGATTTCCCTATCGCTGGCCACCACTAAATGATGGTGGTTGGCCAACGCAACCGCGACTTGGACAGAATCCACCTGTTTGTTCCCTTTCGTTTCGTGTGGGCGGCGTTCATCACTCGAAAAACTTTTTTTTCCCAGCCCTGACCAGAGGTGTCACCCGCGCTGAAAAGAATCCTCCTGTCGTCCGAGCCGGACTTTCATCCCAGGAGAGATCACCGATGACTCAACTCTCACTCTTCGATTCGCCCTCCGCATCACTAGCTCCCGTGGTTCCACTCGCACCATTGGGTTCCGCCCCGGTCGCGTCGGTGGTTGTGGGACAACCGTCCCGAAACGAGCGGCGAGCAGCCGTCGTCGAGCCTCCCCGGTCGTCGTTGCGTCGACTTGCGGAACTGATCCATGAGGGGAACAGCCGCATCCGGTCGGAACGGGCACGGGAGATCCAGCGGCTAGGAGACCTGGCGTGGGACGTTCTGTTCCGGCATGACCTGATGGCACGCCGCCGCCACGCCCGCCGCGCCTAGTTCGACTGTCCTAGATCTGCCTGCGTTCTAAGTTCTTCGGTGGCAGTTGGTTATGGCGTTTCCAGTGATAGAGCCTGGCTAGCTGGTTCCGCAGCAGCCGCTCTCAAGGAACCACTATGCCGACCCCCCCCACTGGGACTAAGCGCAAATTGAG
>CAYWXT010000156.1:0-13094 GCA_964462125.1 uncultured Pirellulaceae bacterium | reverse complement strand
ACCACTTACCCGAGAACGCGTTCATGTATGTCGGCCCGATCGAGCAGGCCGAAGCCCAGGCCAAGAAGATGGAGTTGAAATAACCCATGGCGATCCGTTGCATTGTCGTCACCCCCGAACGGACCGAGCTGGATCGCGAGGCTGACTCCGTCACCCTGCCGATGGCCGACGGCGAACTCGGCGTGCTGACCGGCCGGGCCCCGATGATCGGGCGACTCGGATATGGCGTGCTCCGGCTACAAACCGCCGCGGGCCCGGAACGGTACTTTGTTGACGGCGGGTTCGCCCAGGTCGAGGAGGACGTGGTCACCGTTTTGACCGCTCGCGCGATCCCGGTCGATCTGCTTGACGGGGAGCAGGCCCTGACCACGCTTGACCAAGCGCTCGACATGCCTGCCAACAGCCCCGAAGAGGCCCAGCTGAAGCAGGCCGCCGTGGCCCGCGCCCGGGGGTTGGTGCGGGCGTCACACTAGGCTACATCAACCCTCAGGCCGGTCTTGTTCACGCAGTTCAGGACGGCCGGTCGCTCATTTCAGCCCGAGTCCGCTGGGCCGGGTGGTGATCGCACCGCGGACGCCGAGTTGCCTCGGGTCGCGAGCGACCTTGTCGCTGAAGACGCGGACATCGTCGAGAATCGGCCGGATTCGGGCGGTTGCCTCTTCGACGTTCTCGATCGTGCGGCGGATCTGCCAGTAGAGTTCGTCGTCTTCGAGTATACGGCGCACCGTACCGTCACTCTGGTTTAGCAGTCGGCCGAACGCTTCGACTTGCACGAGTGTTCGATCGAGATTTTCCAAGGTGGTGAGCGCTTGCCCGGCGATCTCTTCGCCCTGATCACCGAAGGGGCGGGTGAATCGTTCGACATTGATGACGACCTGTTCGGCGTTTTCCGCGACCCGGTTGGCGGTCCGGCCAACCTCGTCGAAACGGTTGCCGGCGGCGGTCAACGTCTCGAATGATTCCTGGGAGAGTTGCAGGGAGGTCTTCGCTTCTTCGGCGAGCTCCGGGAGCATGTCGGTGGTTGCCTGGACAGCAGGATCGTTGATCAGCCGGCGGACATCCTGGATCGCCAGCTGGAACTCCTCCAGAGTTTTCGCGGCTTGCTCGGCGACGTCTTCGACATTGACGTCACTATCGCCGATGATGTTTTGGAACTCGCCCCCCAGTTGATCGATGCGAGTACCGGCCTGTTCAACCGCTTGGCCGGCGGAACGAACGGAGAGCATCGTGTCGCGCATTTCGTCTTCGAGGCCGAACAGGACACTGAAGGGGTCGTCTGCTTTCTGGCCGTAACGCAGGTAGTCACCATCAGCGTACTGCTCGTCAATGACGTCCGTTTGGCCTTCGTAGATCCGGTTCAAGGTCGCCTCGTCCGCCCTGACGAATTCGAGTTTGGCTTCGCCGGTGATGAACGAGCCGACGCCGATGCGGGGGATGTACTGATGGTTGAATTGTTGCTCCTCGTCCATCGCCAGGGTGAGCAGGACGCCTCCTTCGGGGAGTAGTTCGATGTTGGAAACGCGACCGATCTTGACTCCGTCTCGGAAAACGGGCGTGTTGGTACTGACGCCTTCGGCCGAAGGGAAACGGACGTTGAGTGTGTATTCGCGCGCCAGCACCGCTGGGAAGGCACCGAACAGAAACGTCAGGATCACAGCGACTCCGATGGCGGCGATGACCAGGACGCCGACACCGAATCGAAGCTTGTTCTCGTCCATGGCATTACACTCCCAAGCTGATTTCGGTCAACCGCTCACCTGCCTCGCCCCGTACGAACTGCCGCACTCGCCGATCTTCGGCATGTTCCAGATCGCTTGGCGGACCATCGAATAAGACCTGAGATTCGCTCGACGCGAGCCGCCGCCGCGGATAGAACATCAGCACGCGGTCGGCAACTTTGCGGGCGGTCCGCATGTCGTGCGTCACCACGATACTGGTCACCGGATGGCGGCGGCGGGTCGCCAGGATCAGCTCGTTGATGACGTCGCTCATGATCGGGTCCAGCCCCGTGGTCGGTTCGTCGTAGACCACCAACTCGGGATGCAGGATCAAGGCGCGCGCTAAACCGACACGTTTTCGCATCCCCCCGGAGAGTTCGGCTGGCCGCTTGCGCGCGATATCGGGGGGAAGCCCCACCTCCGCCAACCGTTCCAGCACCCGTTGGTCCAGTTCGGATGCTTCGATGTTCTCGTGTTGCCGCACCGGGAAGGCGACGTTGTCGAAGATCGACATGCTGTCGAACAGGGCCGCGTTCTGAAACACGAAGCCGATCTGCCGGCGCGTTTCGGTGAGTTCCACGCCGCTCATCCCGCCGATGTCCCGCCCGTTGAACAAGACCCGGCCTCGGACCGGGGCGATCAGGCCGACGATCGTTTTCATGAACACCGTCTTGCCGCAACCACTCTCACCGATCACCGCCACCGTCTGGCCCCGCGCGACCGACACGTCGACGTTTTTCAGAATTATCTGCTGTTGAAACTCCACGCTCACGTCGTCGGCGCGGACCAGGATCTCCGACGGTTCATTCATAACAGCGATGTCCCGTTCGGATAGATCTTGAAGTAGACCGCATCCAGGACGATGTTGAGCAACAGGTCAACCGCCAGGATCAGCACAAAGGAATGGACAAACGCCGCCGTCGCTGCCTTGCCGACCCCTTCGGCACCCGCCTCGCAATGAAAGCCGCGGTAGCAACTGATGACCGCAATGATGCCGCCGAAGAAGACGCTTTTGAAAACACCGCTGAGTAAGTCAAACCCGGTCACCCCGTCGCGTGAATGATTCAGGTAGGCAGCGTGGTCGATACCGAGAATGATCACGCTGTAGAAATAGCCTCCCACGATCCCCATGAAATCGGCCATGATCGTGAGCGCCGGGATCAACAGAATGCAGGCCAAGAATCGGGGGACGACCAGGTAGTGAATCGGGTCGGCCCCCATGGTCGTCAGCGCGTCGATTTGCTCGGTCACCCGCATCGTCCCCAGCACCGCCGCCATCGCGCCGCCCACGCGTCCGGCCAGCATCGTCGCGGCCAATACCGGGCCCAGTTCCCGGACCAGCGTCTGGTTGATCACCACCCCGAGCCGGCTCTCCAGCCCCAGCAGCTGAAACTGGTAATAGCTCTGGACGGCAAGCACCATCCCAATGAAGGTCCCGGTGAGCGCGACGACGGGAAGGCTGAGTACGCCGACCTGGTAGAAATTCGTCATCAGGGTGCCGCGGCTCGGGAGCCGGGTGAACATCCACACGCACATCCGCCAAGCAAACAGGGCGACGTCTCCGACCATCGAGACACCGTCGACGGCGGCCGAACCCCATTGGTAGACCCACCGTCCCAGCGGGCTACGGAGCCACGGCTCGCCTCCCGATCGGGGCGAGCGGCGGCTGGCGGACGGAGACGCCGAATCAGACAACGCGGTTCTGCTTTCTCAACCGGGAAAGTGCCCTCTCTGTCCGGTCGGCGCACGACCAAACGCCGACCTCTCCTTCAAGTCTATCGGTCAGAGGGACCGTGAGGATGAGATAAAATGTAGCGGCCAGAGGAGCCGAATCACTTCATCCACGCTTTCCGGTCGCGTCTAGGCTCTGTCAGAAAACACGAACGACGCTCGCGAAGCGACAATCATCACCCTCCCGCTCGCGGGAAGGTGATTACTAGGAGGGCGGCCTCACTTCTAATCATGGTGCGATGGGTGTTTTCTGACAGAGCCTAGGTGAACTGGAGTCGCGGGTCGTCGAGCCCCAGTCGCTTCATTTTCTTGTAAAGAGTGGTCCGATTGATCTCCAACGCATCGGCCGTCGCGGCGCGGTTCCATTGGTGCTCGCGGAGGGCTTGCAGAATGATCTGCCGCTCCGGTCCCTCCAACGCCTCGCGGAGGCTCTTGCCGCCGAGGTCGCCGATCGCCTCGTCATGACCGGCAGCCGTCCCGGCAGAAGACGTTCCCACCGCGGAGGTTGGGAGCCCTGGCGAGCCCGATCCGAAGGGGAGCTGCCCGCGGCCGCAAACCTCCGGGGGCAAGTCGTCCACGGTCAAGTGCGGGGATTGCCCCAGCAGTACCGCCCGCTCGACGACGTTCTCCAACTGGCGAATGTTCCCCGGCCAGCTGTAGGCTTGCATCACCTTGATCGCTTCATTGTCAAACCCTTCGACGTCGCGGCCACACGTTTCGGCGGCTTCGTGGAGGAAATGGTCGACCAGAAGCGGCACGTCACCGGGCCGCTCGCGGAGCGGTGGCAGGACGATGTTGACCACGTTGATGCGGTAGAACAGGTCTTGGCGGAACCGGCCATCGGAAACGGCACGGGCCAAATCTTCGTTGGTGGCCAAGATCACCCGCGCATCGACCGATTGGGTTTGAGTCCCCCCGAGCGGCTCGAACTGGAATTCCTGAAGCACCCGCAGCAGCTTGACCTGCATGGCCGGGGTTGCGGTCGCGATCTCGTCCAGGAAGATCGTTCCCCCGTCGGCGAGTTGAAACTTCCCCGCCCTGTCGGCGGTTGCCCCGGTGAAGGCCCCGGTGACATGCCCGAACAGTTCGCTTTCGAGCAACGTATCGGGCAGGGCCCCGCAGGCGACTTCGATAAACGGGCCGCCACGGCGCGAGCTGCGGGCATGGATCGCCCGGGCGATCATGCTTTTGCCCGTTCCGTTCTCGCCGGTGATCAGCACCGAGGCGCGGGCGTCGGCGACGCTGTCGATCACGTCGAAGATCTTCAGCATCCGGTAGTCGTGGCTGAGGATATTCTCCAGCCCGCTGCGTTGATCGAGTTGCCGGCGGAGAGTTTCGTTCTCCTTGGCGATCTTGCGCTGGGAGACGGCCCGTTCGATGGCCAGCATCAGTTCATCATCGATCAGCGGTTTGGTGAGCAGATCGAAGGCGCCGGCCCGAACCGCTTCGACCGCCGTATCGGGGGTCGCGTAGCCGGTCATCACCAACACAGCGGTGTCCGGAAACCGCCGCCGGGCCAGACCGATCAGTTCAAACCCGTCATCGCCGCTGAGCCGCCAATCGGTGAGCACGACGTCGAACGGGCGGCGTTTCAGCCAGCTTTCCGCCTCTGCCAACCCCGTCGCCGTCTCGACTTCCAATCCCTCCCCCCGCAGCCAATCGGACATCGACTGGGCAAGATGCAGATCGTCATCGACCAGCAACATCGAAATCAGAGACGGCATGGTGCGGAAGCGATCGGTGGGGAACAAGGTGCTCGGCGACACCCATTCCTAGGTCAGCATTCCCGCAGCGTCAAAAAGTTCCGCGACCACTGGGCTCTGTCTGAAAAGGGGTCTGACCCTTTGGAGGACACCGCAAAAACCGGAAAAAAACGGCGTGTCCGGAGAGGGTCAGACCCCTTTTCAGACAGAGCCTAGCCCGTTTCCAGCACATCCCGACCGACCCACGGCCGCAATACGTCGGGAACACGGATGCTGCCGTCAGCTCGCTGGTGATTTTCCAGCATCGCGATGATCGCCCGACCGGTCGCCACGGCGGTACCGTTGAGCGTATGTACGAACTCGGTTCCCTTCTTGCCAGGACGGCGGAAGCGGACGTTCAAGCGGCGCGCCTGGTAGTCGGTGCAGTTGCTGGTGCTGGTCACCTCCCCCCACTGACCGCCGTCGCCCCGCCCCGGCATCCAGGCTTCCAGATCGTACTTGCGGTAAGCGGGGGCCCCGAGGTCGCCACTGGCAGTGTCGATCACGCGGTAAGGAACCTCGAGCGCGTCGAACAGCTCGCATTCCAACTGCCGCATCTCCTCGTGGACCGCATCACTTTGGTCCGGCGCCGTGAAGGCGAACATCTCGACCTTGGTGAATTGGTGCACGCGATAGAGTCCCTTCGAGGCTCGCCCGGCGGCGCCCGCTTCGGTACGAAAACAGTGGCTGAGCCCGCACAGGCGGATCGGCAGTTGGTCCACTTCGACCGTTTGTCCGGCCAGCATCCCGCCGAGCGTGATCTCGGCGGTGGCGACCAGGTTCAGCTCGCTGTTCTCGATACTGTAAATCTGCGTTTCCGGTCCGCGAGGTTGGAAGCCCGTCCCCTGCAGGACGCTGGTGAGCGCCAGGTCGGGCGTGGCGAGTGGGGTGAACCCGCGATCGGAAAGGAAACCGACCGCGTACTGTTGCAGCGCCAGGTCGAGCCGAACGGCGGCATTTTTGAGGAAGTAAAAACCGGAGCCGGCGACGCGCGCGCCCGCTTCGAAGTCGAACAGGTCGTGCAGTTGTCCCAGTTCCAGATGGTCGCGGGGCTCAAAGTCAAACTGCGGGCGGGCAGTCTTGCCCAACGACAGCTCGACCGCGTCCTCCTCGCCACCGGTTGGGACGTCGGGATGGGTGAGGTTGGGGAGCGCGGCTTGCAGCGCCACGATCTCGGCTTCAAGCCGGTCGTGTTCGGTTTGGGCTGCGTCCTTCTTCTCCCGCAGCTCGCGTCCCAGCGCGATGATCCGTTCCCGTTCTGCCGGGTCTTTCGTCTTGCCGATTCCCTTGCTCGTTTCGTTGGCCTGGCGGTTCAGATCCTGGACACGTTGCAAAGTGTCCAAACGTTTTTTTTCCAGAGTCACCAGCGTCTCGACATCGCAGGCGACGCCTCGGCGGGCCGCGTTCTCAGCGACGAGCGTCGGGTTTTGCAGAATCGTTTTGCGGTCAAGCATGTTGTCGTGTTGGCTCAGGTCAGGTTGCCGATCTCGTCCCAAAGACGGGCCGATGCCTCGATCCCGCGGACGTAATCGGCGAGGCGGAATTTTTCATTGGGGCTGTGAGCGTTATCGTCGGAGAGTCCCCATCCGAGCAACAGGCAGTCACAGCCGAGGACTTCTTGAAAGCGGGTCACAATCGGGATGGAGCCTCCTTCGCGGATCAGCACCGGCCGCCGCCCGAAACCGGCTTCGATCGCGTTACCAGCTGCCTCGACGAATCGGCTTTCCGTACTCGCCAGCATCCCCGGGGCGCCGTGATCGGGGGACAGACTCCAGCGGACTCCGGGGAGCGCTTGCTTGGCCAGATGCTGCTCGAGCAACTCGGTCAGCTTCGCGGGATCTTGGTCCGGGACAAGACGAAAACTGAACTTGGCCGACGCCGTGGCGGGGATGATCGTCTTCACCCCGGCGCCTTGATGCCCGGAGGTCAAACCGTTGATGTCCAACGTCGGCCGCGCCCAACGCCGCTCATCGGTCGTGTAACCCTGCTCGCCAAACAGTTCGTCGACACCGATCGCAGCCGCGAATGTCTTGTCATCTTGAGGCAACTGCTGCCACCGCCGTCGTTCCTCCGCACTCACTTCGCGGACGTCATCGTAAAAGCCGGCGATTTGAATGCGACCTTGGCGGTCAACCATGGACGCGAGCAACTGGCAGAGGGCGACCGCAGGGTTCATCACGGCGCCGCCGAACGAACCGCTATGCAGATCCTGGCGTGGGCCGCGGACGACCAATTCATAGGTGGCAATCCCGCGCAGCCCATAGGTGATGGCGGGTTGGTTATCGGCGTACTGGCTGTTGTCACTGATCACGACACAGTCGCAGGACAAGCGCTCCCGGAGCGCTGGCAGCATCCGCTCGAGGTTTTCGCTGCCGACCTCTTCTTCCCCTTCGATCAAAAACTTGATCTGCAGCGGCAGCGGCGTGCCGGAAGCCATCCGGTCGCAGACGCTTTGGATGTGGGTCAGGACTTGGCCCTTGTCATCGGTTGCCCCGCGGGCGTAAAGGTTGCCGTCGCGCTCGGTTGGGTCAAACGGTCCACTGATCCACTCCTCGAGCGGTTCCACCGGCTGGACGTCGTAGTGCCCGTAGACAAGTACGACCGGGGCTGACTCGACCGCCGGCGTTTCCGCATAAACCATCGGGTGCCCCTCGGTCGGGATGGTCTCGACGGAAAGCCCAGCGTCCCGGAACTTGGCGGCCACCCACTGAGCCGCCTGGTCGACCTCTGCTTGTTTTGAACGGTCGCTGCTGATGCTGGGGATCCGAAGCCACTCGACCAGTTCACGGAGGTGTCGCTCGTCGGGGACCACGGGAGAGCCAGATTTTGAGCTGGGATCGGACGTGCTGCGGGGGGCCATGGTGTTGCGTTGGGTCGGCGGGCGTGGATGGGGCTGCCGAGGCGGCCCTGGCGGCCGTACAATATAACGAGATCGTGACCGGCGAGAATGATGGTGCTCGCCGGCCGAGTAATCGGACCGAAGGAGCAGACCAAACATGGCCGATCAACGCACGATGGTGGCCGAACCGGAACCGACAGTGGCCGAGCCGACGACCGAGCCCCACACGCAGCAGCAGCAAAAAAAGCAGCCTCGTTATCACGTCGTTCTGTGGGACGATTCCGACCACAGCTACGAATACGTGATCTTGATGATGAAGCGGTTGTTCCGTTATCCGATCGAAGTCGGTTACCAGATCGCGAAAGAGGTGGATCATTCGGGGCGGGCGATTTGCCTGACTACGACGCTCGAACATGCTGAGCTCAAGCGAGACCAGATCCGCGCGTTCGGCAAGGACGAACTGGTCTCCGGATGCCAAGGTAGCATGAGCTCATCGATCGAGCCGGCCCGCGACTGAGCCGGCCCGCGACTGAGCCCACCCGCGATGGAGACCGCCCGTCATGCCTGCCAAGCTTCGCGTCACCACCCTGGGGTGCAAGGTCAATCAGTATGAGACCGAGCTGGTCCGCCAGGGGCTGCGGCGCGCCGGCTACGACGATTGCGGCGCGGCGGAGCCTGCCGACTTGTGCCTGGTTAATACCTGCACGGTGACCCATGAAGGCGACGCCAAGAGTCGGCAGGTCATTCGCCGGATGGCGCGACAAAATCCCGACGCCCGAATCGTGGTGATGGGTTGTTACGCCACCCGCGCCCCTGAGGAGGTCGCTGGGCTGCCCGGCGTTGCCGAGGTGGTCACGGACAAGCGGGAACTGCCCGATCTGATGGCCCGCTTCGGCGTGATCGACGTCCCCACCGGCTTGGACGGCTTTTCAGGACGGCATCGGGCGTATGTCAAGATCCAGGACGGCTGCCTGCTCCGCTGCAGTTACTGCATCATCCCCAAGGTCCGCCCCAAGCTGGCGAGTCGGCCGCTGGAGCAAATCGTTGCCGAGGTCGCGCGACTCGCCGAGGCGGGTCACCGCGAAGTCGTGCTGACCGGCATCCACTTGGGGCATTACGGGGTGGATTGGAACCGGAATCGGCCACGAGAGGAGTGGGTCAGGCTGGCCCATCTGCTCCGCCACCTCTGCCAATTGCCCCCGACGTTTCGGATCCGGCTCAGCAGCATTGAGGCGACCGAGGTGACCCGCGAGTTGATCGACGTGATGGCCGACCATGCCGACCGGATTGTGCCCCATTTGCATCTGTGCCTGCAAAGTGGCAGCGACTCGGTGTTGCGCCGGATGCGGCGGCGGTGGGGGACGCGGATGTTTCTCGATCGCTGTCGGTTGCTCCGCGAGGCGCTCGAGGAGCCGGCGCTGACCACCGACGTGATCGCCGGATTCCCTGGGGAGAGCGAAGCGGAGTTTCAACAAACCCTGGAGACGTGCCGGGCCGCTCGCTTCTCCAAAATCCACGCCTTCCCCTTCAGCCCGCGCAAGGGGACCCCGGCGGCCGAAATGGATGACCCGGTTCCGAAGCCGGTTCAGGCCGAGCGGGTTGAGCGGCTGCGTCACCTGGAATCGGAACTGCGCGGTGATTACTTCCAACGCCTGGTCGGACGGCGGTTGCAGCTGCTGGTGGAAAGGTCAGCTCGATTGGTTCAGCCAGGGGCCGGGTTGGTCCCGGGAACGCAATCGCCGGCGGAGGCGTCGACCACGATCGGCTGGGGGACGACTTGCCGTTACGCGCCGGCGGAAGTCGCCTCGAGGAGACCTTACCCGCCAGGAACGTTGATCGACGTTCACATTCAGCGGAGCGATCGCGGGCGGCTGTTGGCCACATGAGCATCGCAGTCGCGATCAGGCTGGCTCGACCCCGTCCCGCATCCCGCTTCCTTCACGCATCTTTGCCCGCGCCCGGGTCAGGGCGGGACCGATGCTGTTTTCGGCCAGCCCGCTCGCTTGGCTGATTTCACGATAGGACTTGCCTTCCAGGTGGTACATGCGGACCAAGCTCGCCTCTTGCGGGTCCAGGCGGAGCATCAGCTGGCGGATCTCATCCTCATCCTCGATCCGTTCGGCGAGCGGGTTGCCGTTGGGGCGCCGCGCCGGCGTAGCGGTCCTGGGCTGAGCGGCCGGGACCACGCGTGGCGGGCGGCGAAGGGCCCCGAGCCGCCGGACGACGACGCGGCGGGCGATCACGGTCAGATACGTCGCCAGCGAACAATTTCTCCGAAAACGCCGCAACACCGCAGCGTCGTTGCGGAGCAGCTCCAGAAAGACCTCCGCGACCAAGTCATCCCGAGTGGCCTCATCGATCGCAACGCCGCGAGACGTGGCCGCATGGTGGGCGACGTGGACGACGAGACCGAGAAATCGATCCACAAAATCCTCCCATGCGCGGGGTGCTCCATCCAAGCACCGCTGGAGCAGCAGGCGATCGACTTCGGAAAGGCTCACGAGAGGATACCCAGGGAACGATCTTTCATCACGGCGCCGTGGAAACGTTCGGCGCTACCCTGCATGTTAGGCAGGGCAGGTTCCGTTCGCAAGTTTTTGTCAGCCTGAGCCTGCCCTTTCAGCGGATGATCTACCCACCGAGACGAGCCGTCTCTCGATCGCCCGATTCTTGCGGGCACGGCTTTGCGACGGCGGTAGCGTAACGTACTTTTCCTTATTCGCGATTCTACCCCAGGCTTCTCGGTCTCTTGCGGCTCGACATCCCATGACCAGCTTTCCCAAGGCCGATTTTGGCCCGGCCGACTTCAGCGCGTCCGCCGGCGCCAGCTCCCCCAGCGCCGCTTCGGCGACCACCGGCTCGGAGCCGAATCTGGTGAAGTTGTTCGGCAGCTTGAAATCGGATTCCCTGAAGTTGTCCTCGGAGGAAGACCAACAGCAGCGGCGCCAGGAGAACCAGCTGGCGATGGTCCGTCTGGGCATCGCGACCTCACTCTACTTTGCCCTCCGGGTGCGGCATAGTCCGACGGCCGCCCACGGGCTACGCGTCGCGCTGGTCTGTTCCGCGTGGTCCGCGCGGTTGGGGATCACCGGCCGGGAGCGGGACCGGATCGAAGTTGCAGCATTGCTTCATGACGTTGGCAAGATCGGGATCCCCGACCGGATTCTTCGCAAGCCAGGGAAGCTGTCGGTCGACGAACAGTTGACGATGAGCAGCTATCCCGGCCTGAGCTGTGAGATCCTGGCCGGCTGCACCGACGACGCGGAGCTGCTGAACATCGTCCGCCATGCCGACGTCTGGTTTGAAGGGCGACGGCTCGACGACACGCCCCGCGGCCAGGCGTTGCCGCTGGGATCGCGGATGCTGGCGATCGCCGGTGCCTATGATGCGATGACCACTGACCATGTCTACCGACCGGCCCGGAGCCGTGAGTTGGCGATCCGGGAATTGATCGCTGGCAGCGGGACGCAGTTTGACCCTGAGTTGGCGTTGGACTACAGCCGGATGCTGGAAGAAAAACCCGAGTTTCCGCAGGGCTCCGTAGTGGACTGCTGGCTGCAGCAGCTGCAGCCCAGCACAGGAAGGGGCTTTTGGTCTCTCGCTGATCGCGCCCCCACCGGCCCGCCGATCGACCGCAACCGATCGTTCTATAACTGCCTGACCGACGACCTGCAGGATGGCGTTGCCTTCACCGATCTTGAAGGGACCGTTACCTACTGGAACGTCGCCATGGAACGGATCAGCTCGATCAAGTCGGGCGCGATCATCGGTCAATCGTGGAGCGACGAGATCATTCGACTGCGGCATCCCGATGGCGAGCGGGACGGCAATGACTGCCCTGTCGCCGAATGCCTCCGCCACGGCACCACCCGGACCCGGACAATGCGGATCGAGCGTCCCGGTGCTGAACCGATCCCGGTCCAAGTCCGCGTCTCGCCCGTGACCGGGGAGATCCCTGGCATCCAGGGCACCGTGATCGTCATCCGCGACCTCTCCGAGCAAATCGATCTGGAGCAACAACTGGAGTCGTTGCACGAGCAGGCAATCCGGGATCCGCTGACCGGGATTGCCAACCGGGCAGAACTCGACCGGATCCTCGGCGATTTGACGAGCCGCACCGTGTCGGGCAGTCCGACGTTCAGCCTTGTGATGTGCGATATCGATCAATTCAAGCGGACCAATGACATACATGGTCACCAGGCAGGCGACGAAGCGCTGGTTCAATTCGCCCACCTCCTCAGCCAACATGCCCGCGAGGGCGACTTGGTCGCGCGTTACGGTGGGGAGGAGTTCGTGCTGGTGGCCGTCGACTGCGACAACGCCACCGCCTCGCGCCGCGCCGAATCGATTCGTCAGGCGATCGAACGGGCGCCGCTGAACAGCTTGGGGGGCGAATCGGTCACGGCCAGCTTCGGCGTGACCGAGTTCCAAACCGGGGACTCCGCCGAAACCGTCTTCGCCCGCGCCGACCGCGCGCTGCTGTGTGCCAAGGACAACGGTCGCAACCGCGTCGTCCAACTCGGCAGCGGTAAACAACTGGTCGAGGAGAATCCTGGCGCGCAGCCCAGGGGTTGGCTCCGCTGGTTCGACTCAGGCAAGCGGCGGCGGCGCAATCAATACAACATCGTGACCCCAGTCCCGCTGGAGCTGGCGATCGAGAAGTTGCGAGGGTTCGTCGCCGACCACCGTGCGGAGATCCTGTCGGTCAGCGAGCGCCAATTGTCGCTCCGGATCTCCGCGATCGGGTCTGCCGGCGGCCGACGTACCGCCGACAAACTGGTGGCCTTGAGGGTCCAGCTGACGCTCAGCGAAATCCCGGGAGGCGAACAGGCACTGAGCCTGGACCGCGGGGCACGAAAAACGAAGGTCCACGTCTCCCTGCAGCCGATTCGCAATCGCAATCGCCGGGGGCGTGAACTGAAAAACAGCGTCCGCCAGGTCATGTTGAGCCTGCAGAGCTATCTGATGGGGCAGATCGTCCCAGTCGTCCCGGAGGATCCCGCAGGCTAGGCTCTGTCAGAAAACACCGATCGCACCATGATTAGAAGTGCGGCCGCCCTCCTA
>CAYWXT010000155.1:0-13179 GCA_964462125.1 uncultured Pirellulaceae bacterium | reverse complement strand
CGAGGCCCAATACCGCGACGCGAGGCCCAATACCGCGACGCGAAGCCCAATACCGCGACGCGAGGCCCAATACCGCGACGCGAGGCAGCGCACGGCAGTAGCCCAGGCTGCCAGCGTCTATAGACCGCGCGTCGAAACTCGAGTGCGGGGAGTGAGGGTCAGGCGGTTTCCGGCGAGACTTTCAGAGCCGATCAGCCGAGGCGGCCGGGGCCACCTCAGGTCCCGGTCCCAAGGGATCCGCCAACACCGGGCCAAGTTGAGGATGACCACCGTTGACGTCGACCTGCATCGTCAAGTGCCGACGCCACTGCCCGTCATCGGGACGGGGAAAATCTTGCCGGAGATGGACCCCGCGAGACTCGGCGCGCACCAACGCCGAGGAGACGATACAGCCGGCCAGGGCGAGCAGGTTCTGCAGCTCCCAACCCTCCACGGTGTGGAACGGGCGGGACATCACGTAGGAGGCAAACGAACGAATCGATTCCGCCGCCTCGCGGAGACCGGCGGCATCGCGTTGGACCCCGACACGACGTCCCATCAAACTCTTCAGGGAAACCCGCACGTCGGCGACGTCGAACGCCTCCTCACGCGGTTCGGCGGCGTGCTGGATCCGGGTCGCGATCATCTTGTGCGGCCCCTCGGCGGCCGAACGGGAAGCGGCTTCACCGGCGAGAACTCCATACACGAGTCCCTCCAACAAGCTGTTGCTCGCCAGTCGGTTGGCACCGTGCAACCCGCTGCTGGTCACCTCCCCGGCGGCCCACAATCCCGGCAGACTCGTCCGGCCCTGGCGATCCACCGTGACACCGCCGATCATGTAGTGCGCCCCGGGACGCACCGGAATGCGATCGCTGGTGATATCCAAACCAAACTTGCCGCACACCTCGGCGATCCCGGGAAACCGGCTCCGAACCCGGTCGGGATCAAGGTGCGACAGATCCAAGTAAACACTGGGGTGCTTCGTCTGCTCCATCTGGCGCACGATCGACTGACTGACGATATCCCGCGGGGCCAACTCCGCCCGGGAATCGAACTCCGGCATGAACCGGTGCCCGCTGCTGTCGACCAGGTGAGCCCCCTCGCCGCGGATCGCTTCGGTGATCAGCGACCGCGACGAACCAGCGATATACAACACCGTGGGATGAAACTGGACGAATTCCATGTCGCGGAGTTCGACGCCCGCCCGGTAGGCAGCGGCCACGCCATCGCCGGTCGCCACGGGGGGGTTGGTCGACTCGCGATAAACCTGGCCCGTCCCGCCGGTGCAAAGAATCGTCTCCTTGGCCCACACCATCAACGGCCGGCCGTCGCTGCCGACGATCACCGCCCCTCGGCAACGCCCCTCGTAGGTCAACAGATCGAGCGTGAAGGTGTTCTCCCAAATATCGATGTTCGGCATCTCCCGCGTCCGGCCGATGACCGCACGCATGATCTCCCGACCGGTCGCGTCGCCAAAGGCATGCACGATCCGCTCATAGCTGTGCCCGCCTTCGCGGCCGAGGGCGAGTTCCCCCTGTTCCTCATCGAACCGCGTCCCCCAGCGAACCAGTTCCTCGATCCGGCGTGGGCCTTCCCGTACCACCATCTCCACCACGCCGCGGTCACACAGGTTCCCTCCGGCGACCAGGGTGTCGTTGACGTGGGATTCGAAACAGTCGTCGGGATCGAGCACCCCCGCGATCCCGCCCTGGGCGTAGTTGCTGTTGGACTCCCGCAACTCGTCTTTGGTTACGACCAACACCGATTGGTTCGGCGAAACCGCGTTGGCGGCCCGCAGCCCGGCGAGCCCGCCACCGATGACCAACACGTCGGTGAACCGGTGCAGCGCCCGGCGGGAATCGAACGGCAATAGGTAACGGGGGGTCATCATCGAGGAACACTCTCGCCAATCGGGGGTGGCTGGATCCAGGGTTGGAACCGTTGCGTATCGACAGCGATCCGTTATAGCCGATAGGCTTGAAGGTTATGAGCACGCCAACGCAAGCCAACCGACGCGACGACCCGCTCGCGGACAATCATTCCGCGAACGATCAGGCGGCGGACAATCAGGCGGCCGCCTCGGCGTCGTCCCGTCCAACCGCGTCGCCAGCGGAGCCGGTTTCTGCCCGCCACCGGCCGGGGGATCCCGCCATGGATCCCCGCCTGACGACGATCCAGCCGGGCGGGGGTGTCGTGATGTCGATCGAACTTGCCTGGGGAGCCCTCCGCCGCCGCTACCTGCGGAGCTTCCGCCGCGGCTACGTCCAGCGGATGTTGGCCACCCGGCACGGCCAGCGGGGAACGTTGCCGTTTGACCCGGTCGACCCCCGTGACCTGAAGTATTACCGGAACCAGGATAGCTACTGGTGGGCCGACGCGGACGACCCGTTCGCCTGGCGGGAGAGCCTCCCTTTCGTCCGGGCCGGCTTGGCGGAACTGATTTTGCTCGGGTCCGCTGCGGTGGGACTCGCCGCGGTCGCGGGCTGGTTCTGGTGGCCGCTGGCGCTGCCCCTGCTGATCGTCGCTGGCTTGATCGTGTGGTTCTTTCGCGATCCCACGCGGGAGGTTCCTGACAGCTTGGGGACAGTCGTTTCACCTGCCGACGGCAAGCTGGTCCAAATCGATCGGGTGGACGATCCGGAGCTGGGCCGCTGCCTCCAATTCGGGATTTTTCTGTCGATATTCAACGTGCATGCCAACCGGGTTGCCTTGCCGGGACGGGTCGTCGCCGTCCGCTACCGCCCCGGCAAGTTCCTCAACGCGCTGCGGCCCGAATCGGCCCGCGAGAACGAAAACCTGGACCTCCTGCTCGATGACACTGAATCGCCAGGGCGACGATTCCGGGTCCGCCAAATCACCGGCCAGTTTGCCCGCCGCATCGTCTGCTGGGTCCGCCCCGGGGACGTGCTTAGCCGCGGGGAGATGTACGGCATGATTAAGCTAGGGTCTCGTACTGAGCTGTTGATCCCGGACAACGGCACGTTGGAGATCGGCGCCCAGATCGGGGATCGGGTCTGGGCGGGGAGCACGCCGCTGGCCAAATACCGGCTCGCAATCGGCAGCCCATCCTCGGCAGATCACCCGCCGGCCGCGAACGCATAACCCACCCCCGCCGCAACCTTGGCGGATCGAATCACGATGAGCGAACTGACGCACGATTTGTTTTCCGACCCCGAAGACCGGGAGCCGTTGGGCGATGGCGGTGAGAGGTTCGCCCCGGACGACCCGATCGACGACTCGAACGATGCCCAGGCAGGCCCGCACGGCCGACGGGAGGATCTCCGAGGCGAGGGGCCGTCGCCGCCAGGGCGATGGAAACGCCGGCGCCGGCGGCGCCGCCGGCGGATCACCCTCGCCGTGTTGCCCACCATGCTGACCCTCGGCAACGGCGTCTGCGGGCTGGCCGCGATCGCAATCGCCATCAGCAGCGCGCTGCCGTGGCCCGAGGAGCAAAAACTGTTCGCCGCCGGTTTGCTGATCTTCGCCGGCATGTTGTTTGACGCCCTGGACGGCTCGGCAGCACGGCTGACCGGCCAAGCCAGCCAGTTCGGGGCGGAACTCGACAGCCTGTGCGACGCGATTACGTTCGGGACCGCCCCGGCGGTGATCATCTGGCGGATCAGCGATGTCCTCCCCCAGCGGCTGACCTGGGCAATCGGTGTCCTGTTCACCCTCTGTGTCCTGATCCGGCTGGCACGGTTCAACGTGGAAACGACCGAATCGGATTCCCATCAAGGCTTCGATGGCCTCCCCAGCCCTGCCGCGGCCGGAACCCTCGCCGCCTTCGCCATCGCCATGCCCAACTTGGCTGATTTTGCCACCGCCGATTCCTACCCGGGGCTGATCCATGACGTGGCCGGTTGGATGCTCCAAGCGTCCCACTACTTTGTCCCTGTCCTGGCACTCGTGCTGGCCTACCTGATGGTCTCCCGGTTCCAATACCCGCACATACTGCAGCAGTGGGTCCGCGGGCGCCGGCCGCCCCACCAGATCGGCCAGGCGATGTTCGCGGTTGTCGGCGTCTTCCTACTCCATTGGGTCGCCCTCCCGGTGTTCTTCTGCTATTACGCCTTCGCCGCGCCGATCCGGAGTGGATTTCGACCGCGACCGCTCGAGGATCCCGAGAGGAGCTTGGAAGCGAACCGAGCAAGGGGCAAGTCACCCGGCCGCGTGAGGGACCCTGTTACCGCCGACGCGACGACGGAACGGGAGAGTTGAAGGGGTTTTGTCACCGGGAGGTAACATATCGGCCGGAATCACTCCGCTCGCCCCGCCGCGGCTTGATTCAACGCGACTTCGCCGGGTAATTTGCACTCGCTGTCTGATTGAAAGTCAGCCCGAAAAGGCATCATGATCGATGGGTAGTACGACCGTTCGTCCGAAGAAAAAGCGAGATCCTCAGCCGCACAGCAGTCGTCTGTATCGCGATCTGATTCCTGCATACCGGCTCGTCTGGCCAGCGGTTGCCCGCCGACGAATTCATGAAACCGTCAAATCGCTCGAAATCCCGCCGCACGCCGAGGTGCTCGAAGTTGGAGTCGGGACAGGGCTATCACTCGATTGTTATCCCTCGCATGCGTCGATTACCGGTGTCGACCTCTCCGAAGCGATGCTGTCCGACGCGCGGGACCGGCTGCGGCGCAACGGCTGGGATCACTGTGACGTCGAGGCGATGAACGCAGAGCATCTGACGTTTGCTGATTCGAGCTTCGACTACGTCACCTCATTCCATACGATCAGCGTTGTGTCCGACCCCCGCGCGATGATGCGCGAAATGGTCCGGGTCTGCCGTCCCGGCGGCAAGATCCTGCTCATCAATCACTTTCGCAGCGAGAACCCGCTCATCGCAAAGTTCATCGACTCCGCCGGTAACCTGACCAAGCGGCTTGGGTGGCGAACCGATTTGGAGCTCGACGAAATCATGCGGGAATTCCCCCTCCGCTTGGACAACCGCTACAAATCGAATCCGTTGTCGCTGTTCACCGTCCTCAAAGCGACGGTCGATGCGGACAAGAGCGATGGCTGACCCCCCAGGTGCCACTTCCGCGGCCGCGTAATGCCGCAGCAGACAGCGTAACGCCGCAGCAGACGGCGTAACGCCGCAGCAGACGGGGCGTTCACCGATCCTACGGGAAGTCCACCCACTGGCCATCGATCAAACGCTGCTGCGGGGTGAAGCGGGCCTTGTAGTTCAGATGCCGGTTATCGGCGACGTGCATGCCCAGGTAGAGCAGTTTCCGCTGTTGCTGCTGAGCCGCTTCGATCTGTTTGAGGATTGCATACGTCCCCAGGCTGTACCGTGCTGCGCCGGGGTCGAAGTGGGTGTAGACGGCGGACATACTCTCGCGGCCGAAGTCGACGATCGCGACCGCAATCAACCGCCCCTGCCACTCGACGGCAAGTTCTCGCGTGTCGCAACAGGAATCGACCAAGAAGGCGCGATAAGCGGCGGCGTCAATGTCCCGTTCGTCCCGCCCCAAGCCTCGTGACTTTCGGTGCCGATTGAACATCGCGACGCGCTGGCGGTCGGCGGTTGGCTGGCCCCAGCGGCACACCAGATCTCGATCGCCGCGCCGCAAGACCCGCCGCATTGAGCCGCTAAGCCGGAACGTGGTCACCTCGAGCCGCGTCGGCTCGCACGCCTGGCAGACCGGGCACCGCGCCTGGTAGAGGAAATCCCCACTGCGGCGAAAGCCGTCGGCGAGCAGCTGATCGGTGATGGTGGAGCTGACATTTCCGATCGGCAATTGCAGCGGCATCCGGGCCGTTTGGCCCTCGCGATAGGGACACGCCTGAAACTCGTCCTGGACCACGACCAAGCGGCGAGCATCGATGGACGCAGCGCCCGGAGGGTTGCCGACGAGATCGGACTGACTCATGACGACCGGTGGGGAACGCGATTAGATACCGGAGAACCGCAGTCGTCCTCATCATACGCAACCCCGCCAACTCCGTCCTAGGCTCTGTCTGACGTTTTCCGACAGAGCCCAACGTCGCAGCGGGTCCCCGCCTGGCAGGTCAATCCCACCACCACTGGCCGTCGGCGAGATCCGCCGGGACCGAGTCCTTGTGAACACGTACGTTTTCACCTTGCTGGTCGACCGAGAGGTGATCGCGGTGGAGCGCCATCCGGGGCTGCATGTTGACGCCGCCGCCGAGCGGGGTCATCAGCACGTTGTCTTTCCAAACCGCGTTCACCGCCGTCTCCACTTGCTCCGGCGCGGTGTAGGTTTCGACCGCGTATTGCGACTCATTCCGGAACAGTGGCATCTCCCACCCGGCCTGGGTGTAGAAATCCTGTTCCTGGATATAGGCGGCAGCGATCGCCACGTCGATCAACTGTTGGAGCTCGGCATAGACCCGCACGCGACGGGCGATCTTGGGATACATTTCGGTGAAGTCGCGGCAAAACGCCTCGCTGGCAGGATTCCTGCGACGCGCCTCGACGCGGCGCCCGTTGGCGACCCGCTCGTTGGCCCCGACCAACTGCACGCCACGCTCCTCGATCCGCATCGCGAACCCATCCTCGCTGACGGAAACCCCGTCATAATTGGGCTGGAACCACCAACGTTCCATCGCGTTGGCCGCCACCGTCCGCGGGTTGGCCCGTTCCACATAACTCTTGAGCGGAACGGGAAGCTGTTCCAGCCCGATCCCGATCAACTTCATCCGGTAGTCGGCCTCGACCATCACCCGCGCGAAGTGGGTGGCTCCGGAGATCCCCTTGATGGAAACGCTCTGCAGCCCCAGATTTTCCTTCAATCCGCCGGCGACCCGGCGGGCGTCTCTCGGCCCCACCCGACCGGCGACCGATCTCAGGAACTGCTGCATCTGCTGCAGGCCTTCCGGCGTGGGGTCGATCGAGACGCTGATCACCCCGGTGGGCTGACCCTCGGGGGAGTAGCCGCGTAGGGCCGTGATCAGGTCTTCGAGCAACACGAGGGGACGTCCCGATTCGATCCCCACCAAACGCTCGGTGGGGTCCGCGACGAACCCTTCGGCCGGCCCCGCGATCACGATGTCCTGGGTTTCCGGATAGAAGAAGACGTAGCGGACACGGGTCAGACCAGCCAGCCCCAGCATCTCCGGTTCGACCGGCTCGCCGTTTCGCAGCCGGTCGGCCAAGGCAGCCTCCAGCCGCTGCAGCGAAACCTTGCGCAGGTCACTGGAACGCATCACGTCCCGATCCCCTTGCTGGCGAGCGGCCGTCAGACGCTGACGGGCCAACCGTGGGTCGAACGTGCGGACCTGCAAGACCCCCTGCGGATCGACATCCACTCCGGCGATCGGGTCGGAAAAGTTCACGATCGTGTCGCCGTCTCCGCCTCCGTCTCCGCCTCCGTTTCCGTTTCCGTTATCCTGCGCGAACCCCGGGGCGGAACATAGCGTGCCGAGGGCCAACAGGGCTGCGAGAAGGTGGACCGCCGGTCGTGAAAGCATGCTCATCGGAATGCCGGTAAGTAGGAAGTGCCGGGACACGGAGATGCCCGGGGAGGCTTGGACAGACGAAAAGACCGCCGCCCGAAGGACGTCGAGCAGGTTCTCTGCTTCGAAAATAGTCGCTCGCCCCGGCAACTTCAAGAATTATGCGCCGGTGGAAGGAGCTTGGAATCGGTGGGCAGCCGCACGCGCCGGCCGACCCCGCCCCGCCGAGGCCCTTTCGAATTTCCCGCCAGACCCTAGAATCCGAACCGAGACGAGGCGCGACCCGCCTTCACAACAATGCCTTCCTCTTTGAGACACATGGAACGAGTGATGAGTGGTGACTGTGATTTTGGTCTGATTGGTCTCGCGGTCATGGGTGAGAACTTGGCCCTGAACGTCGAAAGCCGCGGTTACAAAGTCGCTGTCTACAACCGCACCACCAGCAAGGTCGACGCGTTCATCCAAGGCCGGGCGGCGGGGAAAAATTTCGTCGGCACCCACTCGATCGAAGCGTTCGTTCAAGCGGTCAAGCGGCCGCGGAAATTGATGATGCTGGTCAAGGCGGGACCGGCGGTCGACAAGATCATCGAGACGCTGATCCCGCTTTGCGACCCCGGTGACATCATCATCGACGGCGGCAATACCGAGTACGCCGATACCGAGCGGCGGACCAAGCAGGTCGAGGATGCCGGACTGCTGTATGTCGGCACAGGCGTCTCCGGGGGCGAGGAAGGGGCCCTGAAGGGACCGAGCCTGATGCCCGGCGGCAGCCCCGAGGCCTGGCCCCACATCCAAGAGATGTTCCAAGCGATCGCCGCGAAGGTGGGGCCGAATCATGACATCCCCTGCGCCGAATGGCTCGGCCCCCGCGGCGCCGGCCACTACGTGAAGATGGTCCACAACGGGATCGAATACGGCGACATGCAGCTGATCTGCGAAGCTTACCAACTGCTGCGCGAACTCGGCGGGCTCTCCAACGACCAACTGTACGAGGTCTTCGACAGTTGGAACCAGGGCGACCTGCAGAGCTACTTGATCGAGATCACCCGCGATATCTTCAGCGTCAAAGACGACCAGGGGGGCGACGCCTATCTCGTCGACCAGATTCTCGACATCGCCGGAGCCAAGGGAACCGGGAAATGGATGAGCCAGCTGGCCCTCGACCTCGGCGTCCCCAGCACGCTGGTCACCACCGCGGTGTTCGCCCGCGGATTGTCGGCGCAAAAGGAGGCCCGCGTCCGCGCCAGCAAACAACTGCATGGCCCAAGTGATTCGGCCAATCCGGCATTCACCGCCGCCGCAAAGCAATGGGTGGGCGACCGCCAGGGGTTCATCGATGCGGTCCGCCAAGCCCTCTACGCCTCGAAGGTGGTCAGCTACGCCCAAGGCTTTGTCCAGCTCCAGGCCGCCTCGGCCGAACACGACTGGGGGCTCGATTACGGCCAGTGCGCGATGCTGTGGCGCGGGGGCTGTATCATCCGAGCCCAGTTCCTCGACCGGATCAAGGAAGCCTTCGACGCCGAGGCGAACCTGGAGAACCTGCTGCTGTTCCCCTACTTCCGCGAGGCGTGCCAGGAGGCCCAGGAATCGTGGCGGGCGGTGGTCGCCACCGCCTCCCTGCTCGGGATCCCGGTCCCCGCCTTCAGCACCGCGCTGAACTACTACGACAGCTACCGCCTGGAACGGCTTCCGGCCAACCTGCTGCAGGCCCAACGGGACTACTTCGGCGCCCATACCTACCAACGGCTCGACCGCGAAGGAACCTTCCACAGCGAATGGATCCAGCTCCGCAAGCAGCCCGCCGAAGCATAACGCCCCGTTCGTGCGTCACCTCGACGCTCGCCGACCACCGCTTGCCCCCTCCTGCAACATTTGGTCGAGCGCATCGGTCAATTCGGCGGCCCGGATGTTGTGCTCGACCACCTTCCCCGATCGATCGATCAGCATCATCGTCGGCAGGGTCTGGACGCCGAACCGCTTGGCCAGCGGGCTCCCTTCGAGCCCACCGTCCTCATACAACTGCGTCCAGCTCACTTCGGCCTCTTGGAGATACGCCGCTGGCCGCTCGCGGCCGAGGTCGAGGTTGACCCCGACGATCGCGAGCTTCTCCTGTTGGTGCTGGGACTGCAACCGTCGCAACAGCTTCATGTCTTGCTTGCAGGGCTCACACCAGGTGGCCCAGTAGTGCAGCACGACAGGTTGACCGCGGAGATTCGCGAGGGAGAACGCCTGGCCGTCCAACGTGGTCCCGTCCAACTCGATCTGGCGACCAACCGACTCCAACCGGCGCACCGCACCGGTTGCCATCTCCCCGGCATCGCTGTTGGGGAACGACTCGGCAACCTTGCGGTAATAGCCCAGCGCCTCCTTCTCCTTGTCCTCGAACTCCTTGCTGAGCCCCAACTGCAGCATTGCCTGGCCCGCCTCGGACGTCTCCGGGTAGCGGTCGACGAACTCGCTCAGGCTTTCCAGGTACCAATCTTGGACCTCGGCAAAATCGGCGTCCGCCGGCGATTGCCGGACAACGTACTCGCTGCCGATCGCTTGGAAGTCGGCATAGGCCGCAAGTGCCTCGTCGTCAGGTGCATAACGATCCGCGATCTTTTTCAACCGCGGCAAGCCTTCCGGATAGCTCCCCGATTGCACCGCCATGCTGACGGTGTCGACCAGCTGTCGCACCCAGGTCTCCCGGTCTTGCGGATTTCCCTCGGCCGCCTCGATCAGCTTTTCCAACAGGTCCGCGCGGGTGGCATTCAGCTCCGCCAGTTCCGCTTCGTTCGAGGCCGCTGACAACTTTTGGTCAACCGATTCCAGCTGGTTGACCAACTCCTGGGCCGCGTCGTCCATCCCCTGAGCCGACGTCTCGACCGGTGTGTTGACGATCGAGGGGGCAAAGAAATTGCCGGCGGCCTGGGCGATCGACTCCCCCCCGCCGACGGTCGATGGCAACTCGAGCATCCGCCACCCCTGGTCGGTCCGAAGCAGCGTCCCGAGCAGCAATTGCCCACTATGGTCGCCATCTTGGTACATCACAACCGCGTTCTCATAGACCGTCAGGTCCTGAGTCGTCCCCTCGGACCCCTCCGGCACCACCCCCGGTAAGGAGCCGGCAAACTGCATCCACTCCGACCGCGGGCCGAGCTCCTCGAGCGACCCGGCAAAGTCCTCGAAATCGCGCAGCGCCTGGCTCGACTTCTCTGCCAACTCCTCCAGCTTTTCCCCCTGCAGCCCCGCCTGTTCCAGCTCCTGCGAACTTGCCAACAAGGGGGCGAACCGATCGGCCTCCCGATCACGAAGGGCGGCGACCAGTTCGAATGAAACCTCCTCCGGTGAGATCACCTTCCAGGAATCGATCTGGCCGTCCTCGTCGTCGTCCAACCCCCATCGCGTTCCCCCGTTCCCCATCCAACGGTACTCGTCCGCCTTGCCGTTGAAGTCGGCATCGATGTCTCGGTAAACCTCCACCCCATACTCGTAGTAGCACCACACATCGACCCGCTTGTCGCCGTTGGTGTCGGCAAATCGACGCAGCAGGGTGCCATCCGGGGCGACCACCCGCCATCCCGACCAGCCTTCCCGGTCGAGATCTTCGACGCGGCATGCATCGACCTCCTCCGGCTCCACCTGCTGGTACGCAACACCCGGCTGAACCGGTGTGAGCGACAAAGCCGCCTTCGGGGAGGGATTGTCCGCGGTCGCCACGCTGGCAAAGAGAAGCGACCCCAGCCCCGCCGTGACGAGCTGGCGCCATGCCCTGCAATGTCCCCTGGACCGCGGCAAACGCTCCCCCGTCTCGCCCCCGCTACCGTGTGGATTCAACCGTCGATCCGTCATGCTTTCTGCTTCCGTGGAAAGTGGGTGTCTCTGCCGGCTTGCGTGCCACCGGCCGCCGCCGTGGTCGCCAGCTTGGGTTCGCCTAAAACCTCCCCATTGTGACCGAACCGTGACGCCCAAGAAAATGTCGATTCAAGTCTCCGGCGCCGAGATGCCGAAAAAATTGCTCGCGAGCCAAAGCCCACTCCCTTTGACAACCAGCCGCGTTGGCGTAGACTCGGCTCCGCATTGTCCCTTTCCCACCCGGTTCCGGTCGCTGCCCGTGTCCACACCCGGGCGTGTAGCTCAGTTGGTTAGAGCGCGTCGCTGATAACGACGAGGTCCCAGATTCGAGTTCTGGCACGCCCACTTTCAGGCCTCAGGCACAAGGCTCTCAAGAGGGGGTATAGCTCAGTTGGGAGAGCATCTGCTTTGCAAGCAGAGGGTCGTCGGTTCGAGTCCGTCTACCTCCACCTCATGAACCCTGGGAAACACGGAAGAATCGCCCCTTCCCCCCGTGTTTTCCGGGTTTTTTTCGTTTCTTTGGGGCTTCGCGTGCTGTTGGGGCTTCGCGTGCTGTGAAGCGACCTTCGGTGGCTGGTGGGATCCTCCCGGCGCCCGCCCCGCTTCGGACCCTGCGGCGACCAACCATCCGCCGTCGTTGGCGTCGGGGCTCGGCGAAACGCGGTAAATTTCACCCCGTATTTGTCGGGGTTTCTCAAGATCTCGCTCGCCGCCGCCGAAGAAAATCGAGAGAATAGGGCAAGGGCGGTTGACCCCCGTGCTCGGCTCGCTATTCTTTCCGCTCACTCGCACCTTCGGCCGCCCGGCAGACTTGGCTGTCGCTCGGTCCTGAGCCTGGGCGAGTGACCGAAATTGGCCGCGAAAACCAGACCGAAATTCGCGGTTTTATCTCGGTTGATGAAAGTTATCTCGGTTGACGAAAGAAACGATCAGCCGTATCTTTCGTTTCTGTGCCGGTCAACGACCGGATGCGTCGCAAGGCCCTCGACATTCCCTTCCGGGAGTGGTCGGGGAGGTCGCGAGGTGTCCGGCTGCTGACCGGCAGCGACTCTCGCCATCGGCCGCATGGCCCTGGCGGGAACTTGATCTTTGACAATTTGGTTGTTTGGTAGTTGGCATCTGAAAAGAGCACAACTCAACAGCATGCTTCACGGCTTGAGTCGGGAACGGTTTCGGCCGGGACCGGTTTTGGTCACAAAGCGTGTTGAAGGGTGAAAAAGTTCTGAAGAAGCGTCGCCGACCGAGCGTCATGAGCGTGTCGTCACCGAGGCATTTTTGCCGCGTGGGTGATACGGTTTGTGGCCGCGGCCGGTGAGATGAATTCTGATAGGATTCTGTGCGAGCCCAGCTTGCGGGGCGGTTTTGGCCGTTCTGGGGGTTGGGTGAGCAACATGTGATATCGTTGGTAATTGACTTTCGAGATCACGGCTCGAGGCTCCAGCGGGTCCACGGCTGCGGCATGTTCGCAGCATTGGAAGCGGTGGGGTGGTTTGAGTTCGGGATTTCGATGGCCAAATTACGAAGGGCACATGGGGGATGCCTTGGCGTCGAAAGGAGAAGGGCGTGGAAGTCTGCGAAAAGCCTGGGGGAGCTGACAAACAAGCGATGATCCCGGGGTACCCGACTGCTGCCTGCTGAATCCATAGGCAGGACAGTAACAACCTGGTGAACTGAAACATCTAAGTAACCAGAGGAAGAGAAAGAAAAATCGATTCCGTCAGTAGCGGCGAGCGAAAGCGGAGTAGCCCAAACCGCGGGGGTTTCCCTCGCGGGGTTGTAGGACTCCAACATTGGATTGCGACAAGCTAGTGGAACATTCTGGAAAGGTTGACCACAGAGGGTGACAGTCCCGTACACGAAAGCAGTGTCGCACCATAGGAGCACCTGAGTAGATCCAGTCACGTGAAACCTGGATTGAATCCACGGGGACCATCCCGT
>CAYWXT010000154.1:0-13198 GCA_964462125.1 uncultured Pirellulaceae bacterium | reverse complement strand
AAGCTCCCTTTCATTCGCCATATGCTGCGGGTCCAGGACTGTCGCTTGGAGACGTTTTACTCGGGCCAGCCATCGACGACCCCTGCGGTTCAATCCGAGCTGTTTTATGGGGTTCGCAGTGCGGTTCCCGCATTCGCCTTCCGGGACTCGGAGAGAGGTCAGGCGGTCGAGATGATCCAGCCGTCGGTCGCCGCGGCGGTGGAGCGGCGGTGTGCGGCGCAGGCGAGTGGCTTGCTGACCGGTGGCTCCTCGTATTGCAACATCTACGCCGGCGGCGCCGCTGAACCGCATTTCTGCGCCGCGGCGTTGGATGGCAGCCGTCCGCTGCGCGCCGCCGGTTGGTGGCGATTGTTTGTCGTGGTGATTTGGAACTTCATGGCGGTCGTTCGCACGATCGGATTGTTGCTTGCGGAGTTCCTGGTCGCGATCGTCGATTATTTTCGCGGCATTTTGAGCGGCGGGGACTTGTGGGCGGAGCTGAAACTGGTGCCCCGGCGCGTGGCGGTGGCGGTGTTGATGCGCGAGTTGATCGTGGTGGGTGTGGAGGCTGATGCGACCCGCGGTATGCCGATCATCCATGCGAACTTCCTGGGCTATGACGAACAATCGCATGGTCGCGGTCCCGATTCGGCGATGGCGTTTTGGTCGCTGAAACACATCGACGGCGCCATTGAGCGGATCGTGGATGCCGCGCGGTCCTCACAGCATCGCGAATACCAAATTTGGGTCTATTCTGACCATGGCCAGGAATCGTCGACGCCGTACGAGGAGCTTCACAGCCGGACGCTGGATGCTGTCGTGCAGGCATACGTGGATGACGCGGCCGCGCGTCGTTTTTCTCCGCCGTCCACCTCTTCGCAGTCCGGGATCCAAGGGATCCGCAGCCAGCGTGCCGGCTGGCTCGGAGGACGATGGGCCACCGCGTTGAACGAGATGGCCGAAACGGTCTCGGCGGCAATGGGTGACAACGCGACACTGCAGGTGACGGTCACCGCGAAAGGACCACTGGGCCACATCTATCTGCCAACGGGATGGGATGCCCCCATGAAACATCGTTTGGCAGCAAGGCTCGCGGACGAAGGCCAGGTGCCCTGGGTCTCCATGATCGACGTCCAAGAGGAATGGCTCGCGTGGCACCGCCAGTTGCGCTACCAGTTTCCTCAAGAGCTCGCGGTGTTGCTGGGTCCAGAGCATCCGTTCGCCGACGCGATCGCCCGGGACCTGCAGGCCGTCTGCTCCCACCGGAACGCCGGTGACCTAGTCGTGTTGGGCTGGCAGCAGGACGGGCCCACGGTCAGCTTCGTGCACGAACGGGGGAGTCATGCGGGTCCCGGTCCGGAAGAAACGGGTGGGTTCATCTTGGTCCCCGCCGACCTTTCGTTATCGAGTGCGCCAGAGCAAGGCATTTGGCGGCCCGACCTGCTTCGAGAGGCGATCATCGAACAGTTACGCCCCGGTGAGCCGGACAGCGAAAGCATGTCATCGCGGACGCTGCGTGGGGAAAGCAACCGGCATCGGATTCGAATGACCGGCGATGATCAAGTATCAGGGCAACCCGCCTCGACCGACGGCGAACCAACATCGAAACGTAGCCTGCGGGTCATGACTTACAACGTCCACAGTTGTCTCGGTATCGACGGTCGGTTGTCGCCCAAGCGAATTGCTCGCGTCATCCGGCACTGCGATCCCGACATTGTGGCACTCCAGGAGGTGGACGTGGGGCGGTTATCGAGCGGCCGCATCGACCAGGCGCGCTGGATCGCCGCCGAACTTGAGTTGGAACATCACTTTCATCCCTCCTTTGCCGTCGGCGAAGAATACTACGGCAATGTGATCCTCAGCCGGTTCCCGATCCGGCGGCACCAAGCCGGACCGCTGCCGACCCTCGCCAGTGGTCGTCCTCGTGAACCTCGGGCCGCCGTGTGGGTCACCGTGGACGTGGACGGTGCTCCTTGGCAAGTGTTCGCCACCCATCTCGGACTCAATCGCCGGGAGCGCATGACTCAGGTCGAAGCCCTGCTCGGTCCCGGCTGGTTGGACCATCCTGAATGCGAGGGGCCGGTCGTGTTGTGCGGCGATTTCAATGCCGGTCCCGGTTCGCCCGCCTATCGACGTCTGGTCGGCCGATTGACCGATGCCCAGGCGTCGGTGGGCGGTCACCGGCCGAAGAACACGTGGCGGAGCAGCCATCCGGTGTTGAGGTTGGATCACGTGTTTCTCAGCGAAGGCTTGGTCGCCCGTGACGCGATGGTTCCGAGAAACCATCTGGCCCGTGTTGCCTCCGATCACTTGCCGTTGTTGGTGGAGGTAACGCCGTCTATTCGGTGAGCCGTTTGATCACCGAGATCACGCTATCGGGGTTCAACGACATCGAATCGATGCCGACCTCGACGAGGAATTCGGCAAACTCCGGATAATCGCTCGGGGCCTGGCCACAGATCCCCACCTTGCAATCGTGCCGGTGAGCTCGCTTGATCACATCGCGAATGGCGACCTTGACCGCTTCGTTCCGCTCGTCGAACAGCATCTTCAGTTGCCTGGAGTCGCGGTCGACCCCCATGATCAACTGGGTCAGATCGTTGCTGCCGATGGAAAACCCGTCATACCGCTGAGCGAACTGTTCGGCGAGAAAGATGTTCGAAGGGACCTCACACATCATGTAAACCTGAAGTCCGTCCTTTCCCCGCCGGAGCCCGTTTTCTTCCAGAACCTCGGCGACCCGATCGGCTTCCTGCGGGGAACGGACGAAGGGGATCATGATGATGATGTTGTCGAGTCCGATCACTTCACGGGCACGTCGAATCGCGCGGCATTCCAAGGCAAAGCCGTCCCGGTAATCGTCGCTGTAGTAGCGGGAGGCGCCGCGGAAGCCGAGCATCGGATTCTCCTCCTTGGGTTCAAACGCCGCGCCGCCGATTAAGGCTGCGTACTCGTTGGTCTTGAAATCACTCATCCGCACCACCGCGGGCTCTGGGTACTGGGACGCCGCGATCGCGGCGATCCCGCGGGCGAGGGACTCGACGAAGTACTCCGTCTTGTCCGTGTAGCCACGTGTCAGACGTTCGATTTCCCGCTTCGCATCCTGGTCGTGCAGTTGGTCGAAGCGAGTCAGTGCCAAGGGATGAATCTTGATCGCACCATTGATGATGAACTCCATCCGCGCCAGTCCGATTCCCTTGGCGGGCAACCGCCACCAGCGGAGGGCCGCCCCGGGACTGGCGATGTTCATCATGATCCGAACCGGCGGCTGCCCGAGCCCCTCCAAATTGATTTCCTCTTCTTCGAACTCGAGGATCCCGTCATAGACATAACCCTCCTCGCCCTCGGCGCAGGAGACCGTGACTTCCTGGTTTGGATGCAGCCGCTCGGTAGCATCGCCGGCACCGACGATCGCGGCCAAGCCGAGTTCGCGGCTGACGATCGCGGCATGGCTTGTCCGGCCTCCGTGGTCGGTAACGATGGCCGATGCCCGCTTCATGATGGGCACCCAGTCGGGGTCGGTCATTTCGGTGACCAGCACCGCATCGTCTTCAAAACGGTCGATTTCTTCGGGCCCGTGCAGCACGCACACTTTGCCCGCTGCGATCCCCTGGCCGATCGCCAAACCGGTGACCAATCGCTCGCCTTGCTCTCGGAGCGAAAACGACTTCAGCGAGTTGGCCTCCTTTTGCGACTGCACGGTTTCTGGCCGGGCTTGGACAATGAACAGTTCGCCACTGTCCCCGTCCTTGGCCCACTCAATGTCCATCGGCGTCTGGTAATGCTGCTCGATGACGCACGCCCACTTTGCGAGTTGCACAATTTCGTCGTCGGACAACACGAACTGGCGGCGTTTTTTCTTCGACGTATCAATGTTTTTCGTTGTCCGGTTGCCTCCGGTGGCGTAGACCATCGTCAGCTCTTTTTCACCGAGTGACTTCTCGATGATCGGCATCAGTTTGTTGTTGTTCAGCAGGGGTTTGAACACACGGTACTCGTCCGGATTGATCGTCCCTTGGACCACGTTTTCTCCCAGTCCCCACGCAGCACTGATCAGCACCACGTCGGGGAATCCCGATTCGGTATCGATGGAGAACATCACTCCCGAGCCGGCCCGGTCGGCCCGTACCATTTTTTGAACCCCAATCGACAACGCGACCTCCAGATGATCGAAGCCGTGCTGCTCGCGATAGGCGATCGCGCGGTCGGTGAAGAGGGAGGCGAAACATTTGCGGCAGGACTCCAACAGGTCTATCTCGCCCACCACGTTGAGGTAGGTCTCCTGCTGGCCGGCGAAGCTGGCCTCCGGGAGGTCTTCCGCCGTGGCGCTACTCCGCACCGCCACCGCATCGGTCCCTTCCCGCTGGCACAGTTCGCGATAGGCCCCGCGAATCGCTTTGGCGATCGACTCGGGAAACTCCCCGCCGCGGATGAGTCGACGAATCTCCTCGCCGGTCTGGTGCAGCGATCGCTTGCCGCCGGCGAGCTGTTCCAACGCCTGCCCGATCCGTTCGTCCAGATCGTTTCCCTTGAGAAACTGGCGGTAGGCGTCGGCTGTGGTCGCAAAGCCTGCCGGGACTCGAATGCCCCGATCCTTGAGCGACTTGATCATTTCCCCGAGCGACGCATTCTTGCCACCGACCGAGGCCACATCGCCCTTGGACAGATCGTCGAAGCGACGAACAAAGTTGGCCGTTTCGCCCATTTCATTCCCCCAGCGGGTTGGAGACAACATACGATTCGCCCAGCCTGAACGTCGGCACCCTGCCGTTGGGCGCGCCTCGCGAAGGATCGCAAATCATATGCCGTGACGATCCGCACGTCGTCTACCAGCGGGCGCGCAGGATATTGACAACGATCCAGAGCCCGAGGAGTGCGGACAGGAGGAAACCGATCACACCGAGGGCGGGATATCCGAACAAGAGCGGTCCGACCTTGGCGGTGACCAGCAAGGAAGACCCGATGACGATCGAGGCGACGATGATGGCGACCGTCAACCGGCTGGCGATGTCCTCCAGGGTATGGTTCACGTCATCCAGGTTCTCGTGGTGGAACGTGATCGACAGTTCGCCGCGTTCCAGCTTCTGCGTTATCTGGCTGAGCCGATTGGGAAGCTGGCGCTGGAATGCCAGTACCTGGTAGAGATTGTTGCGGATGCCCCGCCAGATGTTTTCCGGGCGACGTTGCTCCGCGACCAACGCCTCGACCATCGGACGCATCTCCTCGATCACGTTCAGCTGCGGATCGAGTTCCCGGGCAACCCCCTCACTGGTGATCAAGGCCTTGATCATGACGGCTAGATTTTGAGGCAGCCGCAATCCGTTCTCGCGCAAGACATCGGTGGTTTCCGCCAGAAACGAACCGACGTCGAGCTCGGCCAACGGCACACTGTGATAGCCGTCGAGTAGGTCGAGCAGATCGCGTTCGAGCGACAGCCGGTCGGCCCGGTCATAGCCGCGAGTCAGATCCAACAGCACTTCAAGCAGCCGGTCACTGTCTTTCTGCACGGTCGCTTGGATCAACTCCGTCAGCTTGTACCGCGTCTCGCGGGTCAACCGTCCGACCATCCCGCAGTCGAGCAGGCACAGCACTCGCCCCTCCCGCACCAGGATATTTCCGGGATGCGGATCGGCATGGAAAAAGCCATCCTGCAGAATTTGTTTGACCACCACCCCCAGCCCGCGGCGGGCCAATTCATGGCGCCGCTCGAGGTTGTGCGGATGGACCTCATTGAGCTTCACGCCATCGAGCAACTCCATCACCAACATCTTGTCGGTGCAGTGCTGCTCGTACAGCTCCGGCACATGCACGTTGGGGTCGGAGCGGAAGTTGGCGCGAAAGATCCGCATGTGCCGGGCTTCCCGCGTGTAGTCCAATTCGCGGAGAATTGTCCGGCGAAACTCCTGCACGAGATTCGGCAGGTCGTACATCGCTGCGGCTTCCATCCGGCTGTCAAGCTGCGCGGCGATCAGATCCATGATCGCGATGTCGCTGTCGATCGCGTGCTGAATGTCGGGCCGCTGAATCTTGACGGCCACGGCCTGTCGCCCCTCTCGCAACACCGCCCGATGGACCTGGGCCAGCGACGCCGCCGCCACCGGACGCTCATCAAATTGGATGAAGGTGCTTTCGATCGAGTCGCCGAGATTGTCCTCGATATGCCCCCGCATCTGCGCGAAATCGACCGGCGGTACGTGGTCCTGCAGCTTGCGGAGCTCGAACACCAACTCGGCCGGCAAAACATCCGAACGCAGACTGACGACTTGGCCGAACTTGACGAACGTCGGCCCCAATTCCTCCAGGGTGCGTCGGAGCCTTTCGGAGGTCGTCAAATCCTCCTTGACGCGACTCACTCGCTTGAGCAGCAATTTGCCGGGAAGTTCGAGCCGCTGCACGACGTCGTCGAAGCCGTACTTGAGGAGCACGAACACGATGTCGGTTAAACGGCCGGCATGCCTGATGGTGCTGAAATGCAAGTTCCGCGTCTCCTCCCGAAGGATGGACCGATGAGGTGGATCAGAGGTACCAACGTTCCCGCTTGGCGTTGCTGGTTTCGTCGGGAGGCATCGTCGTCGGGGACGACGGATTGGGCGGGCCAAGGATCGGCTCGACAAGCTCGCGATCCGAACCCCAGGGGTCGGCATCGATCTTCCGCAGGCGGGTCGATTTCAGGGTGCCCAGGCTATCAAACAGCGGTTGCGGCAACATCCGCAGAACGCTATCGGCAATTCTACGGTTTGCCTGCGGCAGCGCGGCGACGGGAACCGTTCTGCGTGCGAGCATGTCGTGCATCGCAGCATTCATCAACCACATGGAGATCTCCCGCCCGCTACCTCGGCCGTCGCCATGGGCCTCCTCTGCATACGCTTCCGCCCGCTCCGGCTCCACAGCGTATCGTGCAATCGCCTCGTTTCCGACGGCCATCCTTCCGATCATGACATCGGTCCAACGCTCGGCCCCGTGCCGCAGTCGATTCAGTCGAACGGCCTCGGGCACGCGACAGCCGCGGCCATCGATCATGACTTGTTGGACCCGCGTGCGGGCCTCCAGGTGCCCCCGGTGGACCGCATCGGTCACCGGGGCGATCTCCTCCACCCCGCTCCTCCGATCGATCTCCATCCCGACCGAGGCCAACACCCGGGTCAGGACCTCACTGACCAAAATCTCTTCCAAAACCACCGTCTGCTCGTTCCACCATCGCCTCAGCGCCGCCCAGTCGCCCGCCTGCTGCGTCCGTTGGTACTGACCAAGCGATTGCTGCCACAGCTCAAGCCGACCGCGACAACTCGCCCAGTAACCGGCGAGACTCTGCGGTGGAAACGCGCCCCCATGACAGCAGATCGCCGGGGCATGCTGAGAAATCGTGGCGGCAAGGTCGGCGAGAGTGACGCAGTGCATGAATCGACCGGGACGAAGGGGACGCGAGCGAGGACATTCTCCGGACGATCCAGATGGCATCCGCCGTACCGATCACTGCCATCGCCCCCAAGGAGAACCGCAACTCACGACGCAGTCACGACTTACCAATGGCATCCCGGACGCGGTACCGTTGCAGAAAGGAGTCTGCCCCGTGGCGTTTCCGCAACACCGCGTTGCCCCGACACATCCACCCCACCCGCAACCCCCAACAGGGCGATTCAATGCCCGCGGAAATAGAAGATTCCCTGGTCCTGAAAAAAAAGTGGCCCACGCCGTGGGGATGGGACGATATCCCCAAATGTCCGCAGGCGGATGCCGGGGCATGCACGGGGCGATCAAATGGCACCTAGCACGGACAAACCAACAACGGCTCAGGTTTTTCGGCGGTGGTCCCCACGGGGAGGTCGCTGGGGCACAAAAACCTGAGTCGTTTTTTTTTATTTCTGCAGGCAGTGCACAAACAACAACTGCCACTCAAGCCACTGAGCGCGGCGACACGCCTCCCGCGCCTCGGCGTCCCCGCCCGCGGCGCGGGCGCTGGCGTCAACAAAAGCGGCCCCGTCGGGATAGAGATCCCCCATGCGATCGCGGAGTTGGTCCAGAACTGGATGCGGACCGACACGACGAAACCAATACTTGGCGTTGCCGAAATCGCCTTCACGGCGGTGCATGATTCCATGCCAGAACGCCCCTTCAGCCGTATCGAGCGACTGGCTCAGCGTATGGCTGCGGTCCAAATCGCCCGCCAGCAGCCAGAGCCCGCTCAAACAAGCGGTCCGCCGCGCCGAGTCGTCGTCCGCAACCCCCTCCAAGCTGCTCGAACGCCGCAAGCACTCTGCCAATTCCCGCTGAGAGGGTCCCCCATCCACATCTGGCAGCTCCGCCTCCCGGATCGCCTGCAGCAGATCTGACGAAAGTACCGCCATCGATGAGTCGGCAAAATCCTCCAGCTGTGGCATCTTCGGTCTCCGATTCGCGCGTGTTCTTCCGTCGCAGACTACCGATCGGGCCCGTCGATTGCTAGGCTTGGGGAAAGTGCCGATCCAATAATCCCTTCACCCGCTGCCCCTCTTGTCCAGACCCGATGAGCACTGGCGAAACCCCCCCACCGCAATCAGTCCAACCGGCCAGCGAGTCCGAACCATTGACTTCTGAACGCGAACAGACCGCTCCCGAACCGAACGCTCCCGAACAGACCGCTCCCGAGAGCGAGGTTGCAGCGGAGAGCGAGGTTGCAGAGGAGAGCCCCAAGGAGCCGACCGCTCAACGGGGCTCGGCGAACAAGCCGCGTTCCGCCGCACGTCCGTTGGCCAGGGGCAGCGGGCCGCTGGCCGCTCGCGGGCTCGGCGTAGCCAAACCGGCCTCTCCCTCGTCCCCAGCGACGTCGCGAAACTCGGGAGAATCACAACCCACTGGAGAAACATCGCCGCCGGCATCCGCGGAGGCGAAGTCATCTGAGGAGCCGAAGTCCAAGTCGACGGGCAAACAATACCCGCGGCCGAGGCTCGGCGGTGAAAAAGAGGGAGAACCGGAACCCGCCCGGCCGACTCACCCCGCTCCAGCCGGCAAGGTGCAGGTGCCGAGCACCCGCCAGTCGCTGCCGACCGATCTGCAAGCCGAGCTCGAGGCGGAACTCGCCGCAGCCGATGTCGAATCGATGCTCGGCGGCGCTGCCGGGATGGCGGATCGTCGCGAGCCGCTGGAGGAAGGGACCCGGGTTCAGGGCCAAATCCTCAAAGTCCATGGCGACAGCGCTTTTGTGGCCTTGGGAGGCCCGGATGAAGGGATCGTGCCGTTGGAATATTTCACGGACCAAGAGCCACAACCGGGCCAGACCGTGGAAGTCGTCGTGCGGGGGTTCAACGCCGACGACGGCCTGTATGTTCTGACCCTGCCGGGCCAGACGGTCGACGTTTCCGATTGGAGCGACCTGGAGGAAGGTTCGGTGGTGGAGGCCACGGTCACCGGCAGCAACACGGGAGGGCTCGAGTGCACCGTCGGATCGGTCCAGGGATTCATGCCGATCAGCCAGATCGCGGACTATCGCGTCGAGGATCCCTCGGAGTTCGTCGGTCAGAAGCTGGTCTGCGTGGTGAACGAAGCCAATCCGCGGCGGGGAAACCTGGTCCTCAGCCACCGCGCGATCCTGGAACGCCAGCGCGAGGAAAAGCGCAAGGAACAATTAGAAAAGATTAAGCCGGGCGACACGTTGGAAGGAACCGTGCGGAGCGTCAAGGATTTCGGAGCCTTCGTCGATCTGGGCGGGCTCGACGGGCTGATCCATGTCAGCAAGCTCAGCTGGGAGCGGATCAAGCATCCCAGCGAGGTGATGGAGGAGGGTCAAAAGGTCAAGGTCAAAGTCGACACGGTCGATAAGCAGACCGGCAAGATCGGGCTCTCCTACCGCGATCTGCTGGAAAATCCGTGGGATACGGCGGAGCGGGATTTCCCGGTCGGGAGCACGCATCGCGGAACCGTCACACGGACCGCCGCCTTCGGCTGCTTCGTCCGACTCGCTCCCGGCGTGGAAGGATTGGTCCATATCAGTGAGTTGGCCCACCACCGGGTTTCCAAGGTCGACGCGCTGGTCAAGGAAGGCGAAGAGGTCGAGGTGAAAGTGCTGAGCTTTGATCGGGAGAGCCAACGAATCGGTCTTTCCATTAAGGCGGCCCAAACGGTCGCCAGCGATTCCAACGCGGCCGCGGAGGAGTCGGAACCCGAGGCCCCCCTGCGCGACCCGGCGATCAAGCCGTCGCACGCCGGTCCCCTGCGTGGTGGCAACGACCGGGAGACCGGCGGTGAACGATTCGGCCTTCGTTGGTAAGGCCCGCTCGGCACTATCCTATGCGCATCCTGTTCCTCGGTGACATCGTTGGAAAGCCCGGTTACTCGGCGGTGCTGCAGCATGCCGCTGCGCTGCGGGACTCTCACCAACTCGATGCCTTGGTCGTCAACGCCGAGAATGCATCGGACGGCGCCGGGGTGATGCCCCGGCAAGCCAAGCGGTTGCTCGAAGCCGGCGTCGACGTGATCACCTTGGGGGACCACATTTATCGGCGCAAGGAGATCATCGACACACTGCGCACCAGCGAGCGGATCCTCAAGCCCGCCAACTTCCCGGCCGCAGCGACCGGGAAGACCTGGACCGTGGTGGAAACCGCTGCCGGACCGCTGGCGGTGACCAGCTTGATGGGCCGCGTCTTCACCCGGCCGGTCGACTGTCCCTTCGAAGCGATCGACCGTGTGCTGGAGGAAATCGGCGCGACGACTTCGCAGATTCTGGTCGACATTCACGCCGAGGCGACCAGCGACAAGCAACTCATCGGTCGCTACCTCGATGGCCGCGTGACCGCCGTCTTGGGGACCCACACCCATGTCCCCACCGCCGATGCGGCGGTCCTGCCCCACGGGACCGCGTTCCAGTGCGATGTCGGCATGTGTGGTCCGTACGAAAGCATCATCGGCCGGGATATCCGCCGTGTTTTGCACACCACCCGCAGTTTCGAGCCGTGCCATTTCCACGTCGCCACGAAGGACGTGCGGCTCTGCGGGGCACTGGTCATCTCCACTGCCGACGGCCGCGCGATGTCGATCGAACGAATTGAGAAAAGGATCAACCCGAACGAGCAAGCTGCGTCGTAGCGGGAAGTTCTGATATGGGTAGCGCGGGCGATACAGGCTGGCAGCCTGTGCTACGTCCAGGGGTGAGGAAATAGAAAACGGCGCTACCCCCCGCCCAGCCGATGCAGCGCGGTGGCGACGAGGCAGCCGTCACAGCCCGCCTGCAGCAACCGCTCGACATCGGCACCGTCGCGAACACCGCCACCGGAGAGGAGACGCCAGTGCGGCGCCAACTCGCGGACGCGGCGCACGATCGCTGAGGTCGATGGACCACCGCCGGTCCCGACACTTGCCACATCGAGAACGACGGCGCCGCCAAGCTGATCGGCAACCGCCTGGCGAACCCAAGTCTCCTCCGCCCCCTCGGCTGCGAGCCAAACGCCGTCGCGATAGTCCATCCCGAGCCAAACCCGGGAGGGCCCGACCAACTCGCCGAGCCGGAAAGCGGCGTTTGGATCGGCCGCTGATTCTCCCGCAACCACCCACTTCAATCGATCATGGGATGCGGCAAGATCCCGGAAACGCCGTTGCACACCAGACCCTTCTTGGCCCCGCCACCCGGCATCGATCAACAGCTCGTCGCACTCATGAAGTCGGGCGACGAGGCGTTCCAGCGGTGTCCACTGCGGCGTGCCCTCGATGATCCCATCAAGATCCGCCAAGTAGAATCTCCGCAGACCCAACCGCCGGTAGTGGTCAAGGAGCGCTGCTGCGGTGACGGGGCGTTCCAAGTGAACCGGGCGATAATGCTCACGTTGGCCGGCGACCGCGTGAACCGGAAGGCCGTGTCGCAGATCGATCACACCGACCAACCGCGGCAGCACCGCAGGGTTGAGCAGACTCACGTCGGCAAGGAAAACAACGATTCCACTTTCACGATCGCGTAGTCATCGGGAAAGGTGTGAATTGCCTGGACCAACATCGACCGCCGGCGGGTTTCGATGTTGACGTAACTGAGCGCGCCCAATGCCATGCGTCCGCTCGCGTCGAAGGTGTGCAGTAGCCCCTCGGTGGGACCGCTGCCGAGTTGCTGCTGAACCATCCGGAACAGGTCGGGTTCGACCGACTCGAGCTGGAAATGCGTCCGATAGCCGACGCCGCCGTGGCACTCGGCTCGTTCGGTTCGGCTCCCTTTCAGCGGGCGGCGGAGCAGGCAGCGGCGTTTGGGCAACGGTTGGTGAGCACTCGTGGCGACCTCGCACAAAGTCACGCTACCCCCATTCCAGGTGACCACATGACCGCAGTTGGTAATATCGATGCGAGCGTCGTAGTCGCTGCGTTCGATTCTGCGCGTCTTGTGCAGCGTGTACAGTTCCGGATGCAGCGATCGGCTGAACACCTGAAACGCCAATTCGGCAACTTTGGGGCGAACCGAAAGCACGGGAGTGAATCCAATGGAATATCAGAGAGGAGTATCCGACCCGGCGGACCGGCTTGTTGTCAGCGACGACGGGTGCATTATACGCTGGGTTTCGAAAGCGGCTAAAGAGCGTTTGCCCGCTGCATCGAAAGAATATCTTTTTTGACGCTTTCGGCCATTTACCATTGACACCGCCACCCGGATGAAGCCCATGGTCGTTGTGCTCGATAACTACGATTCTTTCACTTACAATCTCGTGCAACGACTGGGGGAAATCGACCCGCAAATCGACGTGCGGGTGTTTCGCAACGACGAGCGGACGGTCGAGGAGATCGCCGAGATGGCCCCCTCACGGATCCTGCTCTCCCCTGGCCCTTGTACCCCGAACGAGGCGGGGATCAGCGTGGCGTGCGTCGCGCGGTTCGCCGGCCAGATTCCGCTGCTCGGTGTCTGCCTCGGGCACCAGTCGATCGGGCAGGCGTTCGGCGGCGTGATCATCCGTGCCCCCGAATTGATGCACGGCAAGACCGACGCGATCGGACACGACGACCTGGGACTGTTCACCGGGCTGAGCAATCCGTTCACCGCGACGCGTTACCACAGCCTGGTGATCGACCCGGCGTCGCTTCCCGGTGCACTGCAGATCTCCGCCTGGACCGACACGGGCGGCACGCGGCAGATCATGGGCGTTCGGCATCGCGAGTTTCCACTGGAGGGATGGCAGTTCCATCCGGAGAGCTTCCTCACCGAGCCCGGCACCGAACTGCTCCGCCGCTTTCTCACCTGGTGACTCCGTTGCTTCACCGGGTGGTTCAGCCG
>CAYWXT010000153.1:0-13222 GCA_964462125.1 uncultured Pirellulaceae bacterium | reverse complement strand
CAGGCGGTTCACTGGCTGGGCCGTGTGGCCCGCCGCGAACCGAACCTCTTCGTGTTATGGTCGCATGGAATTCGTCCCGCGGCTGGACAATAGGAGCCGGATGAGCTGAGAGGTTCACGTCCGGTTCTGTGAGAGCCTGGGGGTGCAATTCCCCCGGGCTACTCGACTCGTGATCTTCACGAAGTCCCAGCGTGCGGCCGAGCGAGTGTTCGCCTCAATCACTCGGTACCTGACCGGCACCCTTCGCTTGGTGGTCAACCAAGAGAAGAGCCGGATTGTGGCCTCCGACGGCGTCGAGTTTCTCGGCTTCGTCTTTCGTGGCCGCCGGGCCACGATCAACGTGTCGGCGAAGTCCCTCCGTCGCTTCAAGCGTCGCATCCGCGAGATCACCGGCCGTAGCCGGGGCATCTCGATGGCCCGGCGTCTGGGCGAGCTGCGGCGCTACGTCCGCGGCTGGATGGGCTACTTCGCGCTAGCGTCGCAGCTGAAACTGTTCGATAGGCTCGACCAGTGGATTCGTCGCCGCCTACGGATGTGTTACTGGAAACGCTGGCGGTACCCCCGCACGCGCCGCCGGGAGCTCATCCGTCTCGGTGTTCCGCGTCGCCAAGCGATCCGACACGCTCGCAGCCGCAAAGGCCCCTGGCACATGGCCAAAACCATCGCCAGTGGCGTCGGGATGCCGAATGCCTGGTTACACGATCAAGGAGTCCTGAGCTTGAAGACTCTGTGGGCGGAACGTGCTCCGCTTCGTCGAACCGCCCCAGTAGCGGACCCGCATGCTAGGTGGTGTGGGGAGGGCGGCCCGAAAGGGTCGTCCTTACCCGATTTACCCGCCTTCGTGCTCCTGAACGAAAGCCGTGATCAGCGTGTCCGGAGTAGCAGCGTAAGTGAGCATGGAAGGGAGGTCAAATTCAGACGACGGAACATGCGAGGGGGTCGATTCATTAGCGTAAAACGCACAGCGTTCCGACGGAGCCAGCAATACGACGAAATCATCTCGCATCAGGCAATGCACACAGAACCAGAATCCAGCAGCGAGGATCGGCAGTCGAAGTGAGATCGTGAGCGTCACGCGACGGTTGACGGCATCCGCACCGAGCCGGAGCTCGTATCGATCCTCAAAGCCCGGAAAATGAAGTGGAACAGTCCCGTCGTCGCCGTTAATCCCTGAGTGGAATGGCGCAAATGCTGGCAGCAACTTGTCGACATCAAACGACACGAAACGCCCGTTGAGGAAACGGTATAGGTGCGCTGGTGTGTCGAGCGATTCAGGCATCGGTGCGAATTCGTCGAATACGACATCCGTCGGGTAACAAACTAATTATCCCCTGTTCAACCGGGGATATTGGGGGGGAAACCCCCGGGTCAACCGAGGTGAATGGGGCTGATCCACGGTTTAGCCGCGGATAACGGGAGCCCCCCAAGGTAGCGGTCCGGGCGGCATAGTGTCAATCATTTTTACTGCGATTCCGACGGCTGCCGATCGCTAGGATTCCCCACGTCAGAGGGGGTCGATTGTGGGGACCATCGGCTTCCCTCTCCTTCCAGGCCGCCGAGGCGGCAGAGAACGGAGTTCGGACCATTGCGAAAGGCTACGAACCAGCGAACAGATGTTTCCGGTCTCGTTTCCTTGGATGAGGATCAAGCGTGTTCATTCCAGCGGGTGTGTCCACGGGGTCCAACAAGAGCGGCGACTTCAAGCGGCCCGATGACGGCTCAGCCCGGCGGTGATCGTCGCGACCGCCACGAGAAAAGCCCAGCCACCGGTCACGATCACTCCCAACGCCCCCAACCGCCGGCGAACTTCCTGGTTTCGCCACGAACGCCGAAGCTGGGATTGAATCTCAGGCCCGATCCGAAGCTCCAGCGCGGACTCGAAAGCCGGCAAATTTCCCTGGGTCAATGTGCCATCGTACCGCCGCGCGATCAGCTGCTTCATCGTCTCATCATCATCGATCGGGAACAGCCCGTCGACGTCGGTCGAACCGATCAGCTGCGAGGTGTAGTTGTCAACTTCAACGCTCAAGGCGACGGCCAATCGATCGTCACATTCCTCGAGGGAATCGCAGGGAATCGTCCGCACGATCCAGCGATGCGTGTCGGAGTCGAGGTCGTTCTCCGCATCGACCCAAGCGGGTCGCGTTTCGGGATAGACCACATGTTCGCTTGGGGCGACCGACAGGGTCGGCGGTTCAGGCTCTCGATCGGTTGACAGCCCCTCGGCATCGGCGCCACTGATTCCTTCAGCATCAGCGCTGCTGGTTCCTTCAACCGCGGCGCCGCCGGCTTCTTCCTCCGCCGCCCACCCTTGACCGATGACGGTGACGTGGGCAAAGACCAGAAGCAGCAGCCAGTTGGATGCCGATCGGACCTGATTCAACATGGAGGATGCTCCTTGATTAAGCGATACCGCCGCCAGCGGGACGTGGTTGGCCGGTAGCGGAAGACGGTGCGATATGGGGGCTGGTCCACGGTGCGGACATCTGGACGGTGATCGCGATTCCGCCAGCGATCAACATTCCGGCCGGTTGCGGGATCGGCAGGAACTGATGCACGAACCAATCCCCGACCACCGCCACCGCGACACTCCACAGACTGAGGCGTGCCCGCCGCAAGGGATCGAGCGGCTTCCACCAGCGAAGGGCTGCGAACAGCATCGCGAAGTGGGCCATCCAGGCTGCGGCGCGGGGCACCCCGTCGGCGTACAGCGCCGGCGGCAGCGTGGTCCAATCGAGCGAGCGGAGCGCATGCAGCCCGTCACCGCCGGGAAGCATCAGAAACCGGTGCACTGCAAAGCCGAGCAATCCGACGCCGGCCCCCACGCCGGCCAGGACGAGCCGGCGCGGTACGCCTTCCCCCTCGTTCCGTTCCCAAAGCTTGCCCAAGCCGAGTAGCCCGACCGCAGCGACCATCACCACCACCGCCATCGATGCGTAAGGGGCGACAGCGACCGCATCGACCGGCCCACTCCGGATGCCGATGACGGCCGTCAGGAATGCCAGGAACAACACAACAAGGATTGACGCAACCGACGAGGTCGCCAGTTCGGCGAATCGCTCGATGGAGGCCTTGGCCCGTAACTCGCCCCGCATCCGCCGCCGCCATTGACTGCGGCTCAGTGGCCGGTGTGGTACGCCCAATGGCGCGGCGCCCCGCCGCTGCGCCGCGGCATAACTCGGCTGCGGCGTGGTGTGCAATAACATCTGGCGAACAAGGTAGTAGGGGACGTAGACAATGCCGATCAACGACAACAGCGGCAGCAGCCAACGCGTATTGATCGCCAAGACCACGGCCGCGACGATTACCAGGAACGCTTTCGCCCCGGGTGAACGATCGAGCGACGACCACCAGCGGCCCAAGTCGGCAAAGCTGTTGCGGACCGCGCGAGCGACGGGCTCCTCCCTGACCGCTTCCGGTGAAACGTCGGCGGAGTCGGACCCTGGGGACGCTGCGACGGAGCCCGCTCCGCCGGGCGTGGTCGGTCCCGCTGGATCCATCCCGAGAGTTGGATCCGCCCCGAGAGCTGGATCCATCCCGAGAAGCGCGAGCAGTTCGCCGACCGTCTCCGGCCGCTGGCGAGGGTCCTTTTCCAGCGCCCGCGAAATGGCGGTGCGGTACGGTTCCGCAATCCCCTTCAGATCGGGTTTGGCCGTTAGATGCTTGACGATGATTTCGTGACAGCTCTCCCCATCAAAGGGAACGTCGCCGGTGAGCAGCTCATAGAGGATCACCCCCAACGCGTAGATATCGATTTCGCGGCCATACTCGCCGCGACCAATTTCGGGAGCCATATAGTGGAAGGTTCCCACCGACTCGGTATGCCCTCCACGATGCGACGCGGAGATGAACTTGCTGAGCCCGTAGTCGCCGACTTTCACGATCCCCAAATCGTCGAACACGTTGCCCGGTTTGAGGTCGCGATGAACCAGCCCCGCCGCGTGCAGATGGGCCACGGCTGACCCGATCCCTGAGAACCACCGCCGCACCTGGGCCTCCTCCAGCCCCTGTGGTGACTCGTCGAGCACCTGGCGCAAGCTCGGCCCGGCGATGTATTCCATCACCACCCAAGCCTGGCCGGACGGGTCGTGACAAACGTCCTGCAACCCGACGAGATGGGGGTGTTTGATGTTCAAACATTGGGACACGCCCCGCAGTTCGACCTCTAGGTTCCGCTGGATTCGCTTGAGTGCCACCTCCTTGCCGGCCTCACTGACCGCAAAATAAACCTCTCCAAACCCACCGACACCGAGCCCCCGCCGGATCGTATAGCGGGGCAGCGGCGTCGCCCCAGGAGGATACGTGAAGGTCATCGTCGGTGAAGAGGCATCGCTTGACATCGTTTCGTGCAATCGGCGATCGGCGGCGTCGGCCCCAGTCGCCGCTGCCCGGGTGGCGCCCTGTTTGTCCGTCGGTCGATCGGTGTGTCGATCGGTCTGGGAACCGGGACGACGGGGGGATGCCCATAGTTTATCGAGTGAAGCCGCCATGGATTGCTATTTCTCCTAAGAAAGCCCGAGCGGTCTCACTCCACCATCTGTCCCTGCCCGGCACCGCATCGTTGTTTCGCCATCGTTCAAGATCCCAATCTCCAGGCACCAAGTGGCGGCGAATGGGGCGCCGCCGGTCATCAACTTCGATCCTCCAACGTGATCGCCACGTTTCCGATTGTCGTTCGCGCCCGGGGCATCAACTCGACAAATGCTTCGCCCTCTGTTGGCTTGACCAGCCATCGCGGGCCACGCCGGGTCAACACCAGAGTCGATTCCGCGTGCGGGCAACGGACGTGGCAGTCACCGCGCGGGCCGATCAGCAACGTCTGGTGAAACAACAAGACCCCGTCGACATGATCGGCCAATCGGTGCGGGGGCATCGACCGCAGGACCGCGGACCCGCAAAGCCGGCTGGGGCGTGCAAACATCATTCGAGCGGAACCGCCGACAGGCAAATCCTGAGTGTCACGGAGCAGCACCCGCTCGCGGTCGCAAGGGAGCCAGAAAAAGTCGTCCCCGTCGCGCTCGATCTGTCCGGCTCGGCGAGGCAAGTCGGCCAGGAGGGCGATCTCCACCGTCCCGGCCGCAGCCGCCCCCCCGAGAGTCCATCGACTCCCCTCGAGCAACCAGTAGCCAGCACAACCATCGATCCACAGTTGCCAACGAAGCCGTCGGTTCATCTCGGCGTCGACGGCGTTGCCAGCGGAGGTGCACACAGGTTCTCCATCCAACTCGCGAGGCTCTCAGTCCAACTCGATCGCCGCCACCGCCGTGGAACCGGGTTTCGACTCAGCCCCCTCGTCAAAGTAACCCGAAACCTCGTCCAGCAGCTCTTCATCCGAGGTGGCGTCGAGGTCGATCTCCCCAAAGTACTCCACGTCGAGGCTCATGGTTTCTTCCTCCACGTCGATACGCGTCGCAATCTCGCCCAGCAGTTCCCGGGTGCGTGCGAGCTGACTGTCATCCAGGTTCAACTTGCTGGCCGTCTGGGCGACCCGGAGGGAGGCCAACCGCGCCTGCAAGTTCTCCACCTCCACCTCAAGCTGGCCCTTGGCCCCCATCATCGCGTCCATTCGCTCATGCGCCGCCCGCAACGACGCCTGGCGGGCCGCCAGCATCTGCTCCAGTTTCTTCGCCGTCTCCTGGCGAGTCTTGAAACGCTTGAAGCGGTTGCCCAAATCCGATTGAACCTGAGCCGAGGTGTACGTCTTGCCCGCGTACTGATAGGCCTCGTGCTCATCGCTCAGATCCTCCGCCAAACGGCGGATGTGCGACTCGCTCTCGGCCAGTCGCTCGGTGGTTTCGGCCAGCTGCTTTTCCAACCGCGCCACCTGCACCTTCTCCCGGGCGATTCGCTTGGCATTGCCCTCGATCTCAGGCTTCAAATCCGTGATCATTTGGCGGGCACGTTTCAGCTCCCACTCCAGTGGCACCAGATCGCCCGCCGACTCAGTGAACCACTGGGTACCCGTACGGGCATAACTCCACAGAGGAACGCCTAACGCCACCGTTGAAAGGAGCGTCGCAGCTCCTCCCGCGAATAAAAGTTTGCGGATCATTTTCGATTCCCCTTTACGGTTGATAGATTCTGTCGCGTCACCCTTGCATTCGCTGACCGAGCGGGAGTCTTGGGTGATGGGCGAAAGAATTCACCAGGGGGCGCCGCCCGATCCTCTTTTCCCGACCCGAACGACAGGGCGCAAAATCAGGGAGATGGCACCAAAAAGGGAATTCAGTCTTCCGCAGACTGATGATACGGGATTAGAATTTACCTCTGAGCGGCAAAATGGCCGATTCGCGTCCGCCGAGACTGCCGGGGTGGCCGCACGCGCCGCAGCGATTGAGCAAAATGGCAACACGAGTCGTTTAAGACCGTCGCCGCTTCTCAATGCATAAACTTTGTCTCATCAGCAAGTTAGGCATTGAACTGGGCTGGCAGTGCGGAAATCGGCACCGGCATTGCAGTGAACTTTAGGCGAACCCGAGTAGTCTCAATGATGGCGGCTCACTCTTTTCCCACGGCAATGGATTGCTCAACCGGAGGATGCTCCGATGATGACTCCAACTAACCCCGAGGCACCCCGCCCCGAAGGGGGCCACTGGAGTGAACTCACCGCGACCCTGCCCCCGGAGCAGACCGATGAGTTCTCTCAATGGCTCACGTGCGAACTGGAGACGATGGAGGATCGGCTCGCCGTCTACGTCACCGCCAATTCGCTTCACCGCAGCCTCCGCCGCTGAGCGCTTCTCCGGAAGACACCACACCCTAGTATCTCCCCTCGCAAAGCCGGGGGGAGAAGCAATAAAAAACGCATGCGATCGATCGATCGCATGCGTCGGACTTGGGGGGGAGCTGTTTCGTCGCTTACGAATTGGCCTGGATCTCAATCTTCCGCGGCAGCACCTCGGGTCGTTTGACCAAGGTGATCGAGAGGATCCCGTCGGCGAGGTTCGCCTCGATCGATTCGGGATCGACCGTTTCGGGTAACGAGAACGCACGGGTCACCTCTCCCCATAACCGCTCGTCGTGATGAACCCGGTATTCCCCTTCTGGCCGCGGCCGATTGGCCGAGACCACCAGCCGACTTTCTTCAAAGGTCACTTCGAGCTGGTCGCGCGCGAGCCCGGGCAGCTCAAGGTCAACGTGATAGCTGTTGTCGTCCTCCCACACCGTTGCCGCTGGCATCCAGCCGGTCCGGTTGCGACCGTTGCCCGGCATCTCATAGACACGATTGAACAAATCGTTCATCTCGCGGCCGCCGAAGGCGAACGGATCGGAGAAAAGAGAACCGAGTCGCTTGGTGCTGATTGAAGTGTTCATCGAATGTCTCTCCTAATATGAGGGTAGCGGAACAAGGAACTCGCACTGCCACCTGAAGGACATCCATTTTGGCAGTCGATCAAGGTTGCACGGCGAAAAATTGCAACTGGCGTGCCAAATGCCCTCGGGACTGACACAAAGGGACGACGAGAATCGAAACGAGCAGACGGCAGGGGGCTGCAACATCCGGCGCCCCTCGATCCTGCTGTCGATGCTAAGCTGAGCCTCTCCCGACGTCCCAACCCCAGGTCGCTTGAGTCAACGCGAGCCCGCTGTACCCGACCGCTGCGAGTCCACCATGACCCAACATGCCCCCTTCCCCTTTCGCCACCTCCGATCGAGTTACCATTGCAACCGGAGCCGACGGTTTGTGATGACCGCGGGCATCATGGGGATGCTCGCCATCGCCATCACTGCCAATGCAGCGCCGGCGGCGGAGCCGTCGCCAAAGCGTCCCAACGTGTTGTTGATCATGGCGGATGATCTCGGCTTTTCCGATCTTGGTTGTTACGGCGGCGAAATCGAAACACCCCACCTCGATGGGCTCGCCGAAAACGGTTTGCGATTCACCCAGTTCTACAACACCGGCCGCTGCTGGCCGACGCGGGCGTCACTGCTGACCGGATACTATCCCCACAGCGTCCGCCGCGACCGAGTGCCGGGGGTGCGCAGCGGCGGCCGGGGCCAGCGGCCGCAGTGGGCTCCCTTGCTGTGCACTCCGCTGTCCGATGCTGGTTACCGCAGCTACCACACCGGCAAGTGGCATCTCGACGGGATGCCGATCGCCAGCGGTTTCGATCGGTCGTATTACCTGAAGGACCAGCATCGCTTTTTCAATCCCACGGCGCACTGGCAGGACGACGAACGATTGCCGGCGGTCGAACCGGAAAGTGGTTTCTACGGGACCATCGCGTTGGCCGATCATGTCATCGAATGTCTGCAAGAGCACGACCGCGAGCATGCCGACCGCCCCTTCTTCCACTACCTGGCATTCGCCGCGCCCCACTTCCCATTGCACGCCCTGCCCGAGGACATCGACCGTTACCGCGACGCCTATACCGGCGGCTGGGAAACGGTCCGGGAATCGCGGTTTCAGCGGATGAAATCGTTGGGGCTGGTCGACGCGCCGCTGTCGAAGTTCATGCGCGATGTTGGTCCGCCCTACGATTTCCCCGATGCAATGGAGACGCTGGGGGCGGCGGAAGTCAATCGGCCGTTCCCCTGGAAGGAACTCACCGCAGAACAACGCCAGTTCCAGTCGACCAAGATGGCGATCCACGCGGCGATGGTCGACCGGATGGATCACGAGATCGGCCGCGTTTTCGATCAGCTGCGCGAGATGGACGCGTGGGACAACACGCTGATTCTGTTCCTTTCTGACAACGGGGCCAGTGCGGAGATCATGGTTCGCGGCGACGGTCACGATCGCGATGCGCCGATGGGGTCGTGGAAATCCCACCTCTGTCTCGGCCCCGGCTGGTCGACGGTCTCCAACACGCCATTTCGTTACCACAAAACGTGGGTTCATGAAGGTGGCACCGCCACGCCCTTGATCGCTCACTGGCCAACCGGAATCGGGTCCTCTGGCGAGCTTCGGACGACCGTCAGCCACGTCATCGATCTCTGGCCGACGATCTTGGAACTCGCCGGTGTGGACGATCGGCCGGACCGTGAGAGCCGATCGAATTCCCCAGCGGAGTCCCGGCCGGGGCAGAGTCTGGTTCCCGCCTTCGACCGCGACACGACCCGGGAACGCACCTTGTGGTGGGAGCATGAGGGGAACCGAGCCCTGCGCCGTGGCGATTGGAAAATCAGCGCCGCTGGCCCCGCAGGCCCCTGGGAGCTGTACCGGCTCGACACCGACCGCGCCGAGACCGAAGACCTGGCGTCGCAACACCCCGACAAATTGATGGAACTGGTTGAGACCTGGCAGCAGATGATGGACGCGCAGATCGCGATGGCTACCGAACAGGAACCCTGACCGTTGGGTACAGACTCAATTTGTGATGATGCAACACGGGGGTACCGACGAGTATGACACCGAGCCTTCTGTGAACGAAACCGTCAACGCCTTTCATGCCTCGAGCGTCAACGAAGTTCTGCAGCAACTGGAGGTCGATCCACGGCAGGGCTTGTCGGCGGAGGACGTCGCCGAGCGGCGGCAACGGTACGGCGAGAACCGCCTTCGGGAGGCTCGCCGCCGGCCGGCATGGCGGATCTTGTTGGACCAGTTCAAGAGCGTCGTCATATTGCTGCTGACGGTGGCGGCGGTGGGGGCGTTCGCCACCGCGCGGTGGCTGGAAGGGTTCGCGCTGGTTGCGGTCACCGTGATCAACACGCTGATCGGATTCCTCAGCGAATGGAAGGCGGTGCGGTCGATGGAGGCGCTGCGTGCGATGAGTCAACATGGCGCGCAGGTTCGACGTGATGCAGCGACGACCGAAATCGCCCCCGAAGCATTGGTCCCGGGCGATCTCATCCTGCTCGCATCTGAACAGCTCGTCCCGGCCGACGCGCGGCTCCTGCAGGGGCAAGGGCTGCGGATCAACGAGGCGGCGTTGACGGGCGAATCGGTCCCGGTTGCCAAGCGGAGCGAGGCCGTCAGTGAGGAGGCGCCGTTGGCGGAACGGCCGTGCATGCTCTACAAGGGAACGTCAGTCGCAGAAGGATCTGGGGAGGCGGTCGTGGTGGCGACCGGGGTCGAAACCGAACTCGGGCGGATCGCGGAGTTGGCGGCGCAGGCCGAAGGGCAGGCGACGCCGCTGCAGCGGAGGCTGAATCAACTCGGTCGCCGGCTCGCCTGGATTACCATTGCCATCGCCGTGGCCGTCGCCGGCAGTGGGCTGCTGGCCGGAAGGGATCCCGTGCCCATGATCGAGACGTCCCTGGCCTTGGGTGTCGCAGCCATTCCCGAAGGTCTGCCGATTGTCGCCACCATCGCACTGGCCCGCGGCATGTGGCTCATGGCCCGCCAAAACGTACTGGTCAATCGATTGACCGCCGTCGAAACACTCGGGGCGACCCGCGTGATCTTGACCGACAAAACGGGAACCCTGACCGAAAACCGGATGGCGGTGCGGCGGGTGATCACCCCGTTGGCCGACCACGCCCTGAACCCGGACGAGGTGACCCCGGAGACCCGGAACGCGGACGGCGAGCTGTCGGACCAACAGGATCCCGTGTTGCGGCGGATCATCGAGATCGGTGTCTTGTGCAGCAACGCCGCGCTCGGCCGCGATGGGGACGGCTCCTCCAGGGGCGATCCCACCGAGGTCGCATTGCTCGAAGTCGGCAGGGCGTGGAATCTGGACCGCGACGAGCTGTTGAAAGCGATGCCGGAGCAACGGGAGGTGTCGTTCGACCCGGACGTGATGATGATGGCCACGTTTCATCAAGAGGCGAACGGGACCTTCGTCGCGGTCAAGGGCTCGCCCGAGGCGGTGCTGAACGCCAGCCTGCGGATCGCCGTCGGCCCAGAAGATCGTGAGCTCAGCGATCGGGAACGCCAGTGGTGGCGGGAGAAGGCGGAGGCGTTGGCAAGCGAAGGGTTACGGCTGTTGGCGATGGCGGACAAACAGCCCGACCAGCCGGAGGACGAGCCGTTTCATGGGCTCCGTTTTCTCGGGCTCGTCGGGCTTCTCGACCCGCCTCGCCAAGGCGTCCGCGAAGCCATCGAGGAATGCCAACGAGCCGGAATCCGTGTCGTCATGGTCACCGGCGATCGCGCCGATACGGGCCAGGCGATCGGGGAGCAGGTCGGGCTCGCCAGTGACGGTGGGTCCGTTCACGGAACCGACCTGGGCGACTGGGAACAACTGTCCGAACAACGGCTGCAGCGCCTGATCGGTACGGCGATCTTTGCCCGTGTCACGCCCCATCAGAAGTTAGATCTTGTCAAGCTTTTTCAGGCTCGCGGGGAGACCGTGGCCATGACCGGAGACGGGGTGAACGACGCCCCGGCGTTGAAGCAAGCCGACATCGGCGTGGCCATGGGCCAACGGGGAACCGACGCCGCTCGCCAGATGGCCGACATGGTCCTCCGCGACGACCGGTTCTCCACAATCGTCGCAGCCGTACGACAGGGCCGGATCATCTTCGCCAACATCCGCAAGTCGGTCATCTTCATGCTCTGTACCAACTTGGCCGAGATTTTGGCGGTGACACTCGCCTCGGTCGCTCAAGCCCCGATTCCCCTGCGCCCCCTTCAGATCCTGTTTCTGAACGTGGTGACCGACGTCTTCCCGGCGCTCGCCTTGAGCGTCGGCGAGGGGAGCCGAGACGTGATGGATCGCCCAACGAGGGATCCGGAGGAGCACCTGCTGACCCGTTATCACTGGCGGGTCATCGGCGGCTGGAGCGTCATCGTTGGTGGTTGCGTCCTGGCGGCACTCAGCGTCGCAATCCAAGGACTCGGGCTGGACGAACCCCAGGCGGTCACGATCTCCTTCTTGACGCTCGGTTTTGCCAAACTGGGATTCGTCTTCAATTTGCGCGACCGGGGAACCCCGATTTGGAACAACGATGTGGTGCGCAACGGCTGGGTCTGGGCAGCGATTGCCCTCTGTACTGCCTTGCTGTTGGCCACGGTCTACTGGAGCCTAATGTCGGTCGTTCTGGACACCGACGATCCCGGTGCCCATGGCTGGTTGCTGATCCTGGGCATGGGCCTCATTCCCGTCCTGCTCGGCTTGGTTGTACCCGGAATTCGCTTCTACAAAGTCCACAAATGAGTGCTGAGGCCCTCAGTTCACCTGCGCGGCGCGGGCCAAGGCTTGGTCGGTGCCGGCGACCAGCAGGGTGTCGGAATCCTTCAGGATGTAATCGGGGTCGGGTGTGGCGTAGATCTTGTCGGTCAGCACGTCATGCAGGGCGACGATCGAGATGTCGAACTTTTGTCGCAGGCTCAACTGGCGAATCGATTTGCCGTACCAGGCGGTCGGGACGCCCATCTCCTGGATGCTGAACCCGGTGCCGAGTTGGACGTAGTTGAGCAGTGCGGAGCCGCAGACCCGGGTCGCCAAATCGATCGCCGAGTCCCGCTCGGGAAAGACCACCTCCGTGACCCCGATTCGCTGCATGACCCGCGCATGTTCGTTCGAGACGACCTTGACGAACACGTCCTTGACCTTCAAATCGTGCAGCGCCATTGTGGCCAGGATGCTCGCGGTGATGTCGTCACCGGTGGAAACGACGGCCGCATCGGCATCGTCCGCCCCAATCCGCTGCAAGGTCTCGATGTCGGTCGCATCGCCGACCGCGGCGCGGGAGACATGGGACGCGAGCCGGTCGACAACGTTTCCATCGGTGTCGATGGCGATCACGTCGTGCCCGTTCTCCGAGAGCGACCGGGCGACGGTGAAACCGAAATTGCCTAAGCCGATGATGACAAACCGTTTCATGGTACAAACCTAACCGACATTCACGTCTTCGTAAGCAAGCCGAAACTTGCCGCCTTGAGAAAGCCGGACCACCAGGGCCGACGCCAGGGAGAGGGGACCGGTGCGGCCGACAAACATCAGCACCACCAAGATCCACTTCGACGGCGCTGACAACTCTGGGGTCACCCCCATGGAAAGCCCCACCGTGTTGAATGCGCTGACGACCTCGAACATTCTGACCAAAAACTCGCTCTCGCGGCCGAGAATGTCACCGATCGAGGCGATTGCGAAGACCCCCGCGAAGACCACCGCGGTGACGATCACGAACAGCCCCACCGCTCGCTGGATCGTTTCATCCGGAATCGAGCGGCCGCCAAATATCACCGTCGGACGAGCCCGCAGTCGCGACCACGCCAGCAAGCCGATCAGGGCAAACGTCGTCGTCTTCATCCCCCCGGCCGTTGATCCAGGCGACCCGCCGATCATCATCAACAGCATGGTCAGAAAGTTGGTGCTGTCGGAGGCCGAGC
>CAYWXT010000152.1:0-13233 GCA_964462125.1 uncultured Pirellulaceae bacterium | reverse complement strand
AGGTGGGACACACGCCTCCGACGGGCATCTTGGACACGCTGGTCATCAACGCCGACGAGCAACACTGATACACTCGACAGCCTGTCCAGTCCACGACCCACGGTGAAGCAATCTTGAGGAGTCTTGATTTTGGATTTGCGTTGCGCTCACAGAATGGACAGCTACCATCGGGATGCCACACCGGTCGGCGGCGACGAGTAAGGCGCCAGTGCTGATGTAGCTGCCATGCCATCGTTCGGCGGCATGTTTGGCCGCGTCGGCGCCGATCGGCGGGGGCGTGTGGCCGAGCGGCGATCGCAGGTTGTCGTTTTCGTCCTTCGGCTCGCGACCGGCCAGCAGGTCGTCTTTTTGGTCCAGCCACTTGTCGAGCGCGGCCTTGCCCTCAGGGTCGTCGGCGACCTTCCCGAAGTAGACGTGCCGGCCGCCGATTTTCTTGCACCAGTAGCCGGAACCCTTGTGGTGGAACAGCGGGAAGTCGTCAGAACGTCGCCGGCGTCAGAACGTCGCCGGCGTCGTCGCGGTTTTCGCGGGCTGGCGGTATGACTAGAATCAGCCACGGCATCACCTCATCGGTCATAGGGTTAGGTGGTGTCCGGCGATCAGCCCGTTACCGCGGGCGGTCGCCACTTTTGGACCTCAGCAGCCTAGCGGGTGTCAAAACGGGTGTCAAACTCCTAAATGCCCCCACTGGCGACGACGGCGAACGGTTCAGAAACACCGTAAATAACGGTACAAAACGAAATCGGATGGGTGGCCGAGTGGTCGAAGGCAGCAGTCTTGAAAACTGCCGTACGCTTGCGCGTACCGTGGGTTCGAATCCCACCCCATCCGCTCTAGAGGGTGCAAGCGGCTTGGTGGTTGCCCCCGATCGGGAGGGGCATCTGGACCGTTTCGGCAGGAACGAGCCGGATCCCGGCGCAGCGGGCCGTGTAGAACTGGCGGGGCTCCTCGCGGCAGAGGCAGAGTCCGAGGAAGCGGTCGCGGCCCAGAAAACGGATCGGGCTGACCACCCGGTGGGTCTGGTTCCCCTGGGCATCGGCGTAATCCATTTCGACCACGAAGCGGTCCGAATCGTGCATCGCTCGGCGTAGCAGTTGGTTCATCGGGAGTGTTATCGGTGTGAGGGAACAAGCGGTTTCGTGGGATGCCCATTTCCTTATCGTCGTTGTCCGGGACACCTGAGGTCACACACCCAGAGAAAATTGGGCCATCCGAGGAAGACTCAATCCACCGGTGAGCTCGAGCCCTGTCCCGCTCATTGTCGCCCCGTCCATTTTTAACGGCACGGTGCAGGCCGTCCGGCCGTGAACCTAAATTTCCCGCATGACGCCGGGCGACTTGCGCCGCACCGTTACTGAAAACCCCTCTGGTAGCTACAAAGCGGACGGCGTTGGTCCCCCCTATCAGTCCTCCCTCTGTGAGCCGGCCTAGTTGTGAGCTGGATTCATTGACTTGTACAATTGTGCGGCAGCGTCGGGGACCACGGGGCAGCCTTGCCAAGCCGGGCAATGATTCTTGATCTTCAATCGACCGACGACCCACGTGACATGGTGCACCGCACGGTGCAGGCCTTGGTGGAGGGCCATGTCGTCGGGGTACCCACCGAGACGGTGTACTGCCTGGCCGCCAACGCCCTGAGCGAGCGGGCCGTGGAGCGACTGTGCGAGTTGAAGGGGGGTGAAGCGGGTGACGCCGGCGAGGTGGGTCCTGCGGAGCCGCCGGATTCGGGGCCGCTGGCCGATGAAATGCCGCCATCCTCCGCGGCGCTCGCTCCACCTTCGTTGTCGGTTTCGGTGCGCAGCCGGGAGGCGGCGGGGGACTTTTTGACGCCGATCTCGCCGCTGACCCGCAGGCTGATGCGCCGCTGCTGGCCTGGTCCCCTGACGCTGATCACCTCGGTGTCGCAGGATCGTTCGGCGGCTGCCGAGCTTCCTGCGGCGGTCCGAGCCCGGCTCATCGATCGGCAGGGGGAGGTCGCGTTCCAAGTGTCTCACCATCGGGTTCTGTCTCACCTGCACCGTTACCTGTCAGCTCCCTTGATTTTGGCATCGGCCACAGTGGTGGACCGGCGCGCACCGACAACGGTGGCGGGCGTCCCCCCGGAAATCGTCGAAAAGTTGCCACTGCTGCTCGACGATGGCCCGACCCGTTATGGTGGAGAGTCGACGGTCGTGCGGGTCGCCGGCCGACATTGGGAAGTCTTGCAGGAAGGGGTGATTGAACGCGCCGCCATGAATCAGTTCGTCAAACCGGTCATCGCCTTGGTTTGTACTGGCAACACCTGTCGAAGCCCGATGGCGGAAACCTTGCTTCGCGAACGACTTCGCAAGAAACTGGGGTGTGAGGATGCGATCCGCGTGATCTCAGCGGGGCTCGCCGCCGCAGAAGGCTGTGGGGCAACGCCACAAGCGATCGAGGTGATGGGGCAGCGAGGACTTGATTTGACCGGACACAGCAGTCGCCCGCTGGACGACTCGGTCATCAGCGTCGCCGATCTGGTGCTCACGATGACTCGCGGGCACCGGTCTGCCATCCTGGCGGCGTGGCCCGACATGCAGGATCGTGTCTTTACCCTCCGCCGTGATGGCGGCGACATTCACGATCCGGTCGGCATGCCCGTCGAGGCCTATCAAGCGTGTGCCCAAGAAATCGACGAAGAGCTCGCGAAATGGGTCGATGCGCTAGGTGATGATTTTTTTTCCAGTCGGACTTCGAACTCGAAGTGAGGTGACGAGATGTTGAAAGTCTGTCTCGGAAGCGATCATCGGGGCGTGCAGATCAAGGCCAAGCTGATCCAGACCTTGAAGGAGAACGGTTATGCCACGATCGATGCCGGCACCGACACCGACGCCGCGGTCGATTACCCCGATTTCGCCTGTAAAGTGGCGGAGCAAGTCGGCCGCGGCCAAGCCGACCGGGGAATCCTGATTTGCGGTACCGGGATCGGCATGGCGATCGTTGCGAACAAATACCCGGGAGTCCGCGCCGCCCCCTGTTACGACGAAGTGATGGTCGAGATGAGCCGGCGACACAACGATGTCAACGTGCTCTGTCTTCCCGGGGACCTGATCGGAGAACGCCCCGTCGATGAGCTGGTCCTGATGTGGCTGCGAACGGACTTTGAAGGAGGCCGGCATGCCAAGCGGATCGAGAAGATTTCGGCGCTCGACGCGGTCGCCCTGTGTGTGGAAGAAGATTCAGCGAGTTCGTCCTCCGGCTCGCACTCAGCCGCTGCTCCAACCTCCGACGATGGGACCTCGGCCGATGAGAGTCCGGCCCTCGCCAACGGGAGTACCGATGGTTCGACGAGAACCTCGGAAAATGGTGCCTCGTCGAAGCTGTCACGGGATCACTGATGGCCGAGTCGTGGTCGGAGTTGATCGGTCACCGCCGGATCGTCGATTGGTTCGCCGCCGCGATTCGTCGAGGCCGTCTGGGTGGCAGTTTCCTCTTCGTCGGCTCCCCTGGGGTCGGCAAGACAACGCTCGCGCGGCTGCTTGCCCAAACGCTGCTGTGCCGCGCGGTCGAGCCGACCGAAATGCATCCCTGCGGCGTCTGTGATTCCTGCTGTCAAGTCAAAGCGGAGAGCCACCCCGATCTGATTTCGGTGAGCAAACCGGCCGACCGAAGCTTCATCCTCTTGGATCAATTGATCGGACCCCCGGAAGCCCGGATGCGGGAAGGTTTCTGCCGCGACGTGCGGCTGAAACCGACGGTCGGGACCCGCAAGGTAGCGATCTTGTACGATGCGGACTTCCTCAACGAAGAGGGGGCGAATTGCCTGCTCAAGACGCTGGAGGAACCGCCCCCGGATGCCCTGATCATCCTGATCGGCAGCAGCGAACAGCGCCAGTTGCCAACGATTCGCTCGCGCTGTCAAATCATCCGGTTCGCCTCACCCAGCGGCGACGACGCTGTCCGGTTGCTGAATTCTGTACACGGAATCGACGCCTCCCCCGACCAGATCGCCGCTGCGGTGGAGACTTCCGGAGGCGACATGCACGCCGCCGCGAGACTCTTGAGCGGTGAGGCGGAGCAGTCGCGGGAACCGATCGTTCACCAACTCACCGACGAAAATCCTGATCCGGTCAGCCTGACCCGGCTCATCACCTCCCAGGTCGAGCAGGCGGGCAAGGAGGCGAGCCGTCGACGCGGCGCCCTCCGCGACCTGTTTTCGATCGCCGTGCAAACCTACCGCTCCCAGATGCGCCGTGAGGTCGCTGGCGACCAGATCCGCCCGATCACCTTGAGGCGACTCGACCGCTCGATCCGGGCGCTGCGGGAGGTCGATCGAAGCGCCAACCAGTCCACGCTGATCGAGTGCTATGCCGCCGACATCGCCGGCGGCACCACGGGCGATCGCGGAGAGATCGGTTAGACGCCAGCGGGGACCGGCATGTCGGCGATCTGGTAGGCACGGGAGCGGAACAGAAAGTCGATGATGTTCCCCTCGTGGGGCTGCAGCCAGTTCAGCCGGTTGGTCGGAATCGGACCGACGTTGAGACGGTCGATGTCGGTACAGGCGCCGGCGGCGGCGACCAGCGATTCGTCTCGGGTGATGACGGTGCCGACGAGCGTCGGCCCAATCCGCCGGAGCATTTCCGACTGCGGACACTCCACCACACTGACGAACGGGAACATGTACTCCTTGGCAGCGACCTGGCGATCGGGCGACTCGGCATGGACGACCATCGGCCGCAGGTAGGCACAATGTTCCTTCTCCACCAGCTTTTCCCCATACGGGGCCGTCATGTCGGTCACCCCCGACTCGCTCAAGTCCTGCTGGACCATCGCGTGCGTTCCGGTCGCCATCGCCGGGACGGTGAACGCGGCAAGTTGAGCCTCGGGATCGGAAGGCGGGAGGACCTCGACAGGCCCGATTCGCTCGGCAATCGCCTGAGCGATCTCCTTCGTATGGCGACTGGCCCAGATCCCGGAGCAATTGATGCAGCTGCGCCCGGAATTGCTGAGCACACTTTCGACCATCAAGTCGAGGAAGTTCTCCCAATCGTCGATGACATCATCTCCGAGCAGGATTTTCGAGAAGCCGGGGCCGTGCGCTTGCACCCGCGGGTTCCCGGCGTGTTGGGCAAGTGTCTCGGCGCTGCCGAAGATCATGCTGCGGGGAGCCTTGGTCATCAGCGCCCCGCCGGCATCGTGGTCACCGGGGTACAACCCAAAAGACTGGGCCGGGACACCCGCTTGAATGAAAGCGGAGACCATCCGGTAGGGCGTCCATGGTTCCTGCGAGCCCGGTTTGAGCGCCAGGCCAATTTGCAAGGGGATCGCGGGCAACCACAGCGTGTGCACACCTGGGGAGTTATTCGGCAGCACGGCGCCCAAAATCGGCGTCTGGGCTTGGTAGCTGACGATCACCCCGCGCCCTTCGTCGCCATAGCCGCGTGACAGGATCGACAGGTCGAGTCCGCGGGTCAGGCAGTCGAGGATTTGATCGATGTTGCTCAGGACGAAACTGTTCTTTGACAGATTCGAACGGCACATGTGTTCCGGCAGTCCAGTGCTAGCCGATTGTTGGTGAACGAAATCGTCCACCGATTGCATGGAATCGCCGACTTGCAACTCCGCCGATTCGAACAGGACAGCGGCCTGCTTGCAACGCTCGATCAGGTCGTCGGTGGAGAGTTGCAGCAAGGCCTCGCGGGCCTTGTGCGCCTGACGCAGGTCACGTCCGACGATCCCGCCACCGACAGTCCCGATCCGTGCGATCGGCTCCCCGGTGTCGAAGTGGACGACGTCTTTGAAATCAAGCGATTCGTAGGGCTTTCCCCAACGGAGCGGGCTGAGCGTGATCATGTCGATTGCGGTCAATGGCAGTCAGGAAGTGGAACGGGGTCCAAGCGATTGGCCGTGAGCGCCGAACCAAACTAATAAACCCCGACGGTCGTGGCGCTGGCGAGTTCGTGGAAGGGGCGCACGCCGCTTACACCATCCCAGGGATAGGTTGCAAACGGCCGTTCCCGCTCCCCCTCATCTCGCTCCATGAAGCCGGGAACGAAGAATTCATCGGTCAGCGTGTAGAGTTTGACGCGGCCGGTTTCCCCATAGCCGACGGTTTGATTGTAATCGTCGAACGTCACGACTTCGGTAACCGCCCGCGGTTGCGGCGCGTAGTAGCTGATTTTGTAGCCGTCCGCGGCGGTGATCGGTTTGCTGCAAGCGAGCCCCATCAGCGTATTGCCGTAGGTCGGTGTCATGTAGACACCACTTTCCTCCGGGAGTCCACCCAGCATCTCTTCGACACAGAAACGGGTCCATTGGGGTGTGAACTCGGTGCCGCCGGAGAAGATCCCCGTGATCCCGATTTCCGGGATGCTCGTGCCGCGCTCCTCCAACGCCTCACTGAGCGACTCGAGCAGCTTCGGGGTGGCGAACAAGCACTTCACGTCGTGCCCGGCGGTCAACACGGTCACTGCCTGGTCGATGCAGTGCTTCTTGTATTCCTCCAGGTGCTCCATCCAACCCTTCTTGATCAGTTTGACGACCCAGCGCGGGTCGAGGTCGATGCAGAAGCAGATCCCGCCGCGATATTGGGCCAGATGCTCGACCGCGAGTCGGAGTCGCCGGGGGCCGCTGGGGCCGAGCATCAACCAATTGGCGCCTTTCGGAAAGTATTGATCGGGCAGGGTGTGGCTGAAGATTTCGTAGTCGGTCCAATGATCTTCGAGAACGACGCGACTCTTGGGGATCCCCGTGGTCCCACCAGTCTCGAAGACGTAGGCCGGCTTGCCCTTGTGCCCTTGGGGGATCCAACGGTTGACCGGGCCGCCGCGGAGCCAGTCGTCCTCGAACAGCGGGAATTTTTTCAGGTCGTCAAATGATTTCACCTCGGTCAACGGATCGAACTTGAACTCCCTTTTTTTTTCGAGCCAAAAGGGGCTTCCCGTCTCGTCACTGAAGTGCCAGCGCACCATCTTGACCGTCTGCTCATCGAGCCGCTCCCTGGCGGCCGTGACCGAAGTTGCGACGTCATCACCGATCGAACTGTCAGTGGTGCTCATGGGTTTTCGTGCTCGCAGGCGAGGGGGAATCGGGCGGGAATGTGGGGGCTCACCGAGTTTTGGCCCCATGATATCAGGAACGACGATTTCAGGAACGCGGGCGGACCGATTCAAGTCGAGCCGAACTCCAAATACGAAAAAAGCCCCGGTGGTACCGAGGCTTTTGCAGGGCGATTCGTTGGCCCGACCGAGCTTTCAGACAGGACCTAGGGGAGCACCGGGCTCTCGGGCGGGGGAGGAACGATGATGTCGTCGTCATCATCATCATCGGCCGCAATGACAGCCGCTGCGATCCCGACCCCTGCCAAGGCAGCGACACCGCCAAAGCCGCCGCCGCCGATGCCGCCACCACCACCGCCGCCGCCGAAGCCACCACCGCCGGCGAAGCCGCCACCACCGGCGAACCCGCCCCCCCTAGAGGGCGCAGCAACCGCTTCGTCCATTACCGGCTCGCCGGGCGGAATCTCTTCCGCCGGACCTGCCGTTCCGGAAGCGACCTCATTCACCGTCGGCAGCGGGGCCGCTTGAATCACGAGGTAGTCACCTTGCCCACCCGCTTGGGTCGCCGCGACAAAAGTTGAGTCGTCCGCCGCGTCGTCGGGTGCAGCAGTGAGATCGTCCTCCGGTGGGAGCAGCTCAAAGCCGACCACTGCCATCCCCGCCGGGCCGACCGTGACCGCCGTGTACTGTCCGATCGGCAAACCCTCGACCCGGAACCAGCCACCGTCGGAGGTGACCGCCCGCTCAACCTCGACCTCATTAGAAAATACAAAAACGTTCATATCGTCGGCACCCTGAAGCTCGCCACCGACGGCACCGGCCATCCGAATCAGCCCTTGCAAGCCGCCGTCGACCTGGCGGATCCGCAAGTCCGTACGCTCACGGACCTCTTCGGCGAACTGCTCCAATTGAATCGCTTCGAGGTCGACGCTCGCCTGCTCAAGCCTGGCCGGCAGATAACGGAGCGTGGCGGCCTTGATCGTCGAGTGACCGATTCGCGCCGACACCACTTCGGCATCGGTCGGAAGCGTTTCGGCACCGGCCTGATCACGGTCAACGACATGCAGCGCATGGATAGCGAAGGTATCTTCCCCGCGAGCCGTCAGGGAATAGATCCCTTCCTCCACGTCAGGCACCGAGAAGTTGCCCGAATCGTCCGCGACCGTCCGGTACGATTCACCTTGCTTCCCCGCCAACACCACAACAGCGGAGGGAACCGCCTCCACGGAATCAGAGGGGCCGGCAACGACGACGGTTCCGGTCAGTTTGCCGTCCTCCGCAATCTGGACCCATTGGTTCATGGTCAACGGGCCCGTCGGTTCCTGGGCCACAGATGCGGACGAAAACCCCGTCGTCGCGGCGGCTAGAGTCAACAGGGACAGCAGGCGATTCATCGATGCAACCTTTGGAAACGGTACCGCCCGCCGAAAAAGGCGGGTTGTGTAAAATAGGTAACCTTCGCACCCGATACTAGATACCGTCCACGCCATTTTCAACCGGTTTACCCGCAGAAGACTGCCAAAAGTTTTCTCTGGAGGGGGATCCTCAAGGCGGAACGCGACATCACCCGAGGACTTTTGATCCGCCGCTTGCGAATTTCGCTGGGGGGAAGCGATCGCCCATGACGAAATCAGTGAAGTGCGGCTTGAATTGCCCCGGCCAGCGGGCCAATCCGCTGCCCGCCATTGGCCAGCCCCCCGTCAAGGACGCCGACGGCGTCGAGGAACTTCTACAGCATGGATGCAGACCGCCAAGCGACCACCTCTTCGTCCCGCCTGCCCACGCGTCATGATTCCGTGGAGGCCACCGATCCGACACCCGCGACCGATGGCGGGTCGGAATCGAATCATGCGGCGAGCCGGCGTTCCTTCTTGAAGACATCGGCAGGGCTCGCCACGGCCGCCGCGCCCCTAGCGGGGCTATCGGCTCGGCGGGCGTCGGCCGCCGGCGGTTCCAATGACCGCTTGCGGATCGGATTTATCGGCCCCGGAGGCCGTGGATTCGGCGCCCACGTCAAGAAGCTCTGCCAGTTGCACGGTGAAGGCCGATCGATCGAACTGGTGGGTGTGGCTGAGGTCTTCGAAAACCAGCGAAATAAGGTCGCCGAGCACATCAAGCGGGAGACGGGGACCGATCCAGGCCGCTATGTCGACTACCAGGAGATGATCGAGAAGGAGAACCTCGACGCGGTTTGCATCGGAACCCCCGACCACTGGCACCACAAACAGACCGTCGATTCCCTGCGGGCCAGGCTGCACGTTTACTGTGAAAAACCGATGACCAAGACGGTCGAGGAGGCATTCGACGTCGAAGATCTCTGGCGAGAATCGGGACAAGTGATGCAGGTCGGAGTGCAGTCGACCAGCTTGAACGTCTGGGATGAAGTCCGAGATCTGCTCCAGGACGGCAAACTCGGCAAGGTCCTCGGGTTCCAGACGGAGTACTTTCGCAACAGCGATCTCGGCCAGTGGCGGTACTACAAACTTCGCCCAGAGATGACGCCCCACTCGATCGACTGGGACCGCTGGCTCGGCACGAGCGAAGGCTTGGCCCCCGAAATGCCGTTTGACCGGGAGATCTATGCTCAGTGGCGGCGGTTCTGGCCCTTCGGCAGCGGCATGTTCACCGACCTGTTCGTGCATCGAACCACCGCGATGCTGAAGGGCACCGGCCTCCGATTGCCACGCCGCGTCGTCGGGGCGGGCGGGATTTTTCTGGAGTACGATGGGCGGGACGTGCCCGACGTGGCGACGGTGGTGGCGGACTTCGACGAAGGGGTCGAAGGCCTGGTCACCGCGACCATGTGCAACCAAGAGTCGCGGATCAACCAGCTGATCCGGGGACACTTCGGCACCTTCAAGTTCGGCAACGGCGAAGGCTTTGACGGATTCGATTTCATTGCCGAGCGTCCTCAGGTGCACCACGTCCGAGACTACGGCGATCAGCGGATTGCGACGAGCCCGGTCAGCGACACCACCTACGCCCACTTTGCCAACTGGCTCGATGCGATCGAAGCCGCGGACCCGTTGATGTGCAACAACCCGCCCGACCTGGGCGCCGCGGCAATCGCAGTGGTCATCTTGGGCGCGCAAAGTTACCGCAACGGCGAAGTCTATTTCATCGACCGGGAGAACCGCACGATCGGAACGAAGGATCCCGGCTGGGCCAAGCAGTGGGAGACGCTGTCACACAGCCGCGGCGAGCCGCGACATATTCCCGGCTGGCGAGCCGGCGACTTCGGCAGCAAGCTGGTCGAGCCGGAATACATGAACCAAGCCGGCCCCTGGATCGACGGCCAGGACCCGGCGAACGGTTAGGGCCCCCGCCGCTTAGGACTCGCCCGCTCGGCCACTCGCCTGAACAGGGCCGTCGCGATTAGCCCGATCATGCAGAAGGCTGCGATCACAGCGAAGACGCGCTGATGCCCCAAGGCACCGGGCCAACGGTCCAACAGGAAGCCCATCAGTGGCCCCATGAAGATGTCGGGGGTGTACCCGACCGCGGACACAATACCGACCGCGCTTCCGGTGAAAGCGAGTGGAATCCGCCCTTCCCGCATGATCGCGAAGTAGAGGCCGCGAAGGGCAAATACGCCTGCGCTGGTCGAGATCAAGATGATAAAGAACAGGAACGTCATCCCAGGTCGCAACAGTCCGGAGGCGAGGATGAAGCTTCCGGCGGCGAGAACCACAAAGCTCAATCCGGTCATCCGTGTCACACAGGTTCGGTCAGCAAGCACACCCGCAATGATCGCAGCGGGCGGCCGAACCCACATCGAAACCGTGCTCGCGTAAGCAGCCGGAACTTCGGAAAAGCCAATCGCTTCCTTGGCGTACAACGACACATCGTCCAGCCCTTTGTAGGCCACGTAAGCACAAACGACGATCAGTGCCTGAAGCCACACCACGGGCATTCGCGCTGCCTGCCGAACGCCGGCCAAAGCCTTCGTCGTCTCCCGCCGAACCCCCGGTTCCGATCTTGGCAATGTGAACCAAACCAACCACGCGGTCGCAAAGGTCAACGCTGTGAACGCGAGGATCACTCGCCGAAGGGCAGCCGCGCGGTGAGCGGGAGTGACCTCTGCGAGGTCGCTCGGGAGCCATGACGCAAAGAGAAAAACGGCGATCGAGCCGGATACCGCAGCGACGAGTCCGCGTCCGCCATCGAGCAAGCCGAAGGCGCTCCCTTGCAGGGAGTCCCCACCCCAGCAGCGCGTCGCGCGGATCAAAGCCGCCCAAAAGAGAAGGATCGTTGTCAGACCCCAAAACCCGTAGAGCCAAAGCAGCGTTGTCACGCTCGGAATTAACGCCATCACCAATCCGCCAACCGAAGTCGACAACATCGCTATTGCCATCAGTTTCCGTGAACCAAAACGATCGGCCAGCGGTCCCCCCGGAAAGTACGACAGCATCGCGGCGACTCCGTAGGCGGAAAACGCCATCCCAAGCTGAACATTTGTCAGCCCAAACACATCCAGCAACGTCGGACGAAAGACACGGGCGATGACGAACGGGAGAAAGAAAATCGCCTCGCCCGCCACGACCAACGTGAACATCGAAAGCCAGCCGGCAGGGGCTCGTTTCGATTCATCGGCAGTGCTCGACATACTGCAGCAAGATAGCAGGAGCTGACACCGTTGCGGCGTCGGTTGCGATCGTGATTCCACTGACGGCAGATGCCGACGACGTGAGAATCGCCCGCAGCAATTATCTCGACTACCTCGCGCCACACGCATCGCGCCCAAAGTCGCCGTGACGATGGCGGTTAGGAACAGTGGCCGTCAGGAATTGAGCCAGAATGGCGGAGTGTCCGGGCTTCGGGTTGCTTGCTAGCTGGTCGGTCGAGTGCGTGTGGAGGGTTGCTGATTCGAGCTGCTGTCGGCGATAGCCCTGCACCGGTAACCGTTCACGGGCTCGGGGCGTAGCGGTAGCGTGATTTGTGCTGGAGCCAGCGAATTGTCGCGAGATTCTCGACGAGCCGAAAGAAGTGGCGACCCGTTTCAGGACGTGTCCGTCGCTATCGGGAGCAAGCTCGGTGCAGGGGTCCCGGAAAAATGACTCGTCACACATTCGACCAGGAAGTCAAATGCGCTGCGGCCTCGCTGTTCGCAGGTCACCGCCGCGGTACAGATCCGCTCGAACCAAGTGCGGCCCGATTCGCTCCGCGTTCCCTGCGTCATTCGCCGGTGGATCGCCACGAAGCGGATCGCTTGCTCAGCGAGATTGTTCGTGGGGTCGATCGCCGGGTCACTGATGAAGCGGAAGTAGTCCTCGAAATGGCGATAGAAACGCTCCGCCATGTTCGCAGCGTGCCGGGTATCCGGTTGCTCCACCGTCGCATCCCAAACGATCTCATCGCGGATCCGCTCCAGAGATTGCCGGAACGTCGTTTCGCTGGCGAATTCATCCCGACGGGCGATCGTCCGGAACAGCTTTCGAAAATGTTCGCGGAGTCGGGTTCCGTAGACACGGTTGTCTTCGTCGGGATGCTCGCAGAGAAACTTGATGTCACGAATCAGATGGGCGATGCAAAACTGCAGCTTCACGTTTTCGTCGAGCCGCATGAACTTCCGATAGGCCGAGAAGTAATCGCAGCCGATGGTCCCCTCAAACTCGGCTCCCAGCGTCTCAACCAAATCGGCACTGCCGCGGTTCGGCGAGATCTTGAATACCGTGAAGAGGTAGGCCCGGAAACACCATGTCCAGAGCTTGACGCCATTCTCCTTGTGCCCGGTTTCATCGACGTTCAGGTGGCTTTGCTGGGCAATCGCGTCGAGCAATTCGTCGTAGGGATCGGCCAGGCTTTCACTGACTTTTCGCACCAACTTCTGGATCATGCCCCGACTGAGCCGCACCGCATGGGGACAGTGCCCACCGCACACCGCATGGGGACAGTGCCCACCGCATGGGGACAGTGCCCGATTCATGGCGCCCACCACCGCACGGGGACCACCACCGCACGGGGACAGTGTCGACCATGGCGCCCGACTACATGCCCATCGCACGGGGACAGTGCCCACCGCATGGGGACAGTGCCGCACGGGGACAGGGCCCGACCATGACGCCCGACTACATGCCCGGCGGCGCACCGGCATGGGGACAGTGCCCGATCACGGCGCCCGGCAACACGACAAGTCAGAGTGAATGGCGACTATAGGGCGCATTGGCAACTTAAGAAGCACGAAAGCGGGCCTGGTGGAGGGAGAAAAAACCCT
>CAYWXT010000151.1:0-13259 GCA_964462125.1 uncultured Pirellulaceae bacterium | reverse complement strand
CGGCAAGCTACGAAGGCGAAGGCATCCGGCGACGATCGTCAGCCGTTCTTCTTGTACGTCCCGTTCGCCTCGCCGCACACGCCCATCCTGCCCACCGAAGACTGGCAAGGGGAAAGCGGCATCAACCCGTACGCCGATTTCGTCATGGAAACCGACTGGGCCGTCGGCGAGATCCTGGCGGCGCTCGACCGCCACGAGTTGGCGGAGGATACCGTGGTGATTTTTACCAGCGACAACGGCTGCTCGCCGCAGGCCAAGTTCGCGGAGTTGGCCGAGCACGAACATTTCCCCAGCGGTCCCTGGCGAGGGCACAAGGCCGACCTGTTTGAAGGAGGTCACCGGGTTCCATTCGTCGTGCGCTGGCCCGGCCACGTGCCGGCCGACACCGAATCGGACCAAATCGTCTGCTTGACCGACATCATGGCGACCGCGGCGGAGATCGTCGGTGCGGAACTTCCGGAACAGGCGGGGGAAGACAGTTTCAGTTTTCTCGCCGCCGCAGGAGATCAGGAACCGAGTGTCCCGGCGCGCGATCACCTGGTTTCGCATTCGATCAACGGTTCGTTTGCGATCCGCCAGGGGGACTGGAAGCTGATGCTCTGCCCCGACTCCGGTGGCTGGAGTGCCCCGCGCCCCGGGCGCGGTCAAGCGGATGACTTGGCCGCCAGGCAGCTCTATCAGCTTGATGACGATGCCGGGGAACAGGTCAACGTGATCGACCAGGCACCGGAGAAGGAGGCGAATTTGCTGGAGCTGCTTGAAAAGATCGTCCGCGACGGCCGCAGCACCTCCGGTGCGCCGCAGACGAACACCGGCGAGGTCAACATTTGGGCCGCCAGCCCACGTTCGCGCTAACAGCCCCAAGGGTACGTAGCACAGGCTGCCAGCCTGTTATGACCGCAGTGAATCGACCCGTCCAATGATTTTGACTTGAGCTTTATTTTGAAAGGCAAGGAATCGACCATGTTGCGAATCACCTGGCTTGTGGTGTTCTCCGCCACGTTGAGCCTCACGCCAATGGGGCTTGGTACCGCCTCAGCGGAACTGTTGGTTGGCGGAGCGACGACCAGCATCACACCGGAGGAGCCGGTGGCATTGTCGGGCCAGCGTCGTGTACGGATCGCCCGGGAGGTGGAAACGCCCTGCACCGCCACCGCGTTGGCGGTCCAGTCGCGTTCCGGCGACGGCACCGACGACCACGCACTATTCGTTTCCTGTGACCTGGTCGCCATCCGCGACGGGATCTTGGACGAGGTTCGCGAGCGACTGGAGGGTCGCCTGGATGGATTCGATCTTGACAAACTGATCATCAGCGCAACCCATACCCACACCGCGCCGGTCATGATCCCGGGCCGGTACGAAATTCCAAGCGACGGTGTGATGCAGCCCGAGGACTACCGGCAGTTTTTGGTGGAGCAGTTGGCCGATGTCGCCGAATCCGCCTGGAACGCCCGCGTCCCGGGCAAGGCCGGTTGGGGGCTGGGTTACGCCGTGGTCGCCCAGAACCGCCGCGTCGTCTATCGCAGTGGTCGGGCGCAGATGTACGGCAAGACCGACCGAGATGACTTCCTTCGCATCGAAGGTCACGAGGACCACGGGGTGGAGGCGCTCTGCTTTTGGGACCAAGACGATCGGCTCCTCGCCACCGCGATCAACGTCGCCTGCCCGTCGCAGGAGGTTGAAAGCCGCTCGGCCGTCAACGCCGACTTCTGGCACCAAATCCGAGAATCACTGCAGTCCAAGTATGGAGAAGACTTGTACGTGTTGGGCTGGGCCGGCGCCGCAGGGGACCAATCGCCGCGTCCGATGTACCGGAAGCGGGCGGAGGAGCGAATGCGGCAGCTGCGGGGGACCGAACGTCTGGACGATCTGGCAGCTCGCGTCGTCGCGGGCTGGGAGGAAGCCTTCGCCGGGGCGACCCAGGAGCGACACGAGGACCCGGTCTTGATCCACCAGGTTCGCTCAATCGAGCTGCCAACTCGCCAAGTCACCGAACAGGAAGCGGCGGACGCCCAGGCGGCAGCCAAACGCTACGCGGACAATCCGTCGGAAGTCTGGAACTATCGCTGGAACCAACGCGTGGTCGATCGCTTCGAGAGCCAGAGTACCGATGACGTCTACACGATGGAGCTCCATGCCGTGCGGCTCGGCGACATCGCCATCGCCACCAACGATTTTGAACTGTTCACCGAGTTCGGTGTCAGGATCAAGGCCCGCAGCCCGGCGCTGCAGACATTTGTGATTCAGTTGGCCGGCCCCGGGAGCTATATCCCCAGCGAACCCGCGGCGAAGGGGGGCGGATACAGCGCGATCGTCCAGAGCAACCAAGTCGGCCACGACGGCGGAACCGAACTCGTCGAGCAAACCATCGAGACCCTCAACACCCTCTGGGACGAATGAGGGCTCGACGGCATTTCCGCATCATGCTGTGGGGTTCGACCAAGTGATCGGCAATAGACTCGCCAAACAGTGGCCTGGGGCGGTCGGCGTTGAACTCGATCAAGAGCTGGCACCCGACGGCCAACAGACGCGAGGGGAATTCCTGAACCGACTCTATGATCGGGTGGTGGAGGAGTGACGAGCACCGTCGTTGAACCGAATTGGAGTGTGGCAGCGTGATTTCCAAAATTGCGGGATTGACTCCCCCTTGGCCGTCGGCGACAGTAAATCGATGGTTAGGCACCACATGCGGTGGATTCGGGTGAAGCGAAGCGTTTTCGTTTCCCTTGTCCGCTGGATGCGGGAGGTGATTTGCCTCCGTGGTGATGGTTTTTAGGGTTAGTTTTGTGACGAATATCTATGTGGGGAACCTAGCGTTCTCGGCTACCGACGAAGACTTGCGGAACGCGTTCGAGCAGTTTGGCGAGGTTTCCGCGGTGAACATCATCGTCGATCGTGAAACCGGGCGATCACGAGGATTCGCGTTTGTCGAAATGTCCGACGCGGATGGTGCAAAAGAGGCGATCGATAACCTCAATGGTGCGTCGATCTCGGGGCGAAACGTGACCGTGAACGAGGCGCGACCCCGCGCACCGAGAGGTGGCGGCGGTGGTGGTGGCGGCGGCGGCGGCTACCGAGGTGGTGGCGGCGGCGGCCGTGGCGGCTACGGTCGGGGTGATCGCTAGGAAACAGGGTGACCAGGAGGTAATCCAGCGACTCGAAAGAGTGGCTCCCACACCGAAGGACATCGCGAAGGGGACAGGCTGCGGCCTGTCCCTTTTTTTATTTCCCTCCATTCCGTGAGATACTCCACCCGCCGCGGCATCCTTGTTTTCGTCACGGCTGTTGTGTTTCATCAGAAATTCGGGCGGGGACTGGAGTGATCGACCCGGCGACCTTGCGCGACCTCTGGCAAGCCCACGCGAGCCGGTTGCTGTTGATCTCCCGCTCCATCGGGGAGCCGGCGGAGGATGCGGTGCAAGAGGCGTTCATGGCGCTGGCCACCCGCGAAGAATTGCCCCGCGACCCACTCGCCTGGCTGGTCCAGGTCAGCCGCAATCGCATCCTGCAGTGGCGGCGCAGCGGAGAGCGTCGCCGCGGGCGGGAACGGATCGCCGCCGATCGCCGCTGGTTTGCGCACTCCGACGACCTGCCCGAAAACCAGCTCGATGCCGATCACGCCGCAGCGGCCTTGAATGAACTGCCACGGGAAAGCCGGGAGATCATCGTGATGCATATATGGGGTGACATGAGCTTTGAGACAATCGCCGCGGTGGTCGGCACTTCCCGCCCCACGGCGCACCGGCGATACACCCGTGGCCTGAAACAACTGCAACAGAGACTCGAACCCGATTGCCAGACGGCTCCAGCGACTCGCAGAGGTCGAAAATGAGTACTCGATTCAACGCTCACACACCGTTTCCAGATCCCGACCGACTGTCATCGTTTGCCGACCGATTGCGGCAGCTGTCACCGGCCGAGGTGGAACCGGACCCGCCCGAGCTGTACTACCGCGCGGGATACGCCGCCGCGTTGGCGCAGCGGTCGAAACCACGATTTGCGATTTGGTCAGCTTCGCTAATGGCGGCAACGTTGGCCGCCGCGATCGTCGGTCCCGTTGGCTATCGTTGGGGACGCGGAGTCGAGAAGACGCCAGCGGTGGCACAGACGGCCGGTGCCCCTGACCCTGTTTCGGATTCCTCGCCCGGCGACGAGCGTACCTCCGACGCAGCGGATCCCGTCGATCCCGGCCCTGCCGGTGGCGGGAGAAACGATCACGAGCCCCGCAGCGTGAAACCTTCGGCGGAACTCGGCCCACCGCCAAGCAGTTTGTCCTCCTGGAACGCGCTGGCGGGATGGTGGCGGCTTTGGCGAGGCAACAAGCCGCGTCCGCCGGTGCCGCTGGACTCAGTCACCTTGACGGCCAATCCAGTGCGTTGGGAACCGGACGTTCGGGGGATTCCCAGCTCGCCGCACCGCGCGTCGAACGATCGCGATTCCCGCCTTCCATCGGACTTCGGGTCTGCGGATTCCAGGTCTGCAGCGAACGGCGGCTCAGCGGCGTCGCGTTCAGCGCCTCCAACGCTTCAGGCCCGTGACTGGGGGCACTGGGAGGAGTTCGTCGGAGTTCCAGGGCAGGGGGTCGAGCGTTGAATTGTTCGAGTACAAAGCCGATGGCATTGGGCGAATGCTGCCGGTTCCATTGGAGATGCATTGCTACCAATTCAATCACGGGGTTTACGTCTTGTCTCCACACCAAAGGATTTTCTCATGCGTCTCGTCTCGCACGTTCGACTCGTCACTGGCGTTCTATTGGTCACGCTTTCAATCGCTCCGCTCGGCAACGCGCAAGTTTTGCTATCGCCGGCGTTCGATGACCGTGAGGAAGCGAATGCGGAACCCGAGAAACCCGAGTCGACGACGTTTCGTTTGCATCCCGCCGTAGAACCCGATCCGGCACTCCGCTATCGCCTCTGGCCAGCTGTTGCGGCACAGCGGGGCGACGAGGCGATTCCCTTCATCAGCCGGGCCCTGCTGCTGCAGTACCAGGCGATCCATCAGGACGATGCTTCCGCTCAGGATTTCATGGAAAAGTATGAAACGTTCTCCGATGCATCGATCGATGAGTTGCCTCGGGAGGAGCTACGTGCCTTTTTGAAACGTTACGGCGAGCTCGCTTTGAAGGAACTGGCGCGGGCCGAGAACCGAATGGGTCTGACCTACGATCTCGGGCTCAGCGAACTCAGCGTCAGTGAGTCCGTGTCGACATCGCTGCCGGAGTTTCAAGAAACCAGAAATCTCGCCCGACTGCTGCAACTGCGGATTCGGCTTGCGATTGCGGAGGGACGCTGGGACGACGCGATCGACGATCTGCGTCTTGGATTGCGGCTGTCTGAATTTGCCGGGCGATCCACAAACTTCGTCATTGGTCGGTTGGTGGGAATTGCCATTAGCGGCGTGATGCTCATCACGGTCGAGGAAGCGATCGAACGGCCCGACTGTCCCAACCTCTACTGGGCGTTGGCGACCATCCCGGCCGAGCGTTTGTTTGAAACGGGGGAAGCGATCGAGTTTGAGGTTGACTTCTTGGGTCGATTCGAAACCGGGATTGAGGGTCTTCCAACCACTCCCGTCGGCAGCAACTCGGCTCGGCGGCGTCTGATCCAACTGGCGAAGTCTGCCTCGGGGCTGGTGGGAGGCAGCGAGAACGGTTTTCGGGACGATCAAATTCGGTTACTCGTCGGCATGTACACCGTGACGCTCGGGGAACCGTCACGGGACCTGCTTGCCGAAACAACGTCCTGGGGCGAAGCCGCCCGGGAGTTGTCGCTGCCGGAAGCGGCGTTGCGGGCCGCGGTGCTGAAGTTAGCGAGAGTCCGTGACAAGCAACTCAAATGGACGCTGCTCCCACAACCCCAGTGGACCGAACACCAGGACAAGGCCGATGCCGCGATTGACGAGTCTGTCTCGGTGCGTGACCCGGCGACCGTTCTTGTTGGACTGCTGGCGCCGGCGGTCCGAGCGGTTCGGGAGGCCGGAGCGCGCGGCGAGCAGCAGCTTCATTTTCTGATCACGCTTGAAGCGATCCGGATGCATGCGGCGTCCTACGGCGAGTTGCCTGAATCGTTGAGCCAACTCGACCCCATCCCCGCTTGGAACGACCCGCTGACCACCGAGCCGTTCGGCTACCAGCGGAACTCCCCGAACACCGCAACTCTGACCCGCGCCCCACGTTGGTCTGGTGACGACGACACCGAAATCGAAATCGAACTCGAAACGCAAGGCGATATCAAATGAATCGATGGATAATCGCAGGCCTCGCGGTCGCTCTGATGACGGCAACCGTCCCTGCCCAAGAAAACCAGCCGCGGGAGCCCAGCCCGCCCCAGTTTCCGACCGCCGGCCCCAAGCCAGTGTTGATCGATGACGTCGAGCAAGCCGCCGTGGTGAAGCACCCAGCGACCCCCTATCTCGAACCGTCGAGCACAATCGTCGTCGATCTCGATCTGAGCCAGGTGGATGTCGAGGAAATCACCCATTGGCTCTCGGAGGTGACAAGGATGGACCCCGAGGGGGCGGAAGCCAAACAGGGAATCGCGATGGTTGATGGTTTCATTAAGTCGCTCCGTGACGCCGGCGTTTCTCATCTGTACGCCACCGCTGCGACCCGATCGTGGTTCGACGGAGGGCCGCTCGTCGTGGCTCCCGGTGATGACCCGGCAGCGATCGAAGGCGTGGCGTCCCTGGCGCTGCAAGGAATTCCCGAAGATCCACCGCAAACGATCGTGACGAAGGAAAACCTATTGCTCGTGGGGCCTCAGGCCGCGGTCGATCGAGTGCAGAAGGCCGAAGCTGTTTTAAGACCCGACCTGATTCTGCCGCTGACATCGACGGATCGGCTCGATCACATGATCGTGATTTCTCTCCCCCAGGAAGCTCGCCGGGAACTGGCATTGATTTGGCCAGACAAAATATCGGCGGACCTGCCGGTGGCGATTTCTCCGCAGCAGTTGGTTCGGGACATTGAACGATGTGTCGTGCAATGGAGCCTGCCGCCGAGCCTGGAGGCACGGCTGACGGTCTCGACGTCAGGAACCGAAGCGAGCCGCAGAACCGCTGCCTTGTTGGACGAAATGGTCGAGCACACCCCCGAACTGAATGATCTGATTCGGGTAACGGTGAAGGACGACGATGTCGTGATTGAATTGCAGGGGGATGCGATCGCAAAACAGGTCGCACAGCTGCTGGTCGTCGGCCGAGGGCAGACCGCCCAGAGGCAGCGGTCGAACGACATGAAGCAGGTCGGCTTGGCGATTCATTATTACTATCAAACTTACGAGCACCTGCCGCCGCGATGTTTCGTTGACCCGGAAGGGAAACCGTTGCTCAGCGGCCGTGTCGCGATTTTGCCATTCATGGAGCAGCAGGCGCTATACGAATCATTTCAGCGCGACCAGAGGTGGGATCATGCGTCGAACAAAGCGCCCGCCGGGACGGTGGTGCCAGCCTACGCGAGCGGACGGCTCGATGCCGACCACCCCTCTCATACCCGGCTGCGATTTCCGGTCTTCCCCGGATCGCTGTGGGACGGGGACGGTCCACCGCGAACGTTCCAAGACGTGACCGACGGGAGATCCAACACGATCGCGGCGATCGACGCGCCGCCAGAGGCTGCGGTGCCATGGGCGTCGCCAGAGCCCTGGACGGTCTCCGCCGACGATCCGGTTGCCGACGTGTTCGGCGACCGCGACGCGGTCACCGTGTTGATGCTGGACGGCTCAGTGCGAACTCTCAGCCGCGACGAGGTCAATGACGAGAAGTTGAAAGCGCTGCTGACAATCGCTGGGGGCGAGCGCGTCGACTAGTATTCCGCCGCAGCTTGAGTTTCGGGCTCAACGGCCGGGGGCTTGCGCCCAGCCGTTACAAACGCCACGGCGCGAGCCGTGCGGCCTCGATCGTCCTGCTCATTGGTCACATCGAAGCCATGCCGGCGATTAGTAACGCGACGCCGATCCCGCCGGCGATGATCGCGAGAAGCAGCGGTCGCCAAACCTCGCTCCAGTACTTGAAACAGAAATAAAGTGCATAGAAGGGGACGAAGAGGTAAAGGAGCCCTACGAGCACGCTCTTTTGGAAAGCTTTGATCAAAATCACCAATCCCGCCCCGGCTCCCACAAGATAGAAGCCGCCGGCGGAGATGGTGAGGAACAATCCCATCACGTTGTACGTCGGCCCTTCGCCTTCCACCTGTTTTGATGCGTTGACAGCGTAGGTCAGCACGCCGACGCCGCCAATGATGACAAACAGGACCAACCCCAACATCCACCAGGGCATTCCAGACCGGCTCAACATCCGGTCCTGAACGTCTTGGTCGGCGCGCATTGCGCTTTCCGCCCGCTTCAGCGCGAGCGTTCCCATGTCGATATCAACGCCGGGCGTCTTGTGCCCCTCCAACCGCTGACCTGTCTGCTTGTTGAACCCGCACTTGGTGCACAGCACCGCGTTGGCAGCCATTTCGGAGCCACACGCCGGGCAGACCGCAGCGACTTGGTGGCTAAACCCCTCCTCGGCAAACAGATCATCCAGTGAGTCCGCGGTGTCACTGGTTGGCGGGCTCGGTGCGGTTCGAGGCCTACCCTTCGTCGTCCCCCCAGTTGCCGTCGCCTTGGCCGGATTCGCCGGCGGCACGGGAAGGACCTTCGCACACCCCGGACACTTGACCTGCTTCCCCCTCGATTCGTCCTTGACAGTCAGGGCCTTACCGCACTGGCATTTGATTCGAACCGGCATGCAATCACATCAATCGCGAAAAAGGAAAACTACAGCGCTGGGCCTTATTCTATTTTGATCGATTTCGCTTCGCGAGGTTAGGTGCGAAGGTCATTTGCCGATGCAAAAGCGGCTAAAAACCCGGTCGAGGATGTCCTCGGTGTAGACGGCCCCGGTGACTTCGCCGAGACACTCCACGGCCGTTCGAAGCTCCGCCGCGACCCATTCGTGGCCTTCCTGGCGGGCCGCCAAACCGATCGCCGCGTCGATCGCATCGATCGCTCCTCGGAGGCTGTCGCGACAGCGGGCCGCGGTGCCGACCACCGACCCAGTCTCCTCGCGGTCGCGATCCGCTAAACAACTCACGATGGATCCAATCAACCGATCGAGTCCGCTGTCCTCCTGGGTGCTGGTGGTGATCCAGGGTGAGGGCAGGCGAGTCTCGGTGAGATCCGCTTTAGTCCCCACCCAGAGATCGATTTGCCGCGAGCTGCTTTGAGCTGCGGCGGACTGCAACCGCTCGGTCGCGCTGTTGAGGTCCGTTCGGCTGAGATCGACACACCACAGGCGCAGCTGGGCGTCTTGCGCTGCCCGCCGGGAATGTTTCTGGGCAAGCCCTGATAACCGGCATTGGATCGAATCGAGCCCGGCGGTATCGACCAGCCGCACCGGTAGGCCGCGAAGGTCGACGTCCGCCGTCACGACGTCTCGTGTGGTGCCGGAGGTGTCGGAAACAATCGCAGCCTCCTCGCCAGCGAGCCGATTGAAGAGCTGGCTCTTTCCGGCGTTGGGTTCTCCGCACAGCGCCACCAGCACCCGGTCGGCCACACCATCGCGGCTGCGGAGCGTGGCGGCCGTGCGTTTCAAAGTCTCACCGATTTCCGAAAGCCCAGCGACGAGCGCTTCGTCACTGACAAATTCAATGTCCTCGTCGACGAAGTCGAGCCCCGCCTCGACGTCGGCCAACAGGTCGAGCATGGTCGACCGAACTCGCTCGAGCGGTCGCGACAGGTTGCCACCGAGCTGCCGTAGGGCGCTGTCGAGCGTCCCTCGTCCCTCCGCCTCGATCACCCCCAACACCGCTTCGGCTTGCGTCAAATCGAGACGGCCGGCCAAGAACGCCCGCATGGTGAATTCTCCCGGCCGAGCGGGCCGAGCACCCGATTGGGTCGCCCGTTCCACAACGCATTGCAGCACCGGCAGCGAGCCGATCGAATGGATCTCGGCTGATGGCTGGCCGGTGTAACTCCGTCGATTCGGCCAGACGAGCAAGCTCGCCGGCAGCCGGCCGAGCGGATCACCCAGATCCAGTTCCGTCTCTTGCCGGTAGGCCGCAGATCGGATGGGTACCGGGACTCCAAGTTTGCCCAAGACGTCGGCAACGCCCGCCCCCGACAACCGCACGATCCCTCGCAAGGCCGGCGCGGTGGGCGAGGCAATCGCGACGATGGTTTCTTCAATGTCGATCAAATCCGCGTCTCAACCGTGTGACGGGCCCGCGGCGAGCGCCGTCGGCTCAGGAGTTTCTGACCACTAGTCGCTGGTGGTCACAAGCGATTCGGCCTTGGCGCGTTGGGTCAACATTGAGGGAGACTCCGCGTCCGGGCCGGCCTGACTCGGCCCCGCCTGTTCCAACGCGGCAAGGACCTGACCCTGGGTGACGATATCGCGCAGCACCAGCGGGTTGTCGGGATCGTTGCCCGGATAAATCACCAACAAGGGAATCGAGATGCTGTCGAGTTCCTTCAGTTTGGCTTCAATTTCCGGATCGCTGTCGGTCCAATCGGCGTACATCGCCACCGCGTCGAGCTGCTCGACCAGCTCTCGCGTCGGTTCCGTATCGAGCGCCGTCTCGTAGTTGTAGATGCAGTTTCCACACCACTTGGCACCAAAGTCGAGCAGAACCGTGCGACCCTGGTTCTGAAGTTGCACCAAGCGGGCTTCGCTGTAGGGCTCCCACTCCAGCAACTTCTCCTGGCCGATCAGACGAAACGCACCGACGCCGATCAACGTCGCAAACGCGATCCCGGCGGTCCAGGCCGCCAGCCGCTTGGATAGCCGCTCCCAATTGGGAACCTGGCCGATCAACCAGCATCCGAACCAGACGCCCAACAGGGCGATGAATACTGGTACTTTGTGATGGTCGCTGAAGGTCGCAAAGAAAAAAGCGACGGTCGCGAGGAACAAAAACGCCAAGAACTGCTTGAGCGTTTCCATCCAAGGCCCCGGTTGGGGAAGCCAACCGATCAGCCCGGGACGGAGCCCGACGACCAAGTAAGGCAGCGACATCCCCAGCCCGACGGTCATGAAGATCAGGAACGTCAGGGGTGCGGAGAGCGCCAAGGTCAGACCGAGGATGTAGCCGAGCAGGGGGCCGCTGCAGGGGGTGGCCAGGATCGTCGCGAAGATGCCCTTGGAATACGCCCCGGTCATCCCTTCGCGCTGCTGCAGCTCCTGCGACGCCTTGCCCGCCGCGAAGCCCGGTACCGGAATCTCCCACACACCGAAATAGCTCAGTGCCAACGCAAACAAGAGCAGCGTCAGGCCAAGTCGGACCGGAAAGTAGGTCAACTGTTCGCCCCATCCGAACGAGACGCTCACCGCCAGAATTGCAAACAACGCGAACATGGTAAGGATGCCGCCGATGTAAGCGAGATTCAGCGTCAAGATCCGCCCGCGGTCCTCGCCAGCCTGTTTGACAAAGCCCATCACCTTGAGCCCCACGATCGGCAAGACACAAGGCATCACGTTCAGAATGATTCCCCCTAAAAACGCGAACAGCAGGATCAGCGGGAACGGCATCAACCCGGTGTCACCTGGGGCCGACACCGGCGCAGCGGCCGCGTCGTCGTCACGACTTGTCGCCTCGTCCCCGGCGGGCTCGCCGGCAGCACCACTCGCGCCGCCTGGGGCAGGCGTTGTCGCGGAGAGTTCATCAACCCACCTCTGCGTTGCGGCTAGATCAAGCGCCTCGGCTCGCTTCGCAGAAACCAATTGGATCGGCAACGCGGAAGCGGGTTCGGCGAGCTCCTCGGTCACGGTTAGCTCCGCCTCGAACGCCAACGCCATCGGCCTTTGACAACTCGTCTCGGTACAAGCTTGATAAACGATGAACCCCTCGATCGTTTGCTCGCCCGGCTCAAGATCCTCCGGCACCTCCACCGGCAGCGACCAGGTCACGTCGCCTTCGTGATAGCTGGTTCCCGGCAGCTGGTCCGAATCGACGATCGGTTCGTTCGTCATGGGCGCCCCGATGCGGAGGCCCCCTTTATCGCGGATGACAAAATTGGTCGAGCTGCTCGAGTCGTCGACCGCCGCGGTGTAGACGTGATAAGTCGGGTCGGGATTCGCCGTGACCTTGAGCGTCAGTTGCGATCCGGGCTCAGCCCGCGAGGCGGAAAGGCTCGCTTTCCACTCGACGACATAATCACCGTCGCGAAACGGGTCCCCCACCGCCTCCGACTCGGACCCCTGCGAAGCCTGTGCGGACGCCTCGGACGACGGCTCCGCCTCGGTTGCCGTTTCAGCCGCCTTGTTATCGCCGCCGGAGCGTTCCGCCACCAAGGTTTCGCGAACCGGAATACATGACCCGTCGTCCTGGCAGACCTGCGCGTCGACCCGCACGTGGACCGGGCCGTCGTAGCCAGGTGGAAGCTGAACCGTGGAGGTGAAGCGGACCTCGTCGTCATGCTCCTCCAGCGTCAGACCGCCGAAATCTTCCGAGACGCTCTTCTTCGGCGGCTCATTCGGCGACCACGACTCCGCCACCTCCGCGCCGGTCGGCTCGATCACCGTCAATCGCGTCGGCTTGGGGCCGCCGGTTGGTTGGGTCAAGGAATAGAGGTGCCAGCCGCTGCCCAGCTCGACATCGACCTGCAATTGCACCTGGTCCGAACCATCGGCGGGACCGTAGCGCGCCGACCAGCTCGATGGCTGCGTTCTCGCCTGCTCCCCACCGCCCGACGAGAACTCGGGGAATAAGTCGTTCCCGTCCCCCAACGCATCCTGGGCGCTGCCCGGCTGCGGAGCCGAGGCGATGGCCAGTGCGGCGAGGCAGGCCAAAATCAAGGTGGACGTCGAACAAAGCAAACGCGAGAGACCTCCCCAAGGTCGATCCATTCGCCGGCAATATTGTGGCTTCATCGCTACCTACTTGATCCTATTGTGTTGTCTGAATTGTATCGAGGCGCAAGAATCTTGGCCAACGTCCCGCCCCAGCCAACTTGCAGACAGCGTCACCCCCCGCTCCATGGGCCCCCCCCATCCCGAGCGGCTGGCCCGAGTGACTCGGCAAGGCGGACCAGTTCGTCGATCCGGGTGGCGACGTCCCGCAGACCAACCGCAAACCGTCGCCGATCGATTACCAACCACACCAACCAATTCGCCAGACTAATCCAAACGGAGGCAAACAGCAGGCGTCGCGCGAGCCGTTCCTCTTCGCTAGAAAATGGCGAGACGTCGCGAATCCCCGCCAACGCCGCAGACCAAACCTCACGTTGCCGTCGATCGAAGACGCGGCGGTCGGAATCCGTCGTCAGCGCCGGGTCAGT
>CAYWXT010000150.1:0-13408 GCA_964462125.1 uncultured Pirellulaceae bacterium | reverse complement strand
CAATGCCTTCGCCCCGCTCGGTAGCCAACGGGGGCGTATCACGATACTTTTTTTAGCGGACCCTTCCACCACCCGATCCGGTTTCCGACCGGAGCCCTTGTCGCTCTTGAACCTGACCACCTCGACCTCCCCACGAACGCTCGCCGATCTGGCTCGCTGTTTGGACGAGTCCGCGGCGGTCGGTGCGCGCCTGGGCACCGCCAATTGGGATACTCCGCCAGCATTTTCGGGGGTTTGGGGAGGGCTGCGAGGGTTGCTCGCGGCCACCCTTGCCCGGCACACGCCCCATCTGCTGGTGTTGCTCCCGCATGCGGCCGACGCGGATGTTGTGGCCGGGGACGCGCGCTGCTTCGGTTTGGCCGACGTCGTGTCGTTGCCCCTCGCCTCCGGGGACGGTGCGGGCGGTTCAGTCCGCGACGCGGACTTTGCCGAGCGGCTTCAGGTCTTGCAGCAGTTGCGGGGGCGAGATTCGAGTTCCCCCGAGCCCCTGGTGGTGACCGCCTATGTCGGGGCCGCGATGCAGCGGGTACCGACCCCGGAGCGGCTGGCGAACTCGACCCAGACGTTGAGAGTCGGCCAGTTGATTGAACCGGAGGAGGTGCGTCGCTGGCTCGCCGAAGCGGGGTTTGCCGCCACGACCGCGGTCCAGTTCCCCGGGGAGTTTGCCACCCGCGGCGGCCTGCTTGATGTCTATTCGCCTGACCAGCCCCAACCAGTTCGTGTCGAGTGGTTCGGGGATGAAATCGAATCGATCCGGCGGTTTGATCCGGGGAGCCAACGGAGCATCGAGTCGCGAGACCACATCAAGGTGGCCGCGATCGGCGGTGAATTTCAACCGGAACCGGATGAGGCTGCGGAGCCTGGTGACGGCCGGGCGGCAGCCTCGCGAGGCGTGGGCCCGATCACGGATTACCTTCCCGACGACACCATCATCGTCCTGGTCGACCCCGCCGAGGCCCAGAGGTCGGCCCAGGCCCTTCTTGCCCGGACCGCTAACCCCTCGCGATTCGTCGACCTGCCCGAGTTGCTCGCGTCGCTCAAGAGCCATCGCGTGGTCACGGCGACGTCGCTTGCCGAGTCGGGTGGGGGGGACGTGATCGACCTGGGGTCCGGCTCGGCGGACAGTTTCGCTGGGGCGCTGGAGGAGACAACCAAGCGTGTCGATGAGGTTGCCGCCGACCATGACGTGATCGTTGTCGGCGACACCCCCGCCGATGCCGAGCGGCTGAGCGAACTGTTGCGGGAGACCGAGGCGGCACGACGGGGTCGGATGCAGCTGCAGGTGGCCGATCTCAGCGGTGGGTTCCGGCTGGTCGATGCCGGTGTCCTGGTGCTGACCGGGGCGGAGCTGTTTCACCGCAGCCCGGTCCGCCGCCGAAAGGTACGAGCTCGCGGCAAACCGATCGACAGCTCGATGCAGCTCGAGCCTGGGGATCTGGTTGTGCACCTGTCCCACGGGATCGGGCTGTACCGCGGCCTGGAGCAGATCGAAAAGGGTGGCCAACACCTCGAACACTTGGTGATCGAATTCGACGGCGGGACCAAGGTCTACGTCCCCGCCTCCCGGATCAGTCTGGTCCAGCGGTACGTCGGGGGGACTAAGAATCGGCCGAAGCTCGCCAAGATTGGGGGGCAGCTTTGGAAATCCCAGCGGAAGGCGGCGGAGTCCGCCGTCACCGATATGGCCAGCGAGCTGCTCGAGATGCAAGCCGCTCGCATGGCCCGCCGTGGCATCAGCTTTGACCCCGACACCGCTTGGCAAAAGCAATTCGACGCCAGTTTCCCCTACACCGAGACCCGCGACCAACTGACCGCCATCGACGCGATCAAGGACGACATGGAATCGAGCCGGCCGATGGACCGTCTGATCTGTGGGGACGTAGGTTTTGGCAAGACCGAGCTCGCGATGCGCGCCGCGTTCAAGGCGGTCCTCAGCGGTTACCAGGTCGCCATGCTCGTCCCGACGACCGTGTTGGCCGAGCAGCACTATCACAGTTTCCGCAATCGGATGGCCGAGTTCCCGGTGGAGATCGCCAAGTTGAGCCGATTTTGCAGTGCGGCCGAGCAGCGGGAAACGGTCAAACAGATCAAGGCGGGTAAGATCGACATCGTGATCGGAACGCACCGCCTGGCCAGCAAGGACGTCAGCTTCGCCAACTTGGGACTCTTGATCATCGACGAGGAGCAACGTTTCGGCGTCGAGGTGAAGGAACGACTCAAAACGCGGCACAGCAACGTCGACGTGATCACCCTGTCGGCCACTCCCATCCCGCGGACGCTGCACATGGCGTTGGTCGGCGTGCGCGACATCAGCAACCTGGAAACCCCGCCGGCCGAAAGGTTAGCGGTGGAAACACAGGTCACACGGTGGGACGAGAAACGGATGCGGACGGCGATCGTCCGGGAGCTGAACCGGGGCGGCCAAATCTATTTCGTCCACAACCGCATCGGCGACATGCACCGAATCGCCGAGAAAATTCGCGACGTGGCCCCGGAAGTCCGGGTCGGGATCGGGCACGGGCAGATGGCGGAAGGCGAACTCGAACGGGTGATGGTCGATTTCATCGAGCATAAGTTCGACCTGTTGCTGGCCACGACGATCATCGAAAGCGGGCTCGACATCCCGAACGCCAACACGATGTTCGTCGATGAGGGCGACCATTACGGACTCAGCGATCTGCATCAGCTGCGGGGCCGCGTCGGACGTTACAAGCACCAAGCCTATTGCTATGTCCTGGTCTCTCCCCGCAAGCACCTGACGCCGGAGGCGAGCCAGCGTCTGCGGGCGATCGAAGAATTCAGCCAGATGGGGGCCGGCTTCGCGATCTCGATGCGCGACTTGGAAATTCGCGGCGCCGGCAATCTGCTCGGCAGCCAACAGAGCGGGCACATCGCTGCGATCGGCTACGAGATGTACTGTCAACTTCTCGAGGACGCCGTCCGCCAGGTTCAGAACCTGCCGCCGCGACTTTCCGCCGACGTCGACATCGATCTGCCGGTGGAGGCCTATTTGCCCGACGACTACGTGCCGAACATGAGGCACAAAATCGATCTCTATCGGCGGATTGCCAAGATTGGCGAGGCGGGCCAGATCGTGGAGATTCGAGACGAACTGCTCGATCGGTTCGGAGCGCTGCCGCCGCCGGCCGAGCGGATGCTGGAGTTGTCGGAGCTCAAACTCGACGCCGCCGCCTGGCAAATCGGCGCGATCACGAATGACCCCCGTTTTCTTGTATTGCACTACAGCGACCGCCGGCGGATCGAACAGCTCTCCGAGCGGGCTTCGGTTCCCGTACGGATCGTCGACCGCCGCCGCGCCTTCGTTCCGACCAAGGGCTTTGATATGAGCGACCCGGCGGGAGCCGCCTGGCTGCAACTCGCTCGCTCGCTGCTGTATTTCCGCTAGCCTGTGCCGTTCCAAAACGGACGGCATTGGGCGAACGGAGGGATGATGGGGGCGTGCGCGCGGGAGGCGAGCGTGCGCGAGGGAGGGGGCGGGCGTGGGAACGAGAATCTGGCGCAACATCTCGTGTCAGACACCTGCGTTCTTCTCTTGGGGGGAAATCTTTCCTTCCCTGCCCCGCACGCTCGTAAACTGGCGATTCACAGGAGAAACCGATGATGATGGCGACGCAATGCCCCACCGCTGAACGCTTGCAGGCCTTGGCCCACGGGCGGCTGAGTGACGAACAGAGCGACGAACTCTTTAACCACGTCCGCAGCTGCGAGGCGTGCACATCGGAACTGGAGACGATCCAGGACGGGGAGGACTCGCTGATTACATCGCTCCGCGAACCCGATGAGCTGGCCGTGTTCGACGACGAGCCCGATTGCCAGGTAGCAGTCGCTAAGGCGCTCGGGGCGTTGGCCAAGGGGGGCGAGGCGACCGACGATGACCTCTCGGACCGTTTGCCGCAAACGATCGGAGAGTACGAAGTCGTCCGGCCGTTGGGGCGTGGCGGGATGGGGACCGTTTTTCTCGCCCGGCACACCAAGCTCAGGCGGGAGGCGGCGTTGAAAATCTTGGCCGGCCACCGGCTGGCGGACCCGCGGATGCGCGATCGATTCGACGCTGAGATGCGCGCGGTCGGCAAGTTGAGTCACCCCAACATCGTCACCGCCCACGATGCCCGAGAGGTCGACGGAACGGCGGTGCTGGTGACCGAATACATCGACGGCTTCGATCTCGGCGAGTTGGTCTCCCGCATCGGACCGCTGGCCGTCGCTGACGCCTGCGAAATCGGTCGTCAAGTCGCCGCGGCGCTCGACTACACCAGCCGCCAAGGTTTCGTCCATCGGGACGTGAAGCCATCGAACATCATGCTCAGCCAAGCAGGCGAGGTGAAGCTGCTCGATCTAGGGCTGGCCCGTTTTCAGATCGACGGCGACGAACAGGCGGAAATGTCTGGGGCGGGGATGACCGGCACGGGGCAGACGATGGGGACGGCTGACTACGTGGCGCCGGAGCAGGTCACCGACAGCCGCTCGGTCGACGTGCGCGCCGACCTCTATTCCCTCGGCTGCACGCTGTTCACGCTGCTGACCGGCCGAGCTCCGTTCACCGGTCGTGAGTACTCGACCGCGTTTGCCAAGATGACGGCGCACGTCTCGCAGCGGCCGCCGAGTTTGGCGGATTTCCTACCCGGTGCGCCGGCACAACTGATCAAGCTGGTCGAGTCGCTGTTGGCCAAGGATCCAGACAAGCGGCCGCAGAGTCCGCAAGCGGTCGCCGGAACACTTGCCGCTTTCGCGGACGGGAGTGACTTGAAACATCTGGTCGCCGAGGCTCGGACGCGCGATCAGCGCGACAGAGAGACGGCGCAAACGCCAGCAATCTCAAACCCGCAAGCTGAAGGGAAACCGCGGCGACGGGTCCCCCTCTCGGTCGCGATCGCGGCGGGATTGCTCGGGCTCCTGGTCGGATTTCTGTGCGGGATCACGATCACGATCAAAAAACCGGACGGCTCGCAGATCTCGATGACCGTCCCCGACGCCAGCGACATCGAAATTCAGCCAGAGGGCGACGGTGGGAAGGAACCGGGGCGGGCGAACACGCCCAGCAGCGCTGAAGATGATGACGCCCGGGAAACCCTCATGGAGCATCAATCGCGGCTGCAGGGCGTCTGGCGCGTTGTTTCTCAGCACGCTGCGGGAAGCGCGGTCGACGTCAACGTCAACGAGGGGCTGTTCTTCTTCGACGGTGGCCGGGTCTCCACTTTCCGTCAGGGGAAGCCTACGGAAGCGGGCGTCTTCAGTCTGTCGCACGATGATCGGGATTCCATCAGCCTGATTCAGTTCGCGGTACTTCCGACCGGAGTCGAGGTACGTGGATTCGTGAAGCTGGGCAGCGAGGAAAAGGCGACCTTGGAGTTCACGTCTGGACAGTCTCGTTCAGCTGATGCGGGGGCGATGCCGATGGATATTTTTCCCATGTTGGTCGAGCTTGAACGTGTCGGTGACATTCCACGCACGGAAGCCGGAGTGGTCGCGCTGGCAGAAGGACAACCTGAATGGGTTGGCCAGGCACTGCAGACGTATCGGCGTTCAAGAGAGCGGAGTGAGAATGCCAGTATGGGCACGTTCGGTCAGCGGTTCGGGGTCGGTGAAGGAGGCGTTGACGAGGGCACGGACGAACGGCTGCTCGGCGTTTGGCAGGTGGTCAGCATGAACGTGACCGGTCGCGATCCGAGCCGCTTGGCGATGGTGGTTGCTTTCGAGCGGGACAAGTACCACTTGAGCTACGGCACTGGCCAGGTTAGCAGCGGCGAGTATTCCGTAGATCAGGACGGAGAACGATCACGAATCACTCTGTACGAGACGATCGAGGGCGATTTTGCGGAGGCGGAGCGACGGCGAAAGGTCGGTCAATTCAAATTCCGGCCAGGGGGTGAACTGGTGCTCCAGTTACGCGACATTCCTGAGGGTGTCACGGAACGTCCCCAAGCAGATCGTGATGACGGCTCCCCGTTCGTCGGCGAAGTCTTGGTCCTGGAGCGAGAGGGCGACATTCCGCGAACGATGGATGACGCACGGAAGTTGCTCCGCGGCAAGGACCCGGGAATGACCATGGCGATCGCTCAACTGTTGCGAGCGCTCCCGATGCAGGGTTCACGTACCGATTCGCTTTCATTGAGAGCCGTCGACGCCGCCCTGCAGGCCGCTCTGCAGACAAGGTCGAAGAACCATCTCAAGCTAATCGGACTGGCGTTCCATAACTTCCACGACACCTACGGAAGTTTTCCCGCTTCGGCCGGAAAACTGGAGGGGGCTCGGAGGGTCGACGAGAAAGAGGTCGAACCTTTCAGTTGGCGGGTCGCGATTCTGCCGTTCATTGGCGAGAGCGAGCTTTACGAACAATACCGCTTTCATGAGCCGTGGGACAGCGAGCATAACCAGACGCTGCTCTCGGAGATGCCGGAGGTGTATCGCAGTCCATTCGCGGATCCACCTGGAGCGGACGATCCTTTTGGAGGTGACCCCGAACCGGGCGACTCCGAAGTGGGCCTCACCCACTACCAGGGCTTCGCCGGCAAGCAGTCGGCCCTTGGCGAGAAAGAGGGACATCAGTTCCGTGACCTGCAGGATGGCACTACCAATACGCTGTTGATCGTCGAGAGCCGAGCTTCAGTCCCTTGGACCCAACCGCAGGATCTGCCATACGAAAAGCCGGAGGACGCCAAGCAGGCGGCTCCGTTCAAAGGTCAACCGCTGAATTACCTGATGGCCGACGGGTCGGTTCACGCGATGGATCCAGTTGACTGGGAGGAGCTCGCCAAGCGGATCACTCGGGCCGGCGGCGAGCGGGTAGAGCCGTAGGGGGCAGTTGTTCTTGGTTCTTGGTTCTTGGTTCTTGGTTCTTGGTTCTTGGTTCTTGGTTCTTGGTTCGTGGTTCTTGGTTCTTGGTTCGTGGTTCGTGGTTCGTGGTTCGTGGTCAGTGGTCAGTGGGCTGTGGCTGGATAGGACGTGTTGTGCATCACAGGCAACTGCACATGGCAGGAACCACCTTTCCGGTTTTGCGGTGAAGGGGGCTTTGTTGGCGGCAGAACGTCTGGCGCGTTGGTGGCGCGACCAGACGTCTCCGCGACGTCGGCGACAAAGCATTTCGCCCGGAACCCTCGTTGATTGCACATTCGGCGAGAATACAGCCAGCTCGGTCGGGTCGGTCGGGATGCCGCGTCGATGAGCACTGTGCCGATGTGTTGATTGCATGAGCTATGGGAAGAAAGGTGAGCTAGGGTGAATGTGGAGCGAGCGTCTTCTAACCATCATTCATCGATCCAATCGGACTCCCGCACCGATGCCGCAACAAAGCAACGCCACCGCTGTCGATACCTTGATCGATCAGGCCCAGCAACTGCACTCGCCCCCCGAGGTGGCACGGTCGCTGTTGAATTTGACGCGCGAGGAGGAGTTCGACGTGCGGGAGATCGTCGACTGCATCCAACGTGACCCGGCGATGTCGGCAAAAATGTTGCAGGTCGTCAATTCGTCACGATACGGTCTGCGAACCTCGGTCACCAATTTGAACCAGGCGATCGCGTTGCTCGGGCAGCGGACGGTGCGGCTGATCGCCGTGACCTTCAGCATCGTCGAAACCTTCACCGCGGGCCCTGCCAAGGCTCTGTACAACGATTTTTGGCGAAGTGCTTTGGCCACCGCGATCGGTGCGTCCCGACTCAGCGAGCGGTTGCCCAACGTCGACCGGCATGACGTTTACACGGCAGGCTTGTTGGCGGATGTCGGTTCTTTGGTGTTGGCCCAGGCGGACGGCGAAGTGTATCTGAACCTCTTTCGCGACCATCGCGGGGACAAATTGGCCGCAGCGGAACGATCGCGCTACGGGTTTGACCATGCGGAAGTCTCCGCCCGATTGCTCGAACGTTGGGAGTTCCCTCCAGCGACGCTGACGGCGATCCGCCAGCATCACAGCGACGCGGCCAGCGCCCCGATGGCGTTGGCGACCCACGGCGGCGTGTTGCTCGACGGCGCCCTATGGCAGAGGAATTCCGGCGCCGTCCAGCATTGCCGGGATTGGCTCGGCGACCACTTCGGGCTGGACATCGACGGTTTCACGGAATTGGCCTTGGGGTGCCGCGAGGAGGTCTTGCTCGAGATGGAAATTTACGGCGTCAACGCAGCCCAGCCGATGGACTGCCAAGCGATCATCGAGGAGGCCCGCCGGCAGTACATCGACTCGTCGCTGACCGCCGCCATCGATCTCGACAGTTTTGAGTCGTTGGTTCGCGGAAATCTGTAGCGAACGCACCGGTCGGTGCCAACCGAGCCCCGGAGACGCAGCGGCGGCTCATCTGAGTTAGGCTGGTGGGGAAGTCCCTGATTCTCAACCCCGCCGGCGAGCTCGCTCGATGATTCGCACCTGTTTGACCGTCTGTCTGCTTTCGATCGCCACGTTCGCCACGGCGGCGGAAAAGCCCAATGTCGTGTTCATCTTGGTGGACGACCTCGGCGTCATGGACATTGGGGCATACAACCCAGAGACGTTCTACGAGACCCCCAACGTCGATCGGCTGGCGTCGATGAGTGTTCGCTTCAGCGACGGCTACGTTGCCAACCCGGTCTGCTCGCCGACGCGCTACAGCATCATGACGGGCCGCTATCCCAGTCGCGTCGATGCCACCAACTTTTTCTCCGGCACCCGTTCAGGCCAGTTCGATCCTGCACCGCTGAACAACACCATGCCGCTGGACGAGGTCACCTTGGCGGATGCGTTCAAGGAAGCGGACTATCGTACATTCTTTGCCGGCAAGTGGCACCTCGGTCCGACCGCCGAGTACTGGCCGGAAAACCGTGGTTTCGACATCAATCGCGGCGGCCATTCGCGGGGCGGCCCGTTTCAGAAAGGGAAGTACTTTTCCCCGTACGGCAATCCGCGATTGGAGGACGGGCCGGAGGGCGAACATCTGACGCAGCGGCTTGCCGATGAAACCTGCCGCTTCATCCGCGAAGCCGGCGACGAACCCTACCTGGCCTATCTCTCCTTCTACACGGTCCACACGCCGTTGATGGCACCTGAGGAGCGGGTGGAGAAATATCGTCGCAAGGTCCGCCGGCTCGGGTTGGAGAACGTCACGGAGTTCGGGCCCGAGGAACAGGTCTGGCCGGACGCCGATCAGGAGCGGCAAGTTCGCACCGTGCAGAAACATCCGGTCTACGCCGCGATGGTCGAGTCGATGGATCTCGCCGTCGGTCAGGTACTCGACACGCTCGCGGATACGGGCCAACTCGACAATACGATCATCTGCTTCGTCAGCGACAATGGCGGGTTGTCGACCAGCGAAGGGTCGCCGACCAGTAACTTGCCGTACCGCGGCGGCAAGGGCTGGCTTTACGAAGGGGGGATCCGGGAGCCGTTCATGATCTATGCCCCCGGCGTGTCACAGCCTGGCACCGTTTGCGACGTGCCGGTGACCAGTACCGACTTCTACCCCACCTTGCTCAGTCTGATCGGCAGCGAGTTGCGGCCCGACCAGCACCTCGACGGGGTTGACCTGACGAGATTGCTCCGCGGCGAAGAATCGATCGATCGTGACGCCCTCTACTGGCACTACCCCCACTATTCCAACCAAGGCGGGTTCCCGGGTGGGGCGATTCGGACGGGCGATTGGAAACTGATCGAACGATTCGAAGATGGCCGGGCACATCTGTACAACTTGGCCAGCGATCCGGGGGAGCGAAGCGACGTTGCCGAGCAGCAGCCGGAGCGTGTCGAGCAGATGCGGGCCAAATTGCATTCTTGGTACGAATCGGTCGACGCAAAGTTCTTGCGTGCCAAGGATGACGGCCCCGAGCCATGGCGGCCGTGATGGCTGGTCACCCCTTAGGAGTAAAAATTATAAGCCTCGTTTCGGGGGTTGAAGTCGCTGTCGGTGAGGCCGACGTTGACGTTCAAATTGAGGTAGTTGTACTCCTCGAGCACCTCGCCTGACTCGCCGGAACCGCTCGGCCAGTCGTAGGCGATGTAGCGAATCGGAAGATTCAGCTCGTCGTCGATGAAGACCTGAGCTTTATGGAACTCGGCCTCCGGGCGGCGGGTCGGCAGGGTGACCTGGATCACGGTACAGTCTCGGTCCTTGAGCCGGGCTCCCTTGCGAAACTCGCAGCTGACATCGGGGAACTTGCTCGCCGTTGTGCCTCGTTCGATGAGTTTCTCGATCAGGTTTTCCACGCCGATTTCGGTCAACGGATAGCGTTGGCCGCGCATCGCCAATCTCCCGTCGGGGGGAACCGTGACGGTGGGCAGAAACTTGCCTTTGAAGCCACCTTCGTGGGCGACCATTTTCCCGTCGTTTTGGTCCTCGACGTAGATCACCTCGCGGCCTTTGACGTTGGCGGGCTTCAGGAACGACAGGTAGACGCTGAATGGTTGCGTCAATTCGCCGTCGCGAACCTTTCGATTCCGCATTTTCAGGAGCATGTACTCGTGCTGGCCGAGCACCCCGCCGATCAGCTCGCGTTTCACCAATACGGCCGTGTAGTCATCGATGTTCTTACGGCTGTTTTCCAGTGCATCCTCGGCCATATCGAGGGCCCGGCCCAGGGCCTCATCGCCGTCGTCGGGGCGTTTCGAGGCGTTCGCCACCCGGTGAACCGGTTCGGCCAATCGCGGGTCATCGGCGCGGAGCGATCGGGCGGCCGCGGTGGCTGCGAGGGAGCCAAAGAGGGCGACAAACTGGCGTCGTTCGATGTTCATGACAGCTTCCCTGTAATTTACGTGGCGACTTCCATGCCGCATGCCTAGGAGTGGATATCGCCGCAGTGAACGCTGGCGGTTGACCCTTTTTTCCAAGAGCTGGTCGCCGCCCCCTAACCGCCACACCCGGGATCTCACACCCAATCGGTTTCAATGGTAAAGTTGACCCTACACAACCGAGGGGCGGCGGTGCTAGATCAGTAGCCCAGGCTCTTTGGGGTAAAGCAATCGGGTCCGATGACGACTGCTCGGGGGGCTTTAGGGAAGTCGGGCGAAGTGCTTTCCTGCTGGGAATGAAGATGCGATTTGTGGTCGGTTGTGTGGTACAACGAGCCGGAAAACAGTTGAGCGTTGGCGAATCGGGTTATTCCCCGAAACGCCGTGCTTGGTCGACGGCCTGAAAGACCTTCGCACCTCATTGTCAGGATGTCCTGTGCCCCTGATCGCACCGGCCCGACTCGGTTCCTCGACTTGGTTGCTGCATCTACGATCGTTCGCGATCGCCGGCCAGTTACTGACGATCATGGTCGCCCGGCTCACCACCGGCATCGACCTGCCCTACGTCTCCCTGTTGTTGCTTGTGGCGCTGACGCTGGTGACCAATGTGGCTTACGGGTATTGGCTCAGCCGATTTCCTCTTGAGAGTGGTCTACAGCAGCGGCCGGCTGAGGGGTCGCGAGAGGTTGGGGAGGCTCCGTGGCAAGCGTGGTCGGCGCTGGTCGGTGCAGTCCCGAGCGGAGCGGTCAATGGCGGCGAGTTTGGCGAATTGGAAGGGCTGGGCAGATCCCAGCTGGCGGCGCGGCGCGTCGCGCTGGCGCTCATGCTGCTGGACCTGGCGACCCTGACGGCAATGCTTTATCTCAGCGGTGGTGCGGACAACCCGTTCAGCTTTTTTTACTTTGTCAATTTAGCGGTCGGTGGCGTGATCATTCGTCCTGGCGGCGCTTGGTGCCTGACTGCGTTGGCGATTGCCGGCTACACGCTGTTGCTCCACCAGTCGCTGCCGGTGGAGGGTCTGAGCGTGGAGCGGGTTGGGGGGATTTTCGATCTGCGAACGGTGGGGTTGATGCTCGCCTTTGCGACCTGTTCGAGTGTTGTCACCTATTTCGTCACCCGGACCGCCGGTGAGCTTCGGCAGCGGGAGCGGTTGTTGTTGCGAGCCCATGCCGAGCGGGCCGCCAGTCATCGGCTCGAAGGCCTGACCACCCTGGCCGCTGGCGCCGCTCATGAGCTGGCCACGCCCCTATCGACGATCGACGTGATTGTCCGTGAGTTGTCGCGGCATCTGGAGGGGATCGAGAAGCCCGAGTCGGTCGACACGGACCTGCGGTTGATCGACGGCGAGCTCGACATGTGCCGGCAAATCTTGCATCGGATGCGATCGGCCGCCGGCGATTCGATGGCCCAACGTTGGGATCGGACCACCGTTGGCGATTTGATCGACGCGACGCTCGACGGTGTTCGGGACCCCCACCGCGTCGAGGTAATCGATGCGGAGGAGCAGGTGGAAAGTCATCCGCTCTGGCTGCCGCAAGAGGCGGTGGCTCAGGCGATCCGCAACCTGATTCACAACGGGTTGGACGCCAGCGGGCATGACGGTCGCGTCTGCTTGGAAGCCACAATCATTGGTGAAAGGCTGCGGCTAACGGTGCTCGATTCCGGCCAAGGAATGACGGATGACGTTCTCGGTCGAGCCGGTGACCCGTTTTTCACGACGAAAGAGCCTGGCGGTGGGATCGGGCTGGGCCTGTTCCTGACCCGGAACGTGGTCTTGCGTCTCGGGGGCGAAATTGAGTTCCGGTCCCAACCCGGACGGGGAACCGAGGCGATCGTAACCCTGCCGCTGAGCGATCCCGGGTGACAACTGGACGTTGCTGATTCGATGACCTTGACCGAAGTCGCCATGGTTTCTCGCATCGCCAAGTCAGCGCTGGGTCCTCCGGGGGCTGTGTCGATCGAGCCGATCCGAGCGGGGATGAGTGGTGCCAGCCTTTACCGCTGCACCGCCGCCGACGGGCGAGCCTATGCCGTGAAACGCTGGCCACAACCGACCACCGCTGCTCGCCTCGCCGAGGTGCATCGCGTCATGCGGACGGCTCGGGAGAACGGTTGCGAGTTTGTACCAGCCCTTTACGGCCCCGCTGGATCAACGGTGATCGAAAGCCGCGGGGCCGTTTGGGAGGTGGCCCAGTGGCTGCCCGGCCATCCGCTACCGGGCCTTGCGTCCGCCGCGGAGATTGCAGTCGGATCCGCCGCGGTCGGACAGTTTCACCAAGTGGTTCAGACGCTGGGATGCCCGATTCAACCGCCCCCGGCGGTGCTCGCACGACTCCAACGACTCGCTGAGTTGGCGAAGCCGTTGGCGGACCTGCAGGGGCTGGCCCCGCGGGGTCGTTGGCCTGATGTTTCGTTTGAGCCCAGCGAGGAGACCGATGCCGACCGGTTCGCGTTGACCGAATCGATCGGCCGGGCGCGGCGGCTTCTCCTCGTTCAGTGGGAATCGGTGACCGTCAGAATTCGCCGTGATTTGGAGCCTTACCGTCGTCGCCCGCTGCCGACCCAGTACGTACTCCGCGACATTCATCGCGAGCACCTGCTGATGCTCCACGGACAGGTCACCGGAATGATCGACTTTGACGCGGTCCGCTTCGATACCCCTGCGGCCGATCTGGCCCGCTGGGCCACGGGCTCAAGACG
>CAYWXT010000149.1:0-13677 GCA_964462125.1 uncultured Pirellulaceae bacterium | reverse complement strand
AGCAACAGACTGGCCGCAAAGCCCACGCCCCATCTCCTCGCCATTACCATGATCGAAATCCCGATTGTCGCGAAAACCACATCGACACATTCGGTATCGGCGGCATAACCGGCAAAGTTGAAGCAATCGGCAGAATTCTCCCCGCCGCTGGAGGAACTGGCGAACGTGCAATGTCCCGGAAAACGCCGGGCGGCTTGCGCCGCACCGTTACAAAGAACCGCTCTGGTAGCTACAAAGCAAGCTGCGACAAGCGACCAGGGCCAAGGCGACCGGAATCACGGATACCTCCACGATGCGATGCCAGCGACAGACCGCGACTCCGACGGAGGCTGGGACGCAGCTCAGCAGGTTTTGTCCAGCGGTGAGCGTGCCGGCAGGCGGCTTGATCTGCGCTCTGATGTGTCTGCTGGGAAGCGGCTGTGGCGAGATCATCGAAGACGACGGACCGCGGCGGTTGCGGCTGGGACATGTCTACGAGGTCAAGAGTCCGACCCATGCGTTCGGAACGTCCCATTTGAACGATCGCCTGCAGGAGGCGGACGTCGATTTGGAGCTGGCGGTCTATCCGGCGGCGCAGCTTGGAAGCGAATCGGAATTGTTGGAGCAGTTGGTCGCGGGCGAGCTTGATCTGGCGATCGCTGGGCCTTCCTTTCTGGCGATGTGGCATCCACCGCTGGGGGTCTTTGACGCCGCCTATGCGTTCGAGGACCAAGAGCACATGTTGCGGGTTGCCGATGGTTCGGTGATGAAACCCCACTGGGACCAACTCCGCGACCAATTCGGCGTTCGCGTCCTGGCAACCTGGCCCTATGGGGTTCGGCATGTGACGGGCAATCGACCGATTCGGCATCCTGATGATTTGCGCAGCTTCCGATTACGCTTGCCAGCGGCCACGGTCTGGCAAGCGTCGGGCAAGGCCTTGGGGGCCAGTCCGATGCCGATCGCGTTTTCGGAAGTTTACATGGCGCTTCAGCAAGGGATCGCCGATGGCCAGGAGAACCCGGTGCCGGTGATTCATGCCAAGGGCTTCCATGAGGTCCAGCGATACCTGAGTCTAACGGGGCACATCCAGTCCTCGATCCAGCTGCTGATCAACGAGCAGGTTTGGCAAGCACTGACGGGATCCGAGCAAGCGGCGTTGCAACAGGCCGTCGTCGGGCTGCGGGGAAACGTTTTGTCAGGAATCCGTCGCCAAGAATCGGAACTGCTCGAGCGGTGGCAGGCGGAAGGGACGATGGAGATCATTGAGGACGTCGACGTGGCGGCCTTCGAGCAACGGGCGCGAAAGTATTTCTCCGGCGGGTTCCCCTTCAGCAAACTTTATCGAGAGATTGCCGCCGATCGGCGCTCGCCCCAAAGTGGGACGTCAAGGGCGGTGGATCCGTACCTCAAGGTCTCCTCGGTGACGCCTTCCACCCAGCGATCGGATTGATGAAAACGAGTCCCTGGCGTTCACGGTTGTTGTCTCTGGCGGAGCGTCTGGTCCGGCTGGAGCAAACCGTGGCGGTCATGCTGTTGATCGTCGTGGTGGTCACGCTGGCGGCCCAGGTGATTGCCCGTTACGTCTTTCGAGCACCGATCTCTTGGAGTGAAGAGGTGGCCCGGTTGGCCTTGATCTGGCTGACCTTCGTCGCCTCCGGTTTCGTCACCGCACGTCGTGCCCAGATCACGGTCGACCTCGTTCCCCGCTGGTTGGGCAGCCGGGGCCGGAGGCTGCTTGATCGCGTGGCCGGCTGTTTTGTGTTGGCCACCTGCCTGCTGCTGCTGGTCGGCGGCTTTCGGTTCGTATGGCGTGTTTGGCCGGTCGGCTCTCCGGGGATCGGGGTTTCCATGAGTCTGTGGTATGCCGCCGCCAGCTTCGGTTTGGCCTTGATGTCGTTTCACACCGCCGTCCAATTGTTCGCTGAACCTGATCGGCATCGGGCAGCCGAAGATCGTCCGGAACTTGGAACTCCGGGGGGCGCGCCGTGACGCTGCTGCTGTTGATTTTGGGAATGTTGGTGCTGTTGGCGTGTCGGGTACCGGTCGCCCACGCGATGCTGTTGCCCTGCCTGATGTACGCGGGTTTTTCCCCCGACATCACGTTGGGTGTTGCGCTCCAGCGGACCGTGGCGGGGATCAACAGCTTTCCGTTGTTGGCCGTCCCGCTGTTCATCATGACCGGCTACCTGACCAATGCCGCCGGACTTTCCGACCGGATCTTTCGGCTGTTGGCACAGCTGCTGGGGCGGTTGCCCGGACGATTGGGTTACGTCAACGTCGGCAGCAGCGTGATGTTTTCATGGATGAGCGGAGCGGCGATCGCCGATGCCGCCGGCCTGGGGGCGGTGCTCGTCCCGGCGATGCGCAAGGAGGGTTACGACGAAGGCTTTTCCTTGGGCTTGACCGGGGCCTCCTCGATGATCGGTCCGATCATGCCACCGAGCATCCCGGCAATCATCTATGCAGTCACCGCGGGAGTCTCCGTGGGCGGACTCTTTTTCGCCGGGGTGATTCCGGCATTGATCTTGGCCGCCATGCTGTGTGTGCATGTCTATTTTCATGTCCGTCGCCATCCGCTTGCAGCCGATCGGTCGCGCTACCAAACGGCAGGCGTGCCCACTTTGGATCCTGACTCGTGGGCATCCGGCGAGCGATGGCGGGTGGTGGCGGCGGCGGTCCCCGTTTTGTTCACTCCCGTGATTATTTTGGGCGGAATCTTGGGCGGTGTTTTTACGCCGACCGAAGCGGCTGCGGCAGCGGTCATGTATATGCTGGTGCTGGGAGCGTGCTATCGCTCACTCAGCTGGCGAGGACTCGGGGAGGTGCTGCTGCGGACCTCGACGACCACCGGCTCGATCCTGCTGATCGTGGCAGCCGCGAACCTTTTTGGTTGGATCATCGCTCGCGAGCAAGGACCGCAACTGGTCGCCGATGGACTGCTGCGACTGACCGAAAACCCTTACCTGTTCCTGCTGCTGGTCAACCTGTTCCTGCTGCTGGTCGGGATGTTGCTCGAGCCGACCGCGGCGCTGTTGATCTGCGTCCCGGTGTTGCTGCCGGCAGCGACGCACTTCGAGGTCGACCCGCTGCATTTGGGCGTCGTGATGATTTTGAATCTGGTGATCGGCTTGATCACGCCGCCGGTCGGACTGGTGCTGTATGTCTTGAGCAGCGTCACCGGGGCGCGGCTTCCGGTCGTGGTCCGGGGGATCCTCCCCTTCCTGGTGCCGCTGGTGGTCACGCTGTTGTTTGTCACCTTCGTCCCCGCGATCAGTCTGTGGCTGCCGCGTTGGCTGGGTTTGTGATCCGTGTATCGCCGCATCATCTCGAACCTTCGCCCCAAAAATTGGGATTGCGACGGTCACCGGGAACTGCTGGCAAACGGCTGTCCTACCGTTGCGACTCGTCGTCCTCATCGGCTCGCGGCGGAAGCCCGTTCGCCCACGATGTCGCTTGACAGCGGTTCCCTGTGCTCCTAGAATCCAAGGAATTCGATATCTAGAGAATTCGATTGCGGCCGATCAGTGGTGTTTTCGAACCATAGCGGAGACTCCTCGAACCATAGCGGAGACTCTTCGAACCATAACGGAGACTCTTCGAACCATAACGGAGACACAGCGTGGCCCGACCGACATCCAAGCATCCGACGGAGTTGGAACTGGAGATCCTCAAGATTCTCTGGAATGAGGGGCCATTATCCGGTGGCCAGATCCGTGATCATCTGGCCGCGGTTCGCGACCTCACTTACACGTCTGTGATGACGATGCTGGGGATCATGGAGGAGAAGCGATACGTTTCCCGCAAGAAAGTGGGGGCGAGTTATGTCTATTCACCGCGACTGAAACGCCAGGCTGCTTCGCGGCGAATGGTGCGCGACCTGGTCGACCGTGTCTTCGATGGTTCGGCCGCAACGGCGATGATCCATCTTCTTGAAACGACCGACGTGGACGCCGAGGAACTTCAACGGCTTGAAGAGCTGATCCAGCGAAAGTCCAAGGAGACGTCATGAGAACGTTCCTCGATTCCCCTCTCTGCACTCAACTGGTACTCACCCTTGGACACTTTCTTTGGCAAGGGGTGCTCATCGGGGTGTTGGTGTGGCTCGTCTCGTTTGCACTGCGCCGCCGTTCAGCTGCGGCTCGCTATCGGCTTCTGTTTCTGGCGCTCATTGTCCTTGCGGCTTGCCCGGTGTTGACGTTCACCTGGGTCGTGTCCGATCCGCCTCGTCTGGCGTCGCTTGAACCATCGGTGCTCAATGAACCAGCGGGGCTCGACGATTCGTCCCAAGTTAGTTCGCCAAGCGTTGCGACCGACGACTCGGAATCGACAACGACAATGACGGAATTCGTTGCCGGTGCCGATGACCGAAACGGCTTCCCATCGGAGCGATCCGCTTTGGGGACAGCGACCGAGGTGACCGGGTCACAGGCGAGTGCGTCTCAACCGCTCTTGCGACGCCTCGCACCGTGGTTGCTGAGCGTCTATCTTGCCGGTGTACTGTTGATGTTGATACGGCTCCTGTTGGGGCTCCGCGGCGGCGGGCGATTGCGGCGGCATTCGCAACCGGTGACCGATGTTGGATTGCTCGAGTTGCTCACCCGCCGGGCCGCGGTACTGCGAATGCGATCGGCCCCGGTGTTTGCCTGGTGCGACAGGGTGGCGGTGCCGACGGTGGTCGGCGTGATCCGCCCGGCTATCCTGTTGCCGGCATCGCTCAGCAGCGGCATGACGCCGGAGCAACTTTCAGCGATTCTCACCCATGAACTTGCCCACATCCGTCGCTGGGACCCGTTGGTCAACGTTCTGCAGCGGCTGATCGAGGCGCTGTTGTTTTTTCACCCGGTCGTGTGGATCGTCTCGGCCCAGATGCGGCGTGAGCGGGAGAACTGTTGCGACGATCTGGTGTTGGCAACCGGCAGCGACCCTTCGGGATACGCTTCCACGCTGCTGGAGATCGTCCGCATCGCAAAGACTCGACGCATCACTGCTGCGAAGCCGTCCCTGGAGAGACTGGTCGCCATGGGAGCCGACGGCCAGGCTTCGGAACTGGGCGGTCGCATTCGCCGGTTGCTCGGCGCCGAGCAACACGCGGCGGTGCGCCTGCGGCATCCAGGCCTGGCATGGACCGGTATCGCGACCGTGGTCGCCCTGGTGGCACTCTCACAAATCGTCGTCAACGCCGAGCAGGACGCCGATGATGCGCAGCCGACCCCCGCCAAGGTAACTCTTCCCAATGGCGTGGAGGTCGAGCTGGTCGGGGTGGGCTTCCATCCGTCTGCCGATCGGCGCTGGTGGAAACCGGATGGATCGCCGTTGGAAAAACGACCTTATGAAGAGTCTGGAGTGAAGGTCATGACCGGCTCTCCCGAGCAGGCCGATTGCCGGGAGTTCCGGATCGAGGTACGGGGACTGCCGAGCGACCATGCCGTGACGACGGGCTACGGTTCCGTCTCGGCAGCGTCGGGCTCCGTCTACTCCGATGGGCTGTGGGTCGGTGATCACGCGGCCGGCCCGTTTGAGACACCCACGACCTCTGTCGGGGTCGGAATCGCAACCGAACCGCTGGGGCCGATCCAGACGATCAGCGTCGAAGGGCAAGTGGAGCAGCCCTTGCCGGAGTCAGCTGATCTCAAACCGCTGTACGGTCAAGTAGAACCGCTGCGTGTGGAACCGGCCGACGACCGCGACGGCACCGTTCTTATCTTCGACGGAGACGCGATCAACGCACTTCGTAACCAGGCGCACTGGGAAATTCATGCCATCGATCACGAGGGGAAGCGGCAACGGTCGACCTTCAGTATGGGTACGACTGAGAACGAATCGCACATCGGCTTTCCGATTCCCCGTTCCCGCATCGCGCGATTCGAGTACCGCCTGCGACCCTATCGTTATTGGGTGACGTTCGAGAACGTTTCATTGGCACCGGATCTGAACACGCAGGTTCGGGTCGAAGTTCAAACTCCTGAAACCGTCAGCTTGGACGAGTGGTCACGCATCATCGCGACTCGCGTCGCCACGCAACTGCCGTTTACCAGCAACGCGCATCGCCAACAAACCAAAGCCGAGTTTCGTCAGCTGGTGAAGACGCACGGCGCCGGGGAACCCGGTCCAGAGCGTTTCACCCACATTCGTAAGGCGCTGGACCGGCACATGAAGCTTGAGTTTCCTGACGGTCCCTACCCGGGGGACTCTGGTTCGGTTCATCGCGATGAGAACTATCTCAAGTTGCCCTCGGTGATTCGGATGCTGCAGTGGCGGCTGTTCATGGCCTTGCAGCGATCCCTTGGCGAGGACGATCGTTCCAAGCTGGAGGAGCAAATGCGGTGGATGCGGCAGTACGTTCGTTCACTCCCAGATCCCCCGGAAAGCTTCGACCGAGACGGATTCGCGACCAACCGCGCATTGGCGAAATTGCAGGAAAAGTTTCAGGACCCTTTGCAAGCCGTCTTCCACGAACCGCTGAGCGAGAATCAGTTTCAAGCGTTCCAGCAAGCGATGGAGGAGTTCCGCGGTCGCCAAGGGGATCGCGCGGTCCTGAGCGTCGTGCATCATTTGGTCGGTGAGTACCATCGAATCGCCTATCGCGACAGAGACGTTCCTGTGCCGCAACTCGCGGCATTTGATGAGCCTTCGCACTCTCTTCGGATTCGATCGGGTCGCGTTCAGCTGGGGTTTCGCCGCGCCGCGTCATTCCAGGGACGCTCGAATGCCATTAACGACTTCTATCAGCAGGGAATCCTGATCGTTCTCAGCGATCCGACACCGGGCATTGTCAGTGTTGGCGTGGAAGGTGCCCCGGGGAGGGACGCGTCACTCAACGAACTCGGTCAGTGGCTTGAACAGGGCCATGACCGTGGCGATTTGATCTTTGACGAAGACGGGATGCGATTGGTCGGTGTCAGGGGCACTCGTTTGGTGCCACTGGAGCAGCGTCGGTTCTACGAGGTTGACGCGCTCGCCACCGAGCAGCTCGTGGAGAAGGTCAAGCAAGAAGGTTTGCAGGCCTGGGATCTTCCCGAACCCATCTCGGAGGATTCCATCAGCGGAGACAAGTACGATTCACTGGCCGCAGTCCTGACAGGCGACGGCGAGCTGCATGTGATTCAGATCCAGGAACATGGTCGGGCTGGTCTGCGCTTCCACGCCCGTCGCCATCAACCGGGCTCAGGCGGCTAAGTCTCGTCCTCTTCATCATCCGACCCCGGCGGCGGGAACTCGACGTTTTCGTACAGATCGGTCAGGGCGAGTTGGCAACCGATCTCGGCGAGTGGGATCACCGCATCGCGGCCAGCGTAGGTTTCGCGCTGAAAGCCGTTCTCTCCACGGCGAAAAACCAATGCTGCAGCGGAGGCCTGTTCGACCAGGATGTACACCGCGAGCGAATCGATCGACAGGTAAGCCTCCCGCTTCTCATGCTCATCGAATCGACGCGTCGACTCGGAAAGAATCTCGATGATCACCACCGGCGCGTCGTGGTACAGATCGCTCGGTGGGTTGGGCTGGCAGACGACCGACAGGTCGGGATAGTAAAACCGAGTCCCGTGAGCTTGGCGGACGCGGATCTTGATATCGGAGTTGAAGACCTGGCAGCGCAGTGAGCGAAGCTGCGTTCCGAGGGCGACCGTGGCATTGGAAGCGATCCGGCTGTGGGCCACGGTCCCGCCGACCATCGCGTAGACGACGCCGTCAACGTACTCATGCTTTCGCCGGGCAACCCGCTCGCCTTCGAGGTAATCACGAACGGAAACCGGCTGGAAATGGGGCGCGGTGCTCATAGCAAACGTTCACTTCGCCGAGGAAGCAGGAAGACTGTTTCGCGGTCGGAAGGGAGGCGGCTCCGTATTCACGTCGCGTTGGTCCTTGATCCAACAGCCTCCACACGGTCGGGGGGCGATTCTGCAACTGAAATTGAAGCAGTCTATCACTGGTGTCGTTCCGCTCCAACGTTGCGTCCTACACGCCGGATAGTGCGGCGAGGGCCGTCGCTGGCAACTCGACGTCCACCCCACGCCGGGTTCTCGGTACAATCGGAGTGTCTCGTCGCCCGTTGGTAATTGCAAATGGACGTTGAATGATCCCCGATCACCGTGCGCGAACCTTTCTTGACCCTGGCGTGTTGGCTCGGTTGGGTGGGCTGCCGCTGTTTGCCCGCCGGCCGATGCAGGGGAATGTTTCTGGACGGCACGCCAGCCCGCATCGGGGGGCGAGTGTGGAGTTCGCAGAGTATCGCAAGTATGTCCCCGGCGACGACCTGCGCCGCTTGGATTGGCGAGCCTATGGACGCTCAGACCGGTTTTATGTCAAGGAGTTCGAAGCGGACACGAATCTCCGCTGTTGCGTGGTGCTGGACACCAGCGGCTCGATGGAATATGGCTCTGGGGAGACCACCAAGTTGGAATATGCTCGGCGGCTTGCCGGGGCGCTGAGCTATTTGGCGATCCAACAGGGAGACGCCGTCGGACTGAGCTGTGTCGCCGAAGGGATCGTGCAGAGCATCCCTCCGCGTCGCAACCCAGCGCATTTGACACATCTCTTTGATGTCCTGGAAGCGACACAAGCCCGCGGCCCGACGCAACTGGCCAGCGTGCTGCATGAATTGGCCGAGACGACACGCCAGCGGGCGTTGATCGTGATTTTGTCGGATTTGTTTTTGCCGACCGAAGAGCTGCGAAGCTGTTTCGATCATTTGCGTTTCCGCAAGCATGACGTGGCGGCATTCCATCTGCTCGACCCTCAAGAGATTGAATTTCGTTTTCAACGCCCGATGCGGTTCTTGGACATGGAGGGAGGGCCTGCGGTCTTTGCGGAGCCCAATGTAATTGCTGACCGATACCAACGTGCGTTGGCGGAGTACTTGGAAGCGATGACGACGGTGGTTCAAGAGCAAGCGATCGATTACCACCGCGTGCGGACGGACGAGGGATACGAACGAGTGCTGACCCGTTTTCTCGTCGGCCGCAGGCGGACACGGGGTGTGCGATGAGTTTTTTGCAGCCCTGGATGTTGGCGGCCCTGCCGCTGATCGCGCTGCCGGTGATCATCCACCTGATCAACCAGCGGCGTTATCAATCAACGCGTTGGGCCGCGATGATGTTCCTGCTCGCCGCCAATCGCATGTCGCGGGGCTACGCTCGATTGCGGCAGTGGTTGATTTTATTGTTTCGCGTCGCCGTGATCGCTGGACTGGTGTTGGCGGTCAGTCGTCCGCTTTCCAGTGGCTGGTTTGGGCTGACCGCCGGCAGCCGCAGTGAAACGACGCTGGTGTTGCTGGATCGGTCCCCCAGTATGCAGCAGCATGACGCGGGCACCAACCTTTCCAAACTCTCTCGGGCAGCCGGTCAATTGGTCGAGACGCTGCGGACGCTGGGAGCTTCGCGGTGGGGGGTAATCGACAGCGCGCGGACCGAGCCGCAGGAGATGGAAGCGATCGAGTCGCTATCGGAACTCTCCGCGGTCGCCCCTTCCGGCAGCTCCGCGGATTTGCCAGCCATGTTGTCTGCAGCTCGGGATTACATCCGCGCCAATCGGCCGGGCAGCACCGACATCTGGATGGCTTCGGACCTGCAGGTGGCAGACTGGAACCCGGACAGTCCACGTTGGCAGACCTTGCGTGACGATTTTCAAAGTCTTCCGCAGGGGGTGCGTTTCCACTTGCTCGCGTTTCCCGAAACGGCTCCTGACAACATCGCGGTTCGGGTGACTGACGCCCGTCGCGTTGAGTCCAGCGAGGGAGCCGAGCTGCGATTGTCGCTGCAACTGACCCGGCACGGGGAGTCCGATGTGCGGCAGGAAGTACCGGTGGTGATCGAAATCGAAGGGACACGATCGGTCGTTCCCATGGAACTCATCGGGTCGCGGGCGGAGCTCCAGGATCACCGCATCGCCCTGCCGCGCGGACAGCAACGGGGCTGGGGAGTGGTTTCGCTTCCCGCCGATTCCAATCCGGCTGACAACGAGTTCTACTTCGTCTTCGATGAACCTTCACCTCGGCACACGGTGATCGTGGCCGAGCGGGCGGAGGTCGCCGAGTTGATGCAACTGGCCGCAACAGCGTCACCGGATCCGCAAGTGACGGCAACGGCTGAGATCGCCTCGCGCGCGCAGGTCGCCGCGGTTCCCTGGGAGGAAGTCTCGCTTCTGTTGTGGCATGGACAGCTGCCGGAGGGGGAGGCGGCGGACGAAGTGGAAACGTTTCTCGCCCGGGGTGGACAGGCGATATTCTTCCCCACAGCGAACGCTGCCGAGAGTCGTTTCTTGGGCGTCCAGTGGCAGCGTTGGATCAACGATGCCGAATCGGAACGGATCGAGACGTGGCGAGCGGACCAGGACCTGCTGACCAACACGGCCAGTGGAGCGGCATTGCCGGTCGGTCAGATCGAATTGCGGCAGCGAATGACGATGTCCGGCGACTTCACCCCCTTGGCAACACTCGGCGGCGGTGACGCATTGCTCGGGCGGGTTCTGCAGGGCCGCGGCACGGCGTACTTTTGCGCGACCACGCCGATGGCAGAGCACTCATCGCTCGCGGCTGATGGGGTTGTCTTTTATGTGATGGTCCAGCGGGCACTTCGGGCCGGCAGCGAGGCGCTGGGACATACGCATCAGGTCAGTGCCGGCAAGCAGGCACTTCGCAGCGGCGCAGCCCGCACCGCCGATGATGCCGCTGAGATGGACGAGGAAACGGGCGAGGGCATGACAAACGCAGTCGACAAGACCGCCGCTTGGCAACCACTGGTCGGGGCCGAGGAGGTCTTGTCCAGCGAGTATCCTTACCAGCCGGGCGTGTATGCCGATGGCGAACGGTTGGTGGCGGTCAATCGGCCGGTGGAGGAGGACGATCCGGCGCGGGTGCAGGACGACCGCTTGGAGTCGTTGTTTGGCGATTTGGACTTCATTCGCTTCGATGCCGCAGCGGGGCGTGATGGCGGGTTGGTCCAGGAGGTGTGGCGGCTGTTCGTGATCGCAATGATTTCGGCGATGATTATTGAAGCCGGCCTGTCGCTCCCCCGCCGCCAAACCGTAGCACAGGCTGCCAGCCTGTAGAGGCCCACCCAGCATAGGCAGCCAGTCTGTCGTCGTGTCGTCGGCTCGCTGCTGCTTGCCGGTGCTCGCGGAGCGGGCGGAAATTCGCTGCCACGCCGAGCGTGGCCGTGAGGAGGACAACGAGAGTGAGGGACACAAGAAAAGATCGACACAGGATTGGCCATGGATAGCTCGCGGATGCTGACACTGCTTTGGACCCCCTGGTCGCTCGCCTTTTCGTTGGTGGTGGTGTTGATCACCGCAGCGCTGGGTTGGGTGGCGTGGCGGCGGAGTGGTTGGCACCGGGGTGTCGGAGGTCTCGAGCTGTTGCGACTCACCGCCGTGGCGCTCGGCGTCTGGATGCTGAACCAACCGGAGTGGGTGGAGGAGTACCGGCCGCAGCAGCGACCGTCACTCGCTGTTGTGTGGGACGTCTCTCCCAGCATGGAAACGCAAGACGTGACGAACGCGGAACCGGAGGCGGCACGAACCTCCTCGTCGCTCCGTTCTCGTCATCAGGCGATCGAACCACTGACGGAAGCTTCCTTCTGGGATCCGCTGCAGGAACAGCTGGATCTGCGGTTGCAGTCCTTCCCGGCGGCGGACGACGAGGCGACGACGGACCTCTACGCACCGCTGGCCCGTCTGCTGCAGGAGGAAGCGAACCTGCGCGGGGTGGTGATGCTTTCCGATGGTGATTGGAACGAGGGGCCGCCGCCGGTGCAGGCGGCTTCCCGATTGCGGTTGCGGGGGGTCCCGGTCTTTGTTGTCCCGGTCGGCAGTCCTGTGAAGCTCCCCGATGTGGAGCTGTTGAGTCTCGACGCACCGACCTTCGGCGTGGTCGGAAAAGCGGTTCGCATCCCCTTCACGATCGACAGTTCGCTCCCCCGTGACTATGACACCACCGTCACCCTCCGGACCTCCGACGGCGAAGCGGTCAACAAGGAGATCCGGATCGCTCCGATGGGACGGACCCACGAGTTCGTCGAGTGGAAGCCGGAAACCGTCGGCGACTACACGTTGACCCTGGAAATTCCGCCGCACCCTGAAGAGACACTGCCGGAGAACAACGAGCTCTCCGCACCGATCGCGATCCGTGAAGAACAACTGCGGGTGTTGATTGTCGAATCGTTTCCGCGCTGGGAATACCGTTACTTGCGGAACGCCTTGTCGCGCGATCCCGGGGTGCAGCTCGATTGCCTGTTGTTCCATCCCACGTTGAGCAAGGTCGGCGGCGGGAGTGTCGACTACATCAAGGAGTTCCCCCAAGGACTGGATGAAATTGGCCAGTACGACGTCGTGTTCCTCGGCGACGTCGGGCTGGGTGAAGAGCAGCTGACCGCCGAGCAGTGCCGGTTGCTGCAGGGGGTGGTGGAGCATCAGGCCAGCGGTTTGGTGTTCTTGCCGGGACTTTACGGCCGGCAGATGTCGTTGCTCGACACCGAACTGGACGATCTGCTGCCGGTGGTGCTGGATCCTGCCCAGCCCGATGGTTGGGGATCACGCACGCCCAGCCAATTCGCGCTCACCGAAGCGGGGCGCCGCAGCTTGCTGACGCGTTTGGCGGATACTTACGAAGAGAACCTCGATGTCTGGGATGGGCTGCCGGGATTCCAATGGTACGCACCGGTGATCCGAGCACGCGCTGGCAGTGAGGTGCTCGCCGTTCACAAAGACGTGACAAACCCGTATGGGCGGCTGCCATTGTTGGTCACGCGGACCTTTGGGGCTGGCAAGGTGCTGTTCATGGGCACCGACGGAGCATGGCGGTGGCGCAAGGGAGTGGAGGACCGTTACCACTACCGGTTTTGGGGCCAGGTCGTGCGTTGGATGGCTTATGCCCGCAACATGGCCAAAGGGGAAACAATGCGACTGTACCACGCCCCTGACCAGCCGCAGTTGGGAAAGAACGTTGCCCTGCGGGCCACGGTGATGGATGCTGGTGGTGAACCGGTTCAGCGCGGCGATGTGACCGCCCGGATCGTCCCTCCATCAGGACGAGGCCAGACGGTCCGCCTGACCTCCAGCGGTGAGCAGTGGGGGGCTTACACGGCGACGCACCAACTGGAGGAACCCGGTGAACATCGCGTCACGTTGGCGTGCGAGCAAACCGGTGCGACGCTGGAGTCGACGTTTTTTGTGCAGGGTGAACTGGGCGAGCGGGTGGGGCAACCGGCGCGGCCGGAGGTGCTGGAGGAGATCGCGCACGTGACCGGAGGACGCGTGCTGGACGTGGACAACGTGGATCAAGTGCTGCAGGCGGTCACCGCGCTGCCCGAGCCGGAACCGACCCTCCGCCGCGTTCAGCTCTGGAGTCATCCGGCGCTGCTCGCCGTCCTGACTTGTCTGTTGGGCGTGTTTTGGGTGGGTCGCAAGTTGGTGGGATTGGTGTGAGAAGTTGGTCCGAAGTCGCTGCGGGTTGTGCGTCGTGCGTGCGCGGGTCGAGTGGGCGGTGACGGTCCGGCTCGGCGAGCCGGACATGCTTTTCGGCTTCGTGCGTGGCACGTTGAGGGGGCGGTGACGGTCCGGCTCGGCGAGCCGGACGTACTTTTCCGGGTTGCCCGTGCGCGGGTTGGTGGGTTTGGTATCATGGCCTGTGAGGAGTTTCGAACCGTACAATTGGCGGCGAGTGGGAGAGACGGTCATGAGCACGGCAGATGCGGCGCGGTCCTT
>CAYWXT010000148.1:0-13685 GCA_964462125.1 uncultured Pirellulaceae bacterium | reverse complement strand
CCGTCGAGCGAAGACGCGGACGTCGTTTTCAATCGCCTCGGTTCTGGAGGCCAGCATCTGGTGGGCAGCCTCCAGGTCGGTGGACTCTGCGGGGGGAAGCCGGGTGAAGATGTAAAACTTGACCTTTGGTTCCGTACCGCTGGGACGTACCGCGACGTAGTTTCCTGCTTCGGCCAGGTCCAGAATGACGAGGTTTCCGGTGGGGCCTGCCAGGGGAAGCTCGACCCCGGTTTCGACCGTTCGCGTTCGTCCGTGAAGGTAGTCGCGGAGGTCAGCGACCGTGATCCCCGCCAGATGGTCTGGAGGAGTCTCGCGAAACGCGGTCATCAGCCGCTGCATCGCGGCCATCCCCTCGCTCCCCTCCATCATCACGTTGATCAAAAACTCCCGGTGGTAGCCATGGCGGCGGTAGAGTTCGGCCAGATAATCGTGCATCGACTGACCGCGGCTTTTCAATTCCGCCGCCAACTCGCTCATCAACATGCAGGCGACGGCAGCATCCTTGTCGCGGCAGTACTGGCCGACCAGGTAACCGTGGGATTCCTCCGTTCCGAACACGAACTGATCCGGACCCTCGCGGTCCATGACTTCCGCGATGTACTTGAATCCGACCAACAGGTCACCGATGCAGCGCACGCCGTGGGATTCGGCGATCCGTCGGATCAGTTCGCTGGTAACAAGTGTCTTGACGACATAGTGATCGGGGGACAGCGTTCCGGCGGCCACGCGTTTGCTGAGAATGAACTCGGCCAACATCGCCCCGATCTGGTTGCCATTGAAAGTGCCCCACGGCATCGAGGGGTCGAGCGACTTCGGCGCGGCGACACCCAGCCGGTCCGCGTCGGGGTCGGTTGCCAAAATCAGATCGAACATGGCCGTCTTGGCGTATTCGATCGGACTTTCGAACACCGCCGCGTTCTCCGGATTGGCGACATGATCCGGCACATTCGGAAAGTCGGGGCGGGGCTCCTCATGCGGCCCGTAAACCTCCACGTCGTTGAACCCGTCGCGTTGCAGCAGCGGGAGCACCGCCGAGGTGCCGACGCCATGCAAGGGGGAGTACAGGACACGGACCTCCCGCGGCCCATCGAATCCGCAGGGGGCCGCGGCGTCGAAGTACTCGCGGTCGATCTCTTCGGTGACAAAGCTGACCTTGCCATCGGAAACCGCCTGCTTGAACGGGACCGATCGGATTTCTTGACAGGCCATCACCCGATCGATGATCTCCTTGTCGTGAGGGGGCAGGACCTGACCGCCGGTGGACCAGTAAACCTTGACCGCATTGTCGCTCGGCGGATTATGGCTGGCGGTAACCATGATGCCGCAGTCACAGCCCTTGTTCCGCACCGCGAACGACAGCAACGGCGTTGCACGATAGTCGTCGAGAAAGTAAACGTGGAAACCAGCCGCGACCATCACCCCGGCGCACAGTTCGGCAAAATCCCGTGAACGGTAACGGGTGTCGTACGCAATCGCGCACGACAATCCCTGCCTGCCTCCATTGTGTTCGACCACGTAGTCGGCCAGGCCTTGCGCGCTCTCGCCGATGGTCCGCTCATTGATGGCGTTGCAGCCAATTTCATACATCCGGCCGCGACGCCCCCCGGTGCCGAACGGGATCACCGTCCAGAAGGCGTCGTCCAACTCTCGCCATTGCTCCTGGCGAACGTGGGCAATCACCTGATCGCGGTATGTCTCGTAGCGGGGTTCGGTCAGCCAAATTTCCAGGTTCGTGAACGCCCCGGTGCTGAGCAACCCAGCGAGGTGGGCTCTCTCAATGGCGGTCAGGGCCTCGGAGACGGCGGTTTCCACGTTACTCATGCTGGCACTCCGAGGTCATTGGGGAATCGGTCGGCCGGTTGATGGTGCATCGGGTGCCGATTCTATTGGCTTCGCAACGGCCACCGCAACGGCCACCACGAGGAGGTGCTATGTTCCTGAGGACTCGTCCGCAAACAAGCGACCGCATGCGACCCTCTCGAGTGACGGGCCGGCTTCAACCCAGGCGTGAGAGCAACTATGAGTGAACTGATCATCAGCGTCAGCGGATTGCGAGGGATCGTCGGCGAGACCCTGACGCCGGATGCCGCCTGTCGCTACGTTGCCGCATTCGCCTCCAGTTTACCCGAGGATGGTCCGATCATTCTCGGCCGCGACGGTCGCAGCAGCGGGATGATGCTCCGCCGAGCCATTGCCGCGGGAGTGACCGCCTGCGGCCGCGATTGTCTCGACGTGGATGTGGCGGCAACCCCGACGATCGGTGTTCTCGTTCGCCAGCGCCGCGCCGCGGGGGCGGTGCAGATCACCGCCAGCCACAACCCGCCTCCCTACAACGGGATCAAGCTGTTCAGCAGCGCTGGCCGCGTCCTGGATTCCACGGCCGGGGCCGCTGTTCGCGACCGGTTTCTCCGAGGCGACCTTCTCTGGGTTTCCCATGACAAGATCGGCGGGGTCCGCGAGGAGAGCGATCCGCATGAGCCCCATTTGGAACGCGTGCTTGCAACGGTCGATGCGTCGGCGATCGCCGACGCTGGCCACCGGGTCCTGCTCGACAGCAACCATGGGGCCGGCAGCCTGCTCGGCAAGCGGTTACTCGCCGCCCTCGGCTGTGACGTGGTTGCGATCGGGGACAAGCCCGACGGCGCGTTCGCGCACGTTCCCGAACCTACCGCGGAGAACCTGCAAGGTGTCGCGCAACAGGTCCGCGAAACCGACTGTGCCGTCGGGTTTTGCCAAGACCCCGATGCCGACCGTTTGGCCCTGATCGACGCCGACGGCCGCTACATCGGCGAAGAATACACGCTCGCCCTGTGCGTTCAACGGGCCCTGGCCGACTCGAGGACCAGGGGGCCGATCGTGATCAACGGTGCGACCAGCGGAATGAGCGAGCGTTTGGCCGCGAACATCGGTGCCCCCTGCTACCGCAGCGCGGTCGGGGAAGCCAACGTCGCCGACATGATGCTCGCCCACCAAGCTTGCTATGGCGGGGAAGGCAATGGCGGCCCAATCGATCCGCGCGTCGGCTACGTCCGTGACAGCTTCGTGGCGATGGCACAAGTGCTCGATCTGATGACGACCACCGGCCGATCGCTCGCCGAACTCGCCGACGCGCTGCCGAAGTTGCACATTCACAAGTCGAAAGCGACGGCGGCGGCCGAGCAGCTGCCGCACTTGTTCAAGGCGCTACGGGAACGTTATCCTCACGCCGAGGTGACCCAGGGGGACGGGCTGCGCTTGGCTTGGCCAGACAAATGGTTGCTCGTTCGCGGCAGCAACACCGAACCGATCGTCCGTCTGATCGCCGAGGCGGAAACCGAGGATGATGCCAGGCAGCTGTGCGCGGCGGCGGAGGCGATGTTGTAAGGCCATCCGGCTCGCCGAGCTGGATCGTCACCACAGTTCCCACGCGCCGCTACGCAACACATACACGCCGAGCACCAGATTACTGACCGCATGGGCCACGATGCACTGCCACAGATCCTTTTTCCAGTACAGGAAGCCGTTGAGCAGCACTGCGTAGGTCGCCGCCGCGAACCATTCGGGATGGACCAGCGTGAACAGCACGGTCACGATCAGGAACGACTTCCATTCGAATTGCCCGACAGGAACGTCCCGCCAACGTTCTGAGATCGTCCACCGGAGCAGGAAACCGCGCCAGAACACCTCCTCGGCGACCGGCACCAGCACCGCCAAGCCGATCATCCGGACCGCGATGAAGACCCACGCCAACTCGGGCCGCTGGAATTCGCTGAAGGGATCCAGGCCGACCCGCTGTTGCCGCTGAAGCCAGCTCGGAAAGTTCGCTGTCAATCGGGACTCCAACCCCAAATGACTGAGCCCGATCCAGGCGACGATGCCGAGCAACCCAACGATGACCCCTGGCAGGACGCGCGCGTGAGGCTCAATCACGGTGATTTGTCGTAGCGACCACCCTGTGACGACCGCCGTGGCTGCGACCACCAGCGCATAGGCCGGTGCATAGAACTCAGGCTGCGACGCAGCCAAACTGCCCCCGACCAGATAAACCGCCAGCGGGGCGATGTAGGCAGCGGTCGGATTTTGACTCGTGGCGCGCAAGCCGTCCGGCCTCCAACCTCAGCCTGGGCTGTGACAAAGCATTAGCGAATGATTCCTTTTTCCCGTAGCAGCTTGACGACGGCATCGGCGGCCTCGTCGATTGACTGCTCGGCAGCATCGAGAACCAAGTCTGGCGATTCCGGTGGCTCATAGGGTGCGGTGACACCGGGGAAATTCGGCAGCTCGCCGGCGTCGGCCTGCTGGTATTGCCCCTTGGTGTCGCGCTGGCGACATACCTCCACGGGCGTGGCAACGTGAACCACCAAAAACCGGTCCTCCCCGATCAACTTGGCCACCTTTTGACGGACCGCGTCGGAAGGGGCGACAAAGGAGGCCAAACAGATCAATCCGGCGTCATTGAGGGTTTGCGCCAGATGGCCGCTGCGGCGGAGATTCTCGCTGCGATCCTCCGCGGTGTATCCGAGATCGAGACTCAAACCGCGGCGCACCTGTTCGCCATCGATCAGTGCGGCCGCCCGGCCTTCGTCGAACAGCCGCCGCTCCACCGCTTGGCCGATCACGGTCTTGCCACTCCCGGTCAATCCGGTCAACAACACGGTGGCGGCTTTTTGCCCGAAGCGTGCCGCCCGTTCCTCCGCCGACACCGCCGAAACGTCTTGCTCCGAGCCCTCCGGGATGGACTCTTCCTCCTCCCATACCGACTTCTTGTTGCCAACGCTTTCCAGATCAAGGATCATCCCGGCCGCGACGGTCGCGTTAGTGAGCCGGTCGATCACGATGAACGCGCCGGTCCAACGGCTTTGCCGATAGGGGTCGAAGTAGATCGGCGCGCTGAGGGAAAGCCGCACCCGCCCGATCTCGTTCAGTTCCAACGTCGGGGCGAGGTCGCGGTGCAGGGTGTTGACGTCGACCCGGTACTTCAGCGTCTCGATCGTCCCGGGAACCGTTTGCGTCGTGTGTTTGATCAGGTAAGGCTTGCCCGGCACCATGGCGTCCTGGTTCATCCAGACCAGCATGGCATCGATGCGGTCGCTGGTCCGCGGCAGGTTGCCGGCGCGGACGATCATGTCGCCGCGACTGGCGTCGATCTCGTCCTCCAAGGTCAACGTGACCGCCAAGGGGGCAAAGGCCTCCTTGAGGTTTCCATCGTATGTCACGATCTGTTTGACCCGCGACGTTTGACGGCTCGGCAAGACCATGATCTCCTCCCCAGCACGGACGATTCCCGAGGCGATCGTTCCGCAAAAACCACGGAAATTGAGATTCGGCCGATTGACGTACTGCACCGGCATCCGGAAGTCTCGCAGATTCCGGTCGGAGCCGATGTAGACGGTTTCCAGGAAATTCATCAGCGTCGTGCCGCTGTACCAGGAGAGCCGCTCGCCCCGTTCGACGACGTTGTCCCCGTCGAGCGCGCAGAGCGGAATGAAATGCAAATCGGGCAGGTCCAGCCGGGTCGCGAACGAGCGGTAGTCGTCACAAATTTCATCGAAACGCTGTTCGCTGAATTCGACCAAATCCATTTTGTTGATCGCCACCACGACGTGGCGGATGCCCAGCAACGAGACGATGAAACTGTGACGTTTGGTTTGCGTCAGCACGCCATGCCGGGCATCGATCAGGATCACCGCCAGGTCCGCGGTACTCCCCCCGGTCGCCATGTTGCGGGTGTACTGCTCGTGCCCCGGCGTATCGGCGATGATGAACTTCCGCTTGGCCGTGCTGAAGTAGCGATAGGCGACATCGATCGTGATCCCTTGCTCACGTTCCGCTTTCAGCCCATCGGTCAGCAAGGCGGGGTCGAAACGGCCTCCGGTCGTCCCCACCACCTTGGAATCAGCCTCCATCTGCTTCAGCTGGTCCTCGTAGATCATCTTGCTGTCGTACAGCAAACGACCGATCAGGGTGCTCTTCCCGTCGTCGACACTGCCACAGGTGATGAAGCGGAGCAGCTGCTTTTGCTCGTGCTGCTTGAGGTACGCTTCGATGTCGGTCGCGATCAATTCCGATTGATGACTCATGGGACGTTCTGGTGAGCGCTCGTGGGTTGCCGCTGTCAAAAAAAGGTGTCCGACACCTTTTTTGTTCCGGGCTAAAAGTAACCGCGTCGTTTCTTTTCCTCCATCCCGGCGCCCCCCTCGTCCTGGTCGATGATCCGACCCTGACGTTCGCTGGTGGTCGCCAACAGCATCTCCTGAATGACCTCCGGCAGCGTTGTCGCCTCGCTCTCGACGGCCCCGCTGAGCGGATAGCAGCCGAGGGTCCGAAAGCGAACCGTCCGCAGTTCCTCCTTTTCACCCTTCAACAGCGGCATCCGGTCGTCATCCCGCATCAGCCAGATTCCGCCGCGGTTGACGACCTTTCGTGGCGCCGCCAGATACAACGGTACGATCGGGATCTGCTCCAAGTGGATGTACTGCCAGACATCCAGCTCGGTCCAGTTGCTCATCGGGAAAACCCGGATCGATTCCCCCTTATTCACACGGCCGTTGTACAAGTTCCACAGCTCCGGTCGCTGGTTCTTGGGGTCCCAGCGGTGGGACTTATCTCGGAAGCTGAACACCCGCTCCTTCGCTCGGCTCTTTTCTTCGTCCCGGCGGGCACCGCCGAAGGCGGCGTCAAAGCCGTGCTCGGTCAGCGCCTGCTTGAGCGCATCGGTCTTCATCAATTCCGTATGACGCTCGCTGTCTTCCCAGGGAGGAATCCCGAGCCCGAGCCCTTCCCGATTGACATGCACCAAGACATCCAGCCCCAGTTCCCCCCGGACATACTTGTCCCGGAAGTCGATCATGTCCTTGAATTTGTACGTGGTATCGACATGCAGCAGCGGGAATGGCGGCTTGGCGGGATAGAACGCCTTCATCGCCAGGTGCAACAATACCGCCGAATCCTTACCGATCGAATAAAGCATCACCGGTTTGCGGAACTCAGCGACCACCTCGCGGATGATGTGGATGCTCTCGGCCTCGAGCTGCTTCAAATGGGTCAGGTTGTAGTCGGTCATCACGCTGGATGGGAGGGAGAACGCAATCGATCGGAGACGGACAGGGCGGAGGTTAACGGGAAATATAGGGAGCCTGACAAAAACCACCAGGGCATGTCCGCGGACCGGCGGTTACGTGATCGAGCGGGACTTCGGCGAGACCTGCAGGATCACCCCCTCGGAATCGCTGGCATCACCCAAGGAATACGTCGTGGCACAACGCAAGTTCAACCCCGAAAGCGCCCCCACATGCCGGGCCTCCCCACGTTCCTCGACCCACTTCGGTCCCTTGATCAGCAGCAAACGGTCGACGTTGTCCCAGTGCGGCTGAATCCAACGACAGAACTTCGCCAAGCTGCCCACCGCCCGGCTGACGATCGTCGTGAAGCGAAAGTCCTCCAGCAAATCCTCCCCACGTGCCGCATAAACCGCAATCGGCAATTCCAGGTCGGCGACGATTTCGTTCAGCACATTGGCCCGTTTGCCCACCGATTCCGCCAACGAGACCTGAACGTCGGGACGCAAGATCGCCAGCGGGATCCCGGGAACCCCGTTGCCACTGCCCAAGTCCAATACCTCCTCGCCTGGGGCAAGCAACGGGGCGAGCTGAAGCGTGTCCCGTAAGTCTCGCCCGACGAACTGGTCCCAGGTCGTGTGCCGGGTCAGGTTCAGCTTCTCGTTCCACGCCCACAATGATTTGGCAAACGCATCCAGCTTGGCCGCCACCGATGGGTCCAGCACGATTGCATGGTTCGCCAGCGATGTCGAGAATCCTGGATCAAGCGGCATGAACGAGGTACCTTCCGGAACAATCAGTGACGGATAACGCGTGAAGGATAACGGGGAACAGGCAACCCCCTTCCCGGTTCGGCGAGCCAGATGTACGTCCGTTTCGCCGAAACGGATGTGACAGAGATCATGATCAAAGGAACGACGTTTGTGAACCTGCAGACTCCAACCGAGGTGCACTCGATCACCCAATTCTTCGTCTATGGAACGCTTCAGCAGGGCCAGGAGCGAGAGGCTCAATGGCCAGTGGAACCCCTGGCGATCTGTCCTGCCTGGACCCGCGGAACGCTGTTTCATCGTCGGGACTACCCCGCCCTACTTCCAGGAACGGACCGAGTTTTGGGCGAGCTCTGGCGGTTCGCCCCGGTGAACCTCCCCACCGTGCTCCGCCGACTCGACCGCATTGAGGGGGCCGGTCAGCCGGGTGAGCCAGACCTCTACCACCGAGTCACCGTGATGGTCTACTCGCCGGAATCTCGGCCGCTCGGCCAGGCCTTCACCTACCACTACGCCCGCACACCAGCGGAGGACGGGTTCACTCCGCTGCGTCCAACCCAAGCGAAGCAGCCGATTCGCTGGCCCCCTGAATGAAGAAGCTCGCTTTCGAATCGGAGCAGTTGCGGCGCGGCCACGACCCCATCGGGATCATGTACGGGCTAAGCCTGGCAAAGGGCTTCCAGCTTGGCCTCGGCCGCCCCGGAATCGACGCAGTTGGCCGCCAGGTCAATGCCCCGCCGGAGCGAGTCAACTTGCTCGGCGAGCAACAGTGCCGCGGCGGCTCCGGCCAATACCGTGTCGCGGCATGGCCCCGGTTCTCCCGCTAACAGCCTGCGGATGATCGCGGCGCTCTCGGCTGGATCCGCGGCAGCCAACGCCTCATGACCAGCCGGTGGGAATCCGAACTCGGCAGGAGTCCATTCGATGACCTCTTGAGCTTCCTTGCGGACGTCGACCACGCGAGTTCGGCCCCCGAGCGAAACCTCATCCTGGCCGTCATCGGCGTGGACGATCATGGCCCGCACGGTCCCCAGCCGTCCAACCGCCGCGGCGATCGTGTCTTGCTTGGCCTGGTTGGAGGTCCCTAAGAGCTGGTGGCTCGCCCCGGCCGGGTTGCACAGCGGGCCGAGCAGGTTGAACAGGGTGGGGACGCCGAGCTGGCGGCGAACGCCGACCACGTGTCGCATCGCCGGATGCAGCGTGGCGGCGAAACAGAAGCAAATGCCGACGGCGCCGAGTCGGTCGGCGACCGCGTGGGGCTGCGACTCGAGGCGGACGCCAAGGATTTCCAACACGTCGGCAGAGCCGCTGCGGCTGGTCGCTTTTCGGTTCCCATGCTTGGCCACCGGAACGCCTGCGGCTGCGACGACGATCGCCACCGCGGTGCTGATGTTGAATGTTCCACTCCCGCTGCCGCCGGTCCCGCAAGTGTCCAGCAAGATCGGGTGGTCGTGCGGGATCCGCGTCATGTGCCGCCGCATCGCCCGGGCCGCCCCGACCAATTCGTCGACCGATTCCCCTTTGGCTCGAAGCGCCAGCAGCAGCTGAGCGATGGCTTCGTCGGCCACCTCGCCCCGGAGCATGGCATCGATCAGCTCACTGGTCTGTGCCTCTTGCAGATCCTCGCCCGCTTCGGCTTGTCGAATGGCTTGATCGAATGGAGACATGGATCGGCAGGATCGGTGGAAAGGTGGGCGAAGGGGGGAACAAGATCCGAGGCAGACCGCGACAGAGCCGGTGTCCCTTGGCACAATCATCCCTCAACCTATCATATCGGGGTCGTGCCGCAGCGGGAGTCTTTTTAAACTTGGCGTATGACACGCAAAATCATCATCGATTGTGACCCCGGGATCGACGACGCCGTCGCACTCTGCTTGGCCTTGTTCGACCCGCGACTGCAAGTGCTGGCGATCACGGCGACGGCGGGAACGATCGATGCCGAGCAGTCGACCACGAACGCCACGGCGATCCTTCAACAGCTCGACCCACCACTGTATCCGCGGATCGGGAAAGCCTCGGTCCCCAACGGCGCGTCCGTGTTCGACGACAAACATCTGCACGGCCCCGACGGGCTTGGCGGGTGCCATTTCCAGTGCTCGATCCGCCAGCATCAGCACCCCAGTGACAAGGTGATCTCGGAATTGCTCCGGCAATACCCTGGAGAAATCACGATTCTGTGCCTCGGCCCCCTGACGAATCTCGCCAAGGTCTGCCAACGCGACCCTTCCGCGATCGCGATGATTGACCAAATCGTGATCAGCGGCGGGGCGGTCGAGCATGCCGGCAACGTGACCGCCGCCGCCGAGTTCAACATGTTCTTCAATGCGGACGCGGCGAAGGAGGTCTTTCATTCGGCCATCACCAAGCGGCTCGTCCCGCTCGACGTCACCGAGTCACTCACCTTTGGCGTCGAACTGATTGAGCAGCTGCCGGACGAGGAGACCCGCGCCGGGGCGCTGCTCCACCGGATCCTTCCCTACGCGTTTCGCGCCGCCCATGAGAAGCTGGGACGGGAACTGATCCCACTGTACGATCCCACCACCCTGCTGGCTGTCCTCGACCCGGACCTGTTCAGCTGGGTCGGAATGGCGGGCGATGTCGAAACGCGCGGTGAACTCACCCGTGGCATGACCGTGTTCGACCGCCGCCTGCGCCCAGAATGGCACGAGAACATGGAGGTCGCACTGGACATCAACCAGGACGACGCTCTGAACGCCATCCTCCGTGGCCTCCGCTACGCCGGCCAGCAAACGTAGCGGTGGTTTGTCCTGATTGTGAAAGCAGTCTACGAGGAACGAATGCTGATCGGTGACATGCCGGGCTACGAACAGTACCGCCGGCGAACTTGGGCATTTCTACCCTGGATCTGACCGTTGCCCTTACACCAAAGCCGGATCGACATCCGGTTCCGGTTCAGCTTCGGCCATCGCCTCGGCCATTCCCGGCTTTTCCCAGAAGGTAAAGAAGAACAACACGGCGACGGCAGCGGCCAACCCAGCCGGCATCAGCCAAAACATCGCTGCATCCGTGTGCCAGCCCTCCCGGGTGGTCGGGTCGAGCCCGATCCCGTCGCCCCACAGTCCGAGGACGTAGTTGCCGACGAGCATCCCGGCGCCATAGGTCAACAAGCCGACCAACGCCTGGGCGCTGGTCCGAATGCCCGCCGGGGCGACTCGGTCGGTGTACAGCTGGCCGGTGACAAAGAAAAAGTCGTAGCAGATTCCGTGGAGCAAAATCCCGACCACAAGCACCGCACCGCTGGAGGGAACCAAGCCGAATAGGGCGTAACGCAGCGCCCAGGCGAGCATGCCCACCAGCAACATCTTCTTCACGCCGAGCCGCAGCAAGAAAAACGGAACCAACGCCATGAACAAGATCTCGCTGACCTGCCCCAACGCCATCACCCCAGCGGCCCGGTCATCAAATGCCATCTGGGAAACAAACTCGTAGGTCCTGGCATAGTAGAACGCCAAGGGAATGCAGATCAAAAACGAGCAGACGGCGAAGACAAGATAGTCGGTGTTCTTGAACAGCTTCACCGCGTCCAATCCAAGCACCCGGACAATGCTGATCGGTTCACCGCGCCCCTGGGGTGGCGAGGCCGGAAGCGTGAAGCTGTAGATCCCATAGATGACGCTGACGACCGCGGCGAGCTGCAGCGGAAATGCGGTGCTGCCGGCGTTCTCCACCCCCGGTAGAATCGGCAGGGGAAAAATCCCGAACATCGATTGAGAAACAACCAACCCGGAGACGATCCAGCCCACCGTGCCCCAAAGCCGAATCTTGGGAAAGTCGTTCTCGATCGACTCGACGTTCTGGAAGGTGATCGCGTTGACCAACGCGAGGGTCGGCATGTAACAGAGGAAAAAGGCGAGCATCACCCAAAAGAACGCCGCCGGTGATTCGGTGATCGTGCTGCACCACCACAGCATCGCCGCGCCGAGCAGATGCAACACGCCGTTGACCCGTTCCTTGTTGAACAATCGGTCAGCGACGAAGCCCACGATCAGCGGCGCAAACAGCGCCGCCCACGTCTGGGTGGCGTAGGTGTTGCCGATAATCGTGTTGAGGCTTCCGGTCTCTTCGTACTCGGCGAAAATGACCCCCAAGTAGTTCCCCATCGGCACGAAAAACGCCCCCCAGACGAAAAACTGGAGGAACATCATGATGTACAGGCGGACGGGAATCGGCATCAGTCTCTTTCCGCGGCTGGAGTGTGCAAAAGGTCGATCGGCAAACTTGACGTCAAGCAAGGACGTTGCAGGACCAACGGCCCGGCGGCAAGTTTACCGCAAATCGTCGAGCACTTGGCGAGCGGGCAGCGGTTCAATCGATTCCAGGGGGCTGTCGTCGCGAGCGAAGAACATCAGGTGCTGCCACGGCAGCTGATTGTATTCGCGGACCAGCTTGAACCCGTTCTTTTCGTACTCCTTCATGATCTGCCGCTTCGACATCTTGTGCAGCGGTTTGATCGGCACCGTCGGGTCCTCCTCCCGATACTCCAGCAGCGCCACCACTCCTTCCGGCCGCAGCGAGCGGCGGATCCCCCAGAGCATCGATTCCGGGTGCGAGAATTCGTGATAGACGTCGACCATCAGCACCAAGTCGACCTCACCGGCGGGCAAATTCGGGTCGTCAACCTTCCCCAGGATCGGTTCGATGTTTTCCAACTTCGCCTTCGCCGCCCGCGTGCGCAACTTCGCGAGCATCTCCCGCTGGATGTCGACCGCCAGCACGCGTCCCTCGGTGTCGACCACCCCAGCGATCGGCAGCGACCAAAAGCCGTTGCCACAGCCCATGTCACAAACGGTCATGCCGGGAGCAAGCTCAAGCTGCTCGAACGCCTCGCGGACACTTTCCTCCTCCTCCCGCTCCGGACGGATCAACCAGGGGGCGCCGCGGTGGGACATCGGCTGGGCGACAACCCGGCCAAGGTAACTCCGGCGGGCTTTCTCCTCCGGCTTCTCTGCCACCTCCGCTGATGATCCAGGCGCCTCGCCGATCTCCGGCGCCGGTTGGGCAAACGCTGCTGCCGGCAACAGGGCCAACAACAAGGCCCAGGTGAGAAAAGGGGTGAGAAGCTTGCGACTCGAGGGGCACAGCAGACCGGTCGCGGGCGTTTCAGTCCTCATCGTGCGCGACCAATTCAAAAGTCGGCTCGAACGCTTCGTCGAAGTCGTAGACATCATCAAAGTCTTCCCGGCGGTCGGTGTCGCTTTTCCGCATCTGCTGGATGCGGATCAAATTGTAAACCAATTCGCCGAAATCGCTGGTCGAATGCAACCCCCAGCTGGCGAGAACCGTCTTGGCGAGATAGCCGTACTGCTCGCTGGCGTACCGCCGGCAAGCTTCGCACAGTTGCTGTCCAGTCAGGTGCCGGGGGCCGCTCGCATCGGACGACTCCACGCCCCCCCCGATATCGTCGAGGTGTTCATGGGCATATTGAAGCGATTCCCGGATGAACTGATATGCCTCGATCTTGAACCGCTTGTCTTCTCGAAGCAGCTTCCGCATCGCTTGAAGGGGCGAAGTCATGGTGATACGTCCGTTAATCGGATGATTTCCTGCGGCGGTGACTGCGCGATGGCTGATCACCTTCGCCGCGTTGGGTTGTGGTCAAAACGTCGTCCCCGCGGATCAGGACACGTCGCCGGTCCTCGGTTTCCACCACGAGTTGGCTCGATAGGATGTCTTGGGCCAAGACCCGCGCGGTGCCCTCCCGCGTCACGATGCGGCTGCCGACCGGGGGGAGCTCGGCGGCAAGCATCTGATAGTTGTCGAACTCGTAGCGTAAGCAGCATTTTAACCGACCACAACGACCAGGAACCCGGCAACCCCCAGAGCGTGCAGGTCGCTGCGGGACCGTAATCCGATGAAG
>CAYWXT010000147.1:0-13775 GCA_964462125.1 uncultured Pirellulaceae bacterium | reverse complement strand
AGGCATTGGCGTTTCACGTTATCATTGGCGACCCCCCACTCTCCCCATTTTCCCGCAAGTGAATTCATCATGAGCATCGGTTTCGGAATCGTTGGCGTTGGCATGATCGCCAACTTTCACGCTCGCGCCCTCCAGGACGCCCAGGGGGCGCACCTGGTCGGCTGCGCCAGCCGCCGCCCGGAGCCGGCTCGGGAGTTCGCGGATGAGCACGATTGTCGAGCGTTCGACTCGATTGAAGCAATGTTGGCCGACCCCGAAATCGACGCGATCACGATCTGCAGTCCCAGCGGGGCGCATCTCGATCCCGCCCTCGCCGCCGCCGCCGCCGGCAAACATATCGTGGTGGAAAAACCGCTCGAGGTCACGACCGAGCGGTGTGATCAGATCATCGAGGCGTGCGACCGCGCCAGCGTACGACTCGGGGCGGTGTTCCAAAGCCGCTTTCATGAGTCGAGCCGGCTGATGAAGCGGGCCGTCGAGTCGGGCCGTTTTGGAAAAATCACCATGGGCGACGCCTATGTGAAGTGGTATCGAAGCCAAGAATACTACGACAGCGGCGCCTGGCGCGGGACGTGGGAACTCGATGGCGGTGGTGCCCTGATGAACCAGGCGATCCACTCGGTCGACCTGCTGCTGTGGCTGATGGGAGAAGTGGTCGAGATCAGCGCCCTGACCGACACGCTCACCCACGAGCGAATCGAGGTCGAAGACGTCGCCGTCGCCAACCTTCGATTCGCCTCCGGAGCCTTGGGAGTCATCGAGGCGACCACAACCGCCTATCCAGGGTCGCTGAAACGGATCGAGATCAGCGGCAGCCACGGGACGGCAATCCTCGAGGAAGAAGACATCAAGGCGTGGCAGTTCGCCGACGAAGGCCCCGAAGACGAAGTAGTCCGCCAGTCCATGGCGGGGCGCACCGAAACGGGGGGTGGCGCCGCCGACCCAGCAGCGATCGGGCACCACGGCCACACCGCCCTGTTCGAAGAGTTCGTCAGCGCGATCAACGAAAATCGCCCCACACTCCTGGACGGACGAGAGGGCCGCAGGAGCGTCGAGGTCATCCGGGCCATCTACGAAAGCGCCAAATCAGGACAGCGTGTCCGACTCCCAGGCTAACTGCCTGCGGAGCCGAACATCACATCAACCTTCCGGGGCAGCTTCGTTATGCCACACCAGTGGAAGGATGGCAATTCCGGGGAGGGCCAACGCCCGGGGAGGGCCAACGCCACGACAGCTGCCGGTACACGCGCCACTTCCTCTTGCCCGAGAGCGGGCCGCTGCGTAGAACTGGGGTGGACGGAATCTTCAGGTTTTGGCTGGGGGCGAGGAGACGCGATCGATGACACGCTTTGTTTTCGGCATGGTCGTGGGCGCGGGGTTACTCTACGTCGCGATGCACTATCACGTGGTCCGAGGCCAACAAGGGGTATTCATGGTTCCCAAGCTGGAAACCGACCTTGAGGCGGTCTATACGGACATCCGCGAGTTCACGATGCAAGACTGGCAGTCGCACCCGACCCTGGCCGCAGCGATCATGGAGAGCAATCGCTCGCAACTCATCGATGAAACGATCCACGACGGCCTGAGCGAGACGGTCCACGGCATGGTCGGTCACCTTCTCGAGCAACCGGCCAGATAGGCGCGGGGCTCGCTCAGCGGGGCTTTCAAGCTCAGCGGGGCTTCATCGGAGACGAGGTCTGCTCGGAGAATGAGATCTCGATCAGGCCACCGATTGATCGTCCAGCGCCCGGTGGTGGCGAGTTTGGACCACGAAGCGGCACGAAGGACCGGGAGCGGAGCGTCGCCAACCTTCGTGGTTCTTCGTGTCCTTCGTGGTGATCCCTTCGGCGCGCCGATCCCCCACAGCCCGGGACCGACGTTTCTTGCGGCGAGCTAGCGGTTATCATGGTTCCCGCTCATCGAGCTCCGCAAGCTAACTGTCACTTCTCGCCCGTGTACCGTCCCGATGAAACTCAAATGTCCCGGCTGCAGCAAGGTTTTACAGGTCCCTGATTCGGCGGCCGGCAAGGTCGTGCGATGTCAATGCGGGAAACAGATGCGGGTCCCCGGTGGTTCCGTGTCCGCGTCTCCTTCGAAAGGCCGTTCGACGGCTGCCGCCACCGGCTCTCGGCGCTCGCAGGCCGCTCCCCAAGGAGGTGGGCCTGGCGAGCTGGATCCAGGCCTGTTTGATGAGCTGACCGAGGACGACTGGCGGCCGGTGGCCGCGCCCCGCAGTGGATCCGCCCCCGCCCCCACTTCGTCAGGTGGCGGGACGCTGTTCAAGCAGTACGCTCCTCCCGAAGAAGTCGACGAGGCCAAGAAAGCTGGTAAACAGCCTGGGCTGTTGGTATTTCTCGGCGTGATCAATGGGATCTGGGCGATCCTCTATATGCTGGGCACGCTAGCAATCCTCGGTTTGGTGGCGATGATCCCAGCGATCGGTGCTGCCGGTGAAATGGAGGAGGGTGACGGTGTGCTGCTGACGCTGGCCATCGGCGTGCTGATCTTCGCCACGGTGTTGTCGATCGCGACTTCGGTCTCCTGCTTTGTCAGCAATCCGATCTGCTGGTACATCGTCCTGTTCAGCTATGCGTTTGCCTGCGGCGAACGTTTGATCACCGTTGTCGATGCGATCGGCGCCGGGAATGAGACGTCGGAGGTGATCGGTGCCGTGGTCGCCCTGGTGATCGGCTTCATGTTTCTGGCGTACCTCCACGGCGGCGCCGTGCGTGATTTTTATCGCACGGGCAAGCATACCCTTGGTACGATCGCCACCGCTGATGGGCTCGGCGTGTTGCTCGGACTCGGCTTGACCTACGCGGTCGCCTTGCTGCCGGAGTGAGCCCGCGTCGGCGCTCCTCAGCCGCTGAGTTCGATCTTGAGTGACTGCGTCCCGTCTGCGGGAATGTCGAACTCCAATCCGGAGTTCATGGGATTGGCGTACTGTTTCGGCAGTACGTTTTCCCACCCCACACCCTCTTCCGTCTGCACCGGTTCCTCGGCGTGTTCAGCGTCTTCGCCCGGATCGGCGATTTCGTACTCCATCATCGATTCCACCGTCTTGCTGACGGCGACGTTGTAGCTTCCGGGGACGGCGCCATCCTTGGACGGAAATGCCTTCAACTGGAACTCGCCCCGCTTGTTGGTGCGAGCGCTCGCGGCGTGCTCACCCGGTTCGATCGGTGCAAAAACGACCGAAGCATTCTCGACCGGCTCATTGTTCAGCAAAACAACGCCGGAGGCATCGACCGTTTCCGGCAAGTCCTTTGTCCATCGGTCGCCACCGCCGAAACAGCCGGTGACGGTCAACAGAGCCATGCCGAGGACGGCGATGATATGATCACTCTTCATGCTCAAGATTTCCTTGCAAGTCATCGAGGCGGGTTAAAACTGGGGCAGGGTCTCGGTACCGGCTTTCGTTCCCAGGGCCCCCCACACCCCATAGGGACTCTCCCCAGCGACATCGGGCGAGGGGGCAACGACGGAGATGTTTCCCGCATCGATGTTTTCCGTGACAAACATGACGCTGCCATCGCCCAACGCGACATTGACTCCGCCAGTATGGTCGGAGGTGGCGGTCCACAGCCCGGGACCGTAATGCCCTCCGCCGGATTGCCAAGCCGGGTTGCCGATCAAGCAGACAGCGGAGTTGGGGGGCAGGATGGTGGACACGGCATGGAAGAACGCGGCGCCGTCACCCCAGCGGTATCCCGGCGAGGTGTCTTGCGTGAACATCGGTGCATCATCACGGTACCACCGACCAACCATCAGCGTCGCGCAACTGATCGGGCTGAATGTCGCCGGATCGCCCGAGGCATCGACCGCGACCATGCCGCGATCGCGCGAACTCGAAGCCCGCGACCGCTCCGAGAGCATCACCGTGTTGCTCAGGCCATCTCGAACGTCACGGAACTTGTGATAGCTGAATCGACCAAACATTCCGCGATTCGTGATCTGCCTCTTCTGATCCGATAACCCTTGGTTCGTCCGTTCACTCGGATCGACCACTGAGGTCTCGTAAACATCGCCGGCGCTGAACCCGTAGCTACTCGTTCCCCGCGGACCGCCCCCGTGAGGCTGCTGGTCACCGCTGTCACTGGGACAGTTCAACGTCTCGATGATCGCATTCCACCAGGGACTGTTGGCCCAAGGCGAATTGTCAGCCTGATTGATCTGCTCGTAGACAGCTTGCTGCTCATAGAAAGGAGCCAAGGCGACGAAACCGCTGAGCCGGAACCGCTGCCCCCGCGAACGAATTGTACCCGTTCCCGCCTGTCGCGAGGGAGCCTGCTGGAAGCTACTCTCGTAATTGTGAACCGCCAGCGCCACCTGCTTCAGGTTGTTGCTGCACTGCATCCGCCGAGCCGCTTCCCGTGCCTGTTGCACCGCCGGCAACAACAACCCGACTAACACGCCGATGATGGCGATCACCACCAGCAACTCAACCAAGGTGAAACCCCGGCGGAATCGAGCTTCTGATAAAGATTTCATGCCGAGACTCCTGGTCGCGAAACAAGAATAAATTGAACCTCCATCGGCCGTGACCGGACCAGTCCAGCCACGTTCCGAATCATCACGAGCAGCTTCTCTCGCCTCGATCCGCTGAGTTCACGCAGGTCCGCCCAATCACACACAGCGCATTTGACGGAAAAGTTGCAGAAGAACGGGATAAGAAGCCCCCGAACCAACGAGTGGAGCTCAATGCCCCCATCCGCTATCTACAGTAGCGTTTCCGAGCAAATTCCGCCATCATTATTCGACTTTTTTGGCAGTGACCCGTTTGATCGACTCCCGAGGGGACATTCTCGCTGAGCACAAGGACGACCTTGGCGAGTGCCTGCGCTCCGAGCTTGCACGGGCGAAGGCGGAAGGCCACCCGATCGCCGCGCCCCGAGTGGACGGCGGCGTCTGGACCGCTTGGGTGCAAACTGGCACCGAAGACGCGCCGCAGTGGACGCTTGTGCACATCGATCCCTGCACGGCGGAGAGATCGGTGCAACGGTCGTTGGCCTCACGGGACTGCTGCTGATTCTTTCCATCACCAGCGGCATCTATCTTTGGTGGCCGCTGTGGAAGAACAGTTGGCGAGCTGCCTTTGCTCTGCGCCGTGGCGCCCGCCCCCCCTCACCCCGGAAGAGGCAATCGCGATTGCGAAGGAGCAATTCCCCCACGCCACGTTCGATCATTTGCATCCGCCGGAGGGTGAAAGGGGCGTGTACGAAATTGGCCTCCGTTAGCCGGGAGAGATCGATCGTTCGGCCGAACGCAAGTTTGGATCGATACCTTCGATGGAAAGGTCCTCGCGGTGCGAAGTCCCGATCACTTCACGGCAGCGGATACATTCTTCGCTTGGCAATTTCCATTGCACAACGGCGAAGCCTTTGGGTTGGTCGGAGACGTTCGTTCGAAGACTTTGTTTGTGGGATCGGAGAGAGTGACTCGATATCCTACGCGACGTGCCGAAGGAGAAGTCGCGGGCCAAGCGAGCGAATACCAAGGAGGCGATTGTGGTCGCGATGGTAAAGTGATCGGACAGCTCTTCGCGTGAGGAATCGCAGCCGATCACGATGATTCATCGGTGCGGGTCTGGCGACGCCGGACGTAGCGTCCAGCTGGACTCGCCAGAATGGCTGGCAGTATCAACAGGTCCCCGACCAGCGCCAACGCAAGCAGGGTTGCGATCACCCAGGCAAACCGGGCTATGGGCAGGAACGGGGCGAACGCGAACACGAGCATTCCGAAACAACAGACCACGGTTGTCTGGATCATTGCCGGACCGCTATGGTCGAGCGCATCGGCGATTGCCTCCGAATTCGAGCGTGCTTCCGATCGTGTGAATGCGTGGATCAAGTGTACCGAGTCGTCCACGGCGATCCCCACCGCCACACTGGCGGTCAACACGGAACCAATCTCGATCGGCACGCCGAACCACGCCATCGTGCCAAACAACAGGACAGGCGGCATCATGTTCGGCAGCATCGATGCCAAGCCAGCACGGAGACTCCGCACGATCACCGACATCACGAGCGCGATCAGACCCACCGCGGTCACAAAGCTCAATCCCATGTCATACAGCAGCCGCCGCTGCATACGATCGAAGACGATCGCGCCACCGCTGACCTCGTAGGTCGCTGTCGAGAACTGGTTTTCTTTGGCAAACGCTTCGGCGACGACCGATTCGACCGTACGACTGAGCGCGGCGAAGTCTGGATCAAGTGACGCGTGCACGCGTCCACTGACCCGCCAATGACGGGCATCGGACTTGGCTCGAAAGAAGCCCGATTCAGTAAGCGTTTCGCTCGACTGCCGCATCGCGGAACCAAACGCGTTCTTCTCTAACAGATGGCTCACTCCCGATCCGTGCAACGGAGGAGCGGGAATGAAGTTCAGCGGAGAAACAACGGATTCAACTCGCTCGACTTGCTGCAACGCCAAGGCGACTTGGCGGACAAGCCGAAGTTCCTCGATCCAGGCCTCCGGATCGTCGGAGTCTCTGCCGTGCTCCGTCCGGGGGACGCTGATCGTAACCTCGATGGGAGAAAGGGGGGCGACATTCTCTTCAATCCATCGATAATCAGACAACACCTTCGCGTCGTCCGGAAACATCTTGAAGATGCCGAGCGCTGTCTGCAGCCGGGGTAAACCGGCCAGGGTGACGCCCAGGAACAGCAGCGAGCCTGCAATCAGCCAGGGCCAATGAGTGGCGATTCCCGCGATCCGGCTGAGGATCGCTGAACGACGGTCTCTCGGGTTCAAGGCCTGATCGGCGAGCAGCCGACGATGCCACGTGCGCGTCGGCAGCAAAGTGAACGAGACGATGATCAGCAGCGGGACGAGGACTCCGCTCACCAATACCATCGCCGCGGCGTACATGCCGAAGTTCTGGACCGGAATGACCAGACTGCTCATCAGGGATGCAAAACCAATCGCGCTGGTGAGTGCCGCCAAGGCAGTAGGACGAATCGAACTCGCGAGCGCTTGACGGGGTGCTGCGATGGGCCCCGATTGAATCAGGGCCTCCCGCACGTAGCGAAGAAAATGGCAGCCGGCGGAAACGCTCAGCACAAAAATCACACTGGCCATCAGCAGCAACACGGCATCGACACGTCCACCGGTCCAGCCCACAACCGCCAACGAGAGTTGTTGATTGAAGATTGCGATTCCCAGCAACAGCAGGCTGATTCTCAAGTTGCGGTAGACGATCAAAAGAATCATGCCGCAAGTCAAAAATGACATCAATGTGAGAGGCAACAAGGACTCCCGATTGGCCTCATCGGTCGCGACACTGTCGATGGCCGATCCGGCCAGGTGCAGTTCATTCAATTCGAGACCCGTCGCTGCCATGGCTGCCTCCCTCATCGCATCCACGGTGGCTTGGCGGTCGTTGATCCCTGCCTCGGAGAGCAGCCCAATTGCCAAGGTCGTACGACCATCAGCCCCCAGAAACCAACCTCGCAACCGCGCGTGTTGCTGACGTGTGGTGAGCGTTCTGCCGGGCCACTGCTCGTAAGTCTCCAGCAGGTCCTGAGCCGTGATGACCAAGCGAAAGGATTGGCGCAACCGGGCACCAACCTCACCACCGGTGTCACGACGACTCCCAGACGCTTCCTCCTCGAGGGAATCTTGAGGCCTCGCCCAGCGGCGCAGACGTGCCAGTCGGGGATCGTCCAGGGTGCACCCCGGCCAGGAAATCACCAACACCTCTTCGCTTTGGAACAGGGAGATGAATCGATCGAGCTCGCGGGTCTCAGGATGCCCCGACGGGATCCAGTCCTCCACCCGGTTGGAACCCGCCCGCCAAGCGATCCCCGCATAATGCAAGACGAAAGGAAAACAGGCGAACCAAACCACGATCACCACGGCGGCCAAGATCCGGGAGTAGCCCTCGCGTGGCTGAGGACCTGACGGACGCGGCGAGCCGGTGGTCGTGGTGCTCATCGAGATACTGTCAGACATTGATCGCGCGACTCCAACAGCTGTTCTCGCCACAAACCAAGAAGGTCCTCGGCATCAACCGGACGAAGCGAACGTGGGCTGATCAAGACGCTCAAGCCAACCCGGCCGCCAAACTGACTCAATAGGAATGACGCGGGCATGTTCGGGCGGACCGGCGGGGCTGCAGCAAATCCGACGAGCTTCATACCACCGGCCCGCAGGTCGGAGTTCTCGTGGCAGAGTCGTGAGTGAAAGCGGCGGGCGGGATCGCCCAGATTCGAGAAAACAGCCGTGGCAACCTGATGCCGACGTGCGGTCAAAACTCGCATCAGCCCTGGTACGCGGACGACCTGATCGAGTACGTCGAGGAACATCGCTGTTAGCTTGTAACGCCGAATCCATTCGTTCTCCTCCGCCAAACCCATGAGCAGCGAATCGGGATCCACGGAAGAGCTCATGTCGCGATCGATGAACGCGTACCCGATTTGATTGCACGCCGGCATGCGACGCTGGCGTCGGTCACGGAGGTTGACCGGCATGGTCAGCCGGTACCACTGTCCAATGCGCCCCAGCCGGCTGTTGAATCGACCGAGGGCCAAGAACAGATCTCGCATCGCGACGTCATTGAGGGTCACGTTTTGGGTATCAGCATAGTCTCGAAGACGTTGCGATTGATCGCGACTCAACTCCAGGTGAAACAGGTCATCGGTCTGCACCGCCTGAACACCAGCACGTTCCAACAACCGCTGGGGTTCAGCCGACTCACTGGCGATCGGAGTGACCTTGCGCAGAAAGAAACGCTGCACCTCATGCCACAAACCACCCGCCCCACCCGGCACCGGTTCGGATGGTGATAACGCCGACTGAGACTGGCCCGGTTGAGACACGTTCCGTGGAGCCGTCCGGCCGTCGATCTTGCTCCGTCGCTGGAGTAACCCCGGCTGGAGATCTTTAAGAGATACGTTGCTCTCTGGAAACATGGTGCGGTCATAGATCGCAAAACAATCGCCCAAGAACTGCAGCGCGCCCACACCGTCAACGGCTGTATGGTGAAACAGGAAGCGGATCTTCCCTCCTCCTTCCCCGGGTTCGACCGACCAGTTGAAGACCGGAGCGCGGCGAGGGTCGATCCGTCGGCAGGGTATCGAACTCGTGTCGGCGCCCTTGGCCGGAGTCTCGAAGGGGCCTCGCTGGCCGCTCCGCCACCTCATCCGTCGACCGTGACCAACGAGTCGACAACTCAGCAACGGGTGGCGTTCGACCGCTGCCTCGACCGCTCGGGACCAGCTCGCCTCATCGATCTCGCCGCGGTACCAATAGACCATCGGAAAGACCATCGGGTCCTGGTGACGATCGTCCGCTAACAAGTAGCGCTCAAATGGCGCCACGGTCCAGCTACTGACACCATCACGCGGCACAGCATCGACTTCGGATTCCTCGATGCCGCCGGTACATGCGTTCATTGTTCAGCGAATCGCAGTCATCAAATAGTCGCGGACATCTCCCAGCGTGGGAAAATCGTCGAGGCTCAGATCGTCCGACGGGGTGACGTCGAAGTGCTCGCGGAGTTCCCCAAACAGCTGCGCCTTCTTGATGCTGTCGATCCCCAAGTCGGCTTCCAGGTCGGCGTTCATCTCGACGATCTCGGCCGGATAGCCGGTTTGTTCGACCACAAAGTTCACCAGGAACGCTTCCAGTTCGTCGGGGCTGAGGCTGGAAGTCAATTCGGATTGCCCGTTTGCCGTTGGCGCCACGTCGATTGGCGATGAAACCGAAGCGGTGGAGGCCGGCTCTCTCGATTCTGCTCGGCCCTCGCCCTGTCCTGCTCCAAACGCCCGCTCGCCGGCGGTCCCTCCCGAGATCGCGCTCTGCAGATAATCTTGGACGTGAGCCAAGGTGGGAAAATCGTCGAGACTCAGATCGTCCGACGGCGTGATGTCGAAGTGCTCGCGGAGTTCCCCGAACAGCTGCGCCTTCTTGATGCTGTCGATCCCCAAGTCGGCTTCCAGGTCGGCGTTCATCTCGACGATCTCGGCCGGATAGCCGGTTTGTTCGACCACAAAGTTCACCAGGAACGCATCCAATTCCGCGCTGCTCAGAGCGGCACTACCCGGCTCCAAGGCAGCTTCGCTGGCGCGGAACTCATCAACTTCCCTGACAGCAGCGGCGCTGTGCGACGCGGCAGCGGGTATTGTCGCCGCTGAAGGCTTCTCCGCTGGCGCGACGTTTGCAGCATCCCGAGCGTTATCCGACCAGCCGCTGGGGCCCCGCGACCCTGACTGCTCTCTCATGCGATGCTTACGCAGCCAAGTCGCATCGACATGCGTGATGCCTTCGATGACCTCCGGATCTGGGCCCCGCAATCCGATGGAGGGTAATCGGCTGTTTCCCTCGGGCACACTCAAGGTTCAGTTCTCATGGAGGACGCCTACTGATGGATGACGGCGAAACAGGCAATGGCTACAGAGGTAAAGCTAAGTCAACTTAGGGCAAAAGGGTAAATGGGAAGGGGGGGTGGGTTCAACCACTCTCCGACGATTTTAGCGGATTGCAGCACCTGCATGGAGGGAAAGGGGGAGCAAGGTCATCCGAATCGCCCTCGCCCACCTCGGTTTGCCACTGGACCGCCGGCGTCTGGAAGGAAGGGGGCATGCGTGCCGTTTGCTTCTTTCCTGGAACGCCAGCATTGCCCATTGTATTTGCGTGCGAGCCCATTAAAATACCGGCCGCCAGGAGGAGAATTGAGAGGTAAGGGTGGCGTTTTAGATTGCTACTTGGTCAGGGAAGATGCGCCCGCTTCTTTTTCGGTCATGCCCAGCTTCCTCCGTTACGCGGTCCAGTGCCTGATGAGCTATGTCTTGTTGACCGGGGCCACGGGCTTACTCGGTGCGTATCTGCTTCGTGACGCCCAGCAGCACGACCTTGCGCTGGCGGTCATTGCGCGTTCATCGCCGACGGCGGGCAAGGCGAGGCAGCGAATCGAGAACCAGATGGTTCGTTGGGAGCGATTGCTGGGTCATGCCTTACCGCGGCCGGTGGTATTGGAAGGGGATCTGACGCGAAGCCAGCTCGGACTCACCTCACAGCAGTGCGATTGGATCGCCGAGAATTGCTCTGCCGTGCTCCACAACGCTGCGAGCTTGACATTCGTCGCTCGCGAACCCGGAGGTGAGCCTTACCGCAGCAACGTGGAGGGTGTGCGCCAGGTGCTGAGGCTATGTGAGCAGACGGGGATCACCCAGTTTCATCATGTCTCGACCGCTTATGTCTGCGGTCTGCGGGGCGGCACGGCTTTCGAGTCGGAGTTGGACGTCGGTCAGAAGATGGGCAACGACTACGAACGCAGCAAACTGCAGGCAGAGAAATTCGTTCGGGAAGCCGAGCATTTGACGAGCCGCACGATTTACCGCCCGGCAATCATCATCGGTGACGCATCCAATGGATACACCAGCACATTTCATGGGCTCTACGTTCCACTCAAGGCCGCATTCGGATTGGCCCAAGCCATCGCGTCGGGCGAAGATGTCGACTTGTCGTCGCTGTTGAACGTGTTCACGCTCGACGGAACCGAAAAGAAAAACTTTGTTCCCGTCGATTGGGTTTCGGGCGTGATGATGGAGATCGTTGCGAACCCGAGGCTGCACGGCCAGACGTATCACCTCGCGCCCACCCAGCGTACGGAAGTCGGGATCCTGGCGGAGGTCATCCAGGAATCGCTGCATGACTGGTTCGCTCGCAACGGGCGGCCCGGGGGTCAAGGCGAAATGAAGCTCGGCGGTTTCCTTGAATCGCTGAAGGAACAGATGGAGGTATATCGTTCGTACTGGCGCGACGATCCGATTTTCGATACAGGCAATACGCAGCGGGCCGTTCCCCACCGGCCGGCTCCCGTGGTCGATCGTGCCATGCTCAAGCGGATGTGCGGTTTCGCAATCCGCTCAAACTTCGGGTGGCCGAAATCACCGGCTCAGGTACCGAAGCTGGATGGGGCCAAACTGTTCGATCGATCGACGCCCTTGAACGCCCAGAACTCTCCGTTCGACGGCGAGCGTTTCTTCTTAGGAATGTCGATCAGCGGTTGCGGTGGCGGCGATTGGTGCGTCGAGTTGCGCAACGGGGCGCCGGTGGTCTGGTCGCCCGGTTTACGACGTTGTTGTGCGGCGGTGGTTCGCACGACCATGTCGACGCTCGATGAGCTGTTAACCGGTCGTCTTGCGATCAGCGATGCCATCTCGACGGGGCGACTGTTCTGGGAGCTCGGCGAGAGTTCCCCCGACCCCCAACGGTCTCATGCTGAGCAACCTCACGCTGAGCAAATCATGTCGAGCTTCGCAGCGGTGCTCCGGGATACGGGACGGCATTTGGCACAAGGGACGGTCGATCGAGCCGGTGATGAGCGACTGCTCGCACTCTCCAGTGATGTTTCCTCCCACTAGATATTTGAAGACCAGTCTTCCATGTCTGAACCGATTTCGCCCGCTGCCGGGGCCGTGCCGCTCGCGATCGTTGGACTCGGATGCCGTTTTCCGGGGGCGGATGACCTAAAGGGCTACTGGGATCTGCTGATCCGCGGTGGAAGCGACCTGGGGGAGTTGCCCAAATCGCGATTCGACCGCGATTTGGTATTTGACCCTGAGCGGGGTGCTCGGGCCAAATCTTATTCCAGCATTGGCGGTGTTTGCCGTCCGCTCCCGTTCGACCCGGGAACCTGTCCGGTTGCAGCGGAGATGGTGAAGGATCTGGACGAGGCTCATCTGACACTCTGCGGGGTCGCCGCCGAGGCTTGCCGCAATGGCGGCTTGGACCCGTTTGATCTGCCGGATCGTTGCGCCGGTGTTTATGTGGGACATACCCGGGGAACCAGCAGGTCTGGGGACATCACCTATGCAACGCTGGCCGAGACGACCGCGCAGTACCTTCGCGAGATCGATGCATTCCGAGACGTTGCTGGTGACCGGATCGATGCGATCGTGGCCGAGGTGGTGGACCGGGTGCGTCAGGAAAACCCACACCGCGACGATGATGGCGGGCCCGATATGGGCGCCAGCTTGGCGGCTGGGTTGATCAGCCGCGCGTTTGGTCTCGATGGTCCCTACTGCTCCTTGAATGCAGCGTGCGCGTCCTCCTTGCAAGCTCTGGCCCTGGGTGCCCGTGCCCTGCAACTTGGCCAGATTGACATGGCGATTGCCGGAGGAGCATCGTATTGCAAATCGGACAGTCTGGTTCTCTTTTCTCAGGCTCGTTCGGTGAGCGATACTGGATCGCGACCATTCGACGCGGATGCGGACGGACTGGTCACGTCGGAAGGTTTCGTGATCGTGATCCTGAAGACGTTGGAGCGGGCGCTCGCCGACGGCAACGAAATTTTTTCGGTGATCCGTGGTATCGGCGTTTCGTCCGACGGTCGTGGAAAGAGCCTTTGGGCGCCCCGCAAGGAAGGTCAGATCGAGGCGATTCGGCGGGCCTATGGGACAGGGGTCGAAATGGATCGGCTCCAGTACATCGAGGCCCACGCAACTTCGACGCAACTCGGTGACGCGACCGAGATCTTCGCCTTGGCGGAAGCCGTTCAGGATAAACTCCCGGCGGGCACGCGGATTCCGCTTGGAAGTGTGAAGGCGAATGTGGGTCATACCTTGGAGTCCGCCGGTATGGCGGGATTGGTCAAGACCGTGTTGGCGATGCGTCACGGGAAGATCCCGCCACAAATCAACCTCCGTCGTCTGAACCCAAAGATTGATTGGGACAACACTCCATTCTTCATTCCCACCGAGACGCTTGAGTGGAACGCTCCGGCCGACGGGCACCCGCGCCGCGCTGCGGTCAATGCGTTCGGCATC
>CAYWXT010000146.1:0-13815 GCA_964462125.1 uncultured Pirellulaceae bacterium | reverse complement strand
TCAGTGGGGAATTCTAATTGTCGCTAATGGGGAATTCCAATTGTCGCCGAACAGGTGCGAACCGCTAGCCCAACTCGCTGCAAAGCCGCGAGTTTCAGAAGGAGGCCTTGATGAGTCTCCGGTCATCGTGCCTCCTGGGGGTCCCGGAGTTCCTCCGACGATTTATCCTAGGCGACTGGACTACGGACCAGGAACAGGGTCTGAGTGTAGCGGCTTAGCAAATGGAGACGATGGTCTGGTTCCAGGAGCCGAGGACAAAACCAAGTAGTGTGTGCGAGACGCGGCAGCAGCTTTCGACGCGAAGCACAATAGATGGTCATATCCTTGCGGTCCAAGTTGCCATGATATGCTTAAGTTCATTCTCAATAGTTGCTGCATGAAGGAATGCGAATAGGACGATGGCAAGCCGATATAACATGCGTTTTCGAAAACCGTTCTTGCTACATATCCATCACATACCGATTAGCTTAATAGCCGGAGCCTCGGTAGTCGTTGGATGTGGCACCAATAGCTCGACACCTGTTCGTGTCAAGAACCGACAAAGCGAGAATCAGATAGAAACCGTGGAGATTATGCCCGCTGAAGACAGTATAGGCATTAAAGAGGAAGATGCCCGCGAAATCGGACGAAAGCACTTCGAACGCGCGGAATCATCAGGGCTCTACCTGGAAGACCGGGGCCAGCACTTTTTTGTTGCACCGCCGATTAAGTCTCGACCACATCTCGAAAAAGCGGGCATCTTGATTGACAAGCGAACAGGAGCAATTGAACAGCCCACGGACGCACCTCGTGGGACGCGTGGGACGCAACCGTGATAATATGTAGCTGTCCAAAATAGAGGGATCTTCCCGGAATTGAGTGGCTGATCGCAGAATCGGCGGAGTTTCGCTTTTTTCGGGAAATGAACGAACTCAACGAACACTACCGTGCCCTGCTCAGGCTGGATAACTCCTGGAACATCGAAGACGTCGACCTCGACATGGATGAGAACCAGGTCGTCATCGAGCTCTCCCACGCCGGTGGGCCTCTCACCGGTCCGGAGTGCAATCAGTCCTGTTCGCGAGCCGATACGGCCCCGGAGCGGCGTTGGCGTCACCTCGACACGATGCAGTTCAAAACTGAGATCCGAGCGGCGGTTCCTCGATGTCGCTGCAAGAGGTGGATAGCATCCCCTCAATGAGAGCGCCCTTGCCTGGAACCGCTGGCAAACCAGCGGGTTTCGCGAGGTCTTCTGAAGTGGAGCCGAAGGGATTCGAACCCTCGACCTCTGCATTGCGAACGCAGCGCTCTCCCAGCTGAGCTACGGCCCCGGTGTCCTAAGTCATTTACTGGAAATAACTTGCGGCACCAGATAGTGGTGCAGTTCCCGGTATCGCGTCGGTACGGTTTCTAAGGCCGTTGCGAGCGACGGCGTCGAGTGTATTCAGGGAACCGGGTCCGCGAAAGGAGGGGTGGAACAAAGGGTCCAAATTCGAGGTGAGATCGACAAAACGCCCGCTACTGGTTCTTGGCCAGTTGGTCGGACTCCTCGGTCACGTAAGGGTTCAGGCGGACTTCACCCTTCACGACCTTCTGTTCGGTTTCCGGAGCGTGGCTGACGTACGGGTTGCAGGCCGGTGCGGGGGTGGTGTGGGGTCCGTCTTCGAACTTCGTCCGCAGCCGCCCCTGGTACCCTTCGGGGGCGCCGAGCAGCGGCGGGGAGGCGAAGGGGCTTAGCCCATACGGCCGGGCATATCGGGCCCCGTAGTAGACGGGCGGATTGACCGCGAAATGGGGAGCTCTCCCCACAATGGATCCGCGATGCAACACATGCGGATAATAGAACGCGGCGGGGGAAGAGCCGTAGCCGAAGGGATGGTTCGCCGAGGCTGTGTCGGTACTGCAGGCGACGAGGGCGGATGCCGTCAGGAAGGTCAAAAGGAGGCGTTTCATGGGAGACCTATGGAGGTACACGGGAATGGGGCAGGAACCACAGTCGAGCACTTGAAAAGCAGGCCGCCGTGCTCATGCCACGGTAATTACCGGTCATGGTGACTGCAATCTTTTGCCCTCGGCAATTTGCGTGACGTTGGTTGGCGGGGGTTCGGAAAGGGCACCGGTGCGGGACTGAAAGCGGAGCCAAGTCCGGCCGATGGCGGTGGACGCTGGGTGACAGCTACAATCCTGACGATGAAAATTGCATGTGTTATTCATTCGCTCGATGGCGGCGGATCGGAACGCGTCATCGCGGGGCTCGCCTCGCGACTGGCGACGCGCGGTCACACGGTCTGCCTGATCACCCTGGGTGATGCCGGGGGTGATCGTCACTCGGTCGCTCCACCGGTCACCCGCCGGTCGCTTGCCGTGTTGGGAGAGTCCCACGGTTGGTGGCAGCGATTGAAGGCGTTCCGCCATCGCTGCGCGGCTGTTCGCGAGGCACTCATGGCGGAGGCTCCCGACGTGGTTCTCTCGTTCTGCGACCGCACCAACGTGCTGGTCCTGGCAGCAACCGAGGGGTTCCTCGGGCGGGGCGGTTACTCAGTTCCGGTCGTCGTTTCAGAACGATCGGACCCGAGCCATCAAAGCTTGGGATCGCTCGGCGATTGGTTGCGTGGGCGACTGTACCCGCGAGCGGTCTGCGCCGTTGCCCTGACCGACGCCTCCGCCACCCATCTGCGCCGGCTCGGATGCCCGGCGGTGGAGGTGATTCCATCAGCCGTCAATTCTCCGCCGGTCCGCTCCGACCGCGCCGGAGCGTCGGACGCCAAACGGATCATCGGCGTTGGGCGGCTGGAACCGGAGAAAGGATTCGATCGGCTGATCGACGCCTTTGCCAATCTTGCCGATGACTTTCCCGATTGGTCCCTGAGGATCTTGGGGGAAGGTTCCCAGCGCCGGCAACTGGAATCGCGGGCGGCGGCCCGTGGGGTTGCCGCTCGGGTCTCGATGCCAGGTTGGACTGAGCCCCAGTGCGTATGGGCAGAGTTGGCGGAATCGACCCTGTTCGTCCTTCCCAGCCGCTATGAGGGGTTTCCCTCGGCGCTGTTGGAGGCGATGGCCGCTGGCGTCCCCTGCATGGCGGTCGACTGTGACAGCGGCCCGCGCGCGATCATCCGCCACGGGACCGACGGAGTGCTGGTCGACAACAGCACCGAGGGATTGGCCGAGGGGATGCGGCAGTTGCTGCAGGACGCCGCGACGCGCGAGGCGTTGGCGTCCCGTGCTGGCGAAGTCACCGACCGGTTCGGCTGGGAAGAGATGGTGACGGCCTATGAGCGCGTATTGACGCAGGCCGGACGCGGCTCCCAAGATTGAACCGAGAGCTTATTTGAATTCTTCGTCAAACGCGGAGAAGTCGCCCCCGCCGGGGACCTCCATGGGCTCTTCTTCGACCTCCTCGACCTCTTCAACGCCTTCGGGTTGCTCCTCGTCGGGGGCCGCCTCGTCGACCGATTCTTCCGCCTCCGGGCCGCCAGCCAGTTCGCGTCGGCGTTTGTTTTCCAGCCAATTCACCACAGGGATCGCGATGATCACGGCGAGGATCAGGAGAACCCAGAGAATGAAATAGAGCATCGACGATCACCGGGGAGTCGGAAACACGGGGAAGTCCCGTGGCAGCGTTGCAGAGCACCACTTCAGACGATAATCGACACGGGGGGCAGAATCAATTTTTGGCCCAGCATTGGGAACGAGTGTTGTCCAAAGCGGTCAGTCGGCTGTCTTGACGTCGGTCAGCCCCCATTTGAGCAGCTCGTCGTTGGGGACAACGGACCGGAACAGCTCGAGGGCGATCGGGTTTTCGACCTTCAGTGCGGCGTACGCCTGGTCCAGTCGGCCGCGGGCTTCCTGTTCCAGCTCGCGATCCTCGGCTCCCTCGGCGACTTCGCACAACCGCACCAGCGCGATGGCCCGATGAAGCTTGCTGAGTTTTGTTTGGGCGAGAAGATCCTGCAATTGGCCGCGGGCTTCGGACCATTGTTCTTGTTTGACGTGCCACCGCGCCAGCTGCAGCATCGCCTTGTGGTAAAAGTCGGTGTTGGTGGCATTCGCCTGGGGTGAAAAGTAACTCCCGACCGCCTTCCAGCCAGCCGGATCGTTGCGGGTGAGCGCGATCAGGTACTGCTCCTCCACCGTCTCCGCCTTGGGGACCTTGGCCGGGACCAATCGCTCGCTGACATTGGGGGCGGGTGTTCGCAGCGCCGCGGCCGCGGCGATCGCGGTCCAGCCGATAAGAACGAGGCTGACCGCGGCGCGGCGGAGCCATGTTCGGCGACGTGCCGACCGCCGTTGGTCGCTGACCCGCTGCAGACGCACCGTCGCCGCAGCCGACCCGATCGGGCCCGACCCCGATCCGTCGGCAACCGCCGCTTCGGACCGCACCGCCTCGAGCAGCTCGGTCGGCGACTGGAAACGATCTGCCGGCGATTTTTGCATCAACCTTGAGACGATGGCGATCAGCCACTCGGGAAGATCGCCGGTGCCGCGTGCCCGATCGAGCGGCATTGGGGTTTCGTGCAGGTGCATCACCGCCAGGGCCAGCGGATCGTCCGCTTCAAAGGGAGAACGACCGGCCAGTAGGTGATACAGGGTGACACCGAGCGAGTAGAGGTCGCTGCGCACGTCGACGGCCAGCCCCTGGATCTGCTCCGGGCTCATGTAGCGCGGCGTTCCAAGCGTCAAGCCAACCTGGGTCAGATCGGTTCCGGCCGGGCCAACGCCAGGCCCCAGCCGTGCCAGGCCGAAGTCGGCGACTTTGATGACCCCTTTGGAGGAGCGCATCAGGTTTTCCGGCTTGATATCACGATGCGTGATCCCCGTTTCGGCTGCGGTTTCCAGCGCCGCGCCGACCGACAACAAAACATCGATCGCTTCCCGGGGCGAGATCGAACCGACCCGAGCGATGTACTCGCGGAGGTTCTCCCCGTCGATCAGCTCTTGGGCGATGAAATGCAGTTCGTCCACATTGCCGACATCGTAGACCTGGACGATGTTGGGGTCGTTCAAGCGGGCCGCCGCGTGCGCTTCCCGGCGAAACCGTTCGATATAGTCGCGGTCGCTGGCGAATTCACTCCGCAAGACCTTGACCGCCACGTCGCGGCCGAGGGTCAGGTGGCGGGCGGCGTAGACGTCCGCCATTCCGCCGCGACCGAGTTTGCGGAGCACTTGATAGTCCCCCAACCGGTAGCCGACCAACCGCGCGGACGAATTCGACGTGGCCGAGCCCTGCATCTCGGAGCTCGCCTGATTCACCCCGGAGCTCGCCTGTTCTTCTGAATCGCAGTCGGCCGGTGACGCCGACGCCCGATCGTGCTCGTCTTGCGGGTCGATCTCGGTGTTCAAGGCTGGTCCTCGTGGCTACCGGCAGGGACATGGAGGCTGGCTGTCAGTGACACCAGGGGCAAGTTCAGGCTGCCGCTGCGAAGGCCTCGAGCGTCGACGGTGACGAAGCGGAAGCCGGCCGCGACCAAGGCTTCGTCCAGCTGCGCCAGCATGGGAGGGTCGACCAATTGGGGGAGTTCCCCGGCGGGCACCTCCACCCGTGCCAGCTCGTCAGCATGCAGTCGAACTCGGACGTCGGAGAACCCTTGGTTTCGAATCCAGGCCTCCGCTGATTCGATTTTTTGAAGCCGCTCCGGAGTGACCTCGACGCCATGGGCGACGCGGCTTGCCAGGCAGGGGGAGGCGGGCAAGTCGGCATTGGGCAGACCGAAGTATCGGGCGAGCGCTCGGACCTGGGACTTGCTGATCCCAAGCTCCGCCAGCGGGGCCCGCACATCGGCCTCCGCGGCCGCCTCGATTCCCGGTCGATCATCATCGAGGTCATCGGCGTTGGTACCCGAGACAATGGTTGCCGTGGAGTTTCGTGCGAGTTGCCTCAACGTGGCATAGAGGGTTTGTTTGCAGTAGAAGCAGCGGCGCCGGTCATTTCGCCGGTAATCGTCTCGGTGACCTTCGTCGGTCGCCATCACCTGGTGCCGAATGCCGATCGTCGAGGCAACCTGGCGGGCGGTTTGGAGTTGCCAGGCGGGGACGCTTGGGGAGCGTGCGGTGACGGCGAGGGCGCCTTGCGGGTCGGCGCGAAAAGCGGCTGCCGCGACGACACTGCTGTCAACGCCTCCGGAGAATGCGACGGTCACCGGTCCCCAAGTGCGGAGGGTGCGCTGCAACCGTTCCGCGTCGGCGATGGCCAAGTGTTCCAGATCGGCGGCAGCGGAAGCGTCGGCCGGCAACGAGGGATGGGAGAGCGAGAAAGCGGGAGGGGACAATGATCGGGGTCCTGACGCTTGGGGAAATACGGCTTCGGACTGGTTTGCGACCGAGGTCACTCTGACCAGACCCGCACGAAGAATCCGGCATCGAGTGGTCGATCGCCTTGGTCCTTTAATTGTGACCGGCCTGAGTCCGTACGCAAACTCGAGCGGCCGGCCGGTCCCGATTCCTTCTCCATGAACCACTGCACGAAATGGATTATCTCCGACGGACCGACAGCCGGGGAGTGGCCGGTGATCAACAGCCGGAATGTTGTGGGGCCAAGCAGCCGCAGGCAATTGTCCAGCAACGGCCAAAGGTCACGCTGCAGCCGCCACGCCTTGCCCCGCGGTGAGTGGCCGTAGGCGGGGGGATCGAGGACGATCGTGTGATATCGCCGGCGGCGACGGAGCTCGCGGGCGGCGAACTTAGCAGCGTCGTCGACCAGGAATCGAATGGGGCGTGCGGCCCATCCGTTCAGCTCCGCAGCAACCCGAGCCGCGTGGACGTTCGGCCGGGCAGCATCGACGTGGGCCACTTGGTAACCGGCTGCGACCAACGCCATCGTTGCCGCACCGGTGTAGGCGAAGAGATTCAGTGCGCGCGGGGCGCCTTCGTCTTGTTCGCCATCGTGGAGCCGGTCAGGGCTTGGCGGTCGGCCGGCCGAGAGCCAATCCCAGTTCGGCGCCTGTTCGGGGAACAGTCCCACATGGCCGAAAGGCGTGGGGCGAATCGGCATTCGAAATCGCCCGCAATCGATGCTCAGCGACTCCGGCCAGGGACGAACATACCACCACCGCTTGGAAATTTCATCAAAGCAAGCATCAGCACCGTTCCAACGGTCCGGCAAACGACGCGACGCCGCGGCCGCGGCGGGGGAGGGACGATCGACCAAGTAACCGGCGAACGATTCGAGCTTCCGACCGGCGCCGAAATCGACCAATGCGTACTCATCCCCAATGTTCAAGCGAATCTTGCTCCTGATTGCAATTTCACCATGCGAGTGAGTTCCCGGACGTTTCGGTCACCGGTCACGTGCTGAGGCGATCGTCGCCATGCGCCACGTGATGGATCGTGGTGACCTTCCTCGGGTTGGCTCAGCGGACCGACTCTTGGTCAGCAGGCTGCTCCGCGACCCGTTCCACCTCCTCAGCGGCTTCGTCTTCAGCGGCACCATCCTCGGCGAGTTTGTCTCCCGCCAGATCGTCGTCCCCGAAAATGTCTTGTTCGATCAGATGGTATTCCGCGCGGTCGGGGCCAAGGATCGGCCAACCTTCCCGGAACCGTGCCTGGGAGGTGTAATCCACCGGCGGACGGTCGAACAGCTCGAACGGGACACCTCCCTCGACATGCTCTCCGAAGCTCAGCGGGTTGTCGGCCAACTTGGTTTCTTCCCGGATCGTCCCGCCACGAAACGGACCAACGCCCAGGACCCAGGTATCGCGGGCATTGGCGATCGACTGGCTGATCCCCGACTGCCACACCGGTTGGCGGGTTTCACGTTCATACGCAAACGCGGCAACCTTGGCCGCCCCCTCGCGTGATTCCCGGCGAGCGAAGGCGATTTCAGGCAGGGCAGGAAGACGGGGACCCTCGGGAACGACCGACGCAGCGTTTTGAAGCACATTGTTCTCCGGCAGCCCATAAGTCACCCGGTGGTTGTCGGCCCCCAGCGCCCCCATCCGAGCCTCCACAATCAAATCAGCGTCCTGGCTCGAATCCTGCAGCAAACAGCCCGCCGCGACCATTTGTTGGCGGAGCGAGCTGATGACGTAGTCCGCGTTGACGAAGGCTGGGCCCTTGACCGACCGCAGGTAGCTGGTATCGAGATAGACCTTCTGCCCACCCAAGGGGCGAAAATCGATCGTGGAGACACTGCGGTCCACCGCATCGCTGAGCACCAACTGCTCGGTGGCCTGATGTTCCCGCGTCGTTCCGCAGCCGACGGCAGCAACCACCAGCGATGCCAGCATCGCGGGGATCGCTCGGCATCGACAGGAATCGCTCATCAGACGCATCGGTCGAGACAACGGGGAAAGGCTCCGATCGAACTGAGCCCCGGGAAATTCAGAGCGGGAAAAGGTGTCCGGTACCTTTTGTGCAAAGCACCTGGAGGGCGAGTCCCTCGCAAAAGGTACCGGACACCTTTTTTCCCGCACGGTCCTTACCTGGAACTTACCGCCCCTTCAAATAACGATTCAGCGGCCAGACCAGCAACCCCAACGCGCTCTCCACCCTCCGCCCTCCGCTGCGGGACGGCAAGTTTCACACTGTTTGGCTGTCCATGGTATAGAATCGGCGGAGTCTCTCCTGTTGCCCTTTTTTTCTCTAGGACACCGCCAGATGAAAATCGAGCGACGCCATTTTCTCCAGTCGATCGCCGCGAGCGTCCCGGCGCTGAGCGCCATGTCACCGGGCGGTTTCGCGTCCGAGACCACGCCTTTCCAATTACGCTACATGCTTCCGTCGTGCATGTATGGCTACACCGAGCTTGCCGAAATCCTGCCGGAGGTCCCGAAGATCGGGGCGAGTGCGATCGACTTATGGCCCAAGGTGCACGGGAACCAACGGGAGCAACTCGATGAGATCGGCGAGGCGAAGTTTCAGGAGATGCTCCGCCAGCACGACGTTTCTCTAGGGTGTATCACCCAGTACGGCCTCGGGCCGTTCGGTTTGGCCGACGAGTTCCTTCTCGCCCAGCGTCTCGGCTGTTCGACGATCGTCACCGGGGGCAAGGGACCGAAGGGATTGCGGGGCAAGGAACTCAAGCGGGCGGTGGCGGACTTCATCGAGCAGTTGCGGCCGCACCTGGAGGCGGCGGAGTCGGCGGGAGTGACCCTGGCCATCGAGAATCACGGCAACAACCTGATCGATTCGCCCGACTCGCTGAAATGGTTGGCCGAGCTTCGTCCCTCGGAACATCTGGCGATCGCCCTGGCTCCCTACCACCTGCCCCAGGACGAAACCCTCCTCAGCCAGCTGATCCGCGATCTCGGGAACTCGATCGCCATGTTCTATGCCTGGCAACACGGCAATGGCGCGATGACCGAGCAGCCGAAGGAGGATGAGCTGCTGCAGATGCCCGGCCGCGGCCCACTTGATTTTAAACCGCTGGTCGCCGCCCTGCGTGACATCGAGTACTCCGGTTGGACTGAGATCTTCATGCACCCCTTCCCACGCGGCATCCCGATCTTGGAAACGACCGACGAAGTGACCGCCGAGATCAACCGCGCGCGGCGGTATCTGGACCAGCAACTCGAGGCCAGTGAGTGATTCCATGAATGTTAAGGTTCGTGCGGGAAAAAAGTGTCCGGTACCTTTTGCGAGGGACTCGCCCACCGGGTGCTTTGCACAAAAGGTACCGGACGCTTTTTTCCCGCTCACGTTGGCGTTCGCCATCGCAAGCGTGTCGTTATTGGTGTTGCTCGCGGGGTGCGGGGCTGAAGGGCCGATGAATCGGGTCAGTTCCTCGTCGTCAAAACCAGCCGCGGAGGGGGAGGACGCGTCCGGGGTCAGTGGCTTCCTTCCCGCCGAGGACGAAACCGCGGAAACCGCGTCGCAGGAGACGTCCTCCGATGCGGATCGGATGACGCGGAAATTGATCTACACAGCGGATGTCGATGTGGTGGTTGAAGATTTCGATCCACTGCCGGCGAAAATCGAGGCGATGGTTCGCCAGTACGACGGATTCATTGCTGAATCGAATGTGCGTGGCACACGGGGCGACCGCCGAAGGGGCACGTGGAAAGTTCGCATCCCGGTCGACCAGTTTGAACCGTTTCTTTCGACCGCCTCGACGATCGGCGAAGTCCGCTCGCGCGCGCGGCGGTCGCAAGACGTCACCGAGGAGTACTTCGACGTCGAAGCGCGGATTCGCAACAAGAAAGTCCAGGAAGAAGGGTTGCTGAAGATCCTGGAAGACCGTACCGGCGAGCTGGAAGATGTGCTCGCCGTGGAGCGAGAACTCTCTCGGGTGCGGGAGGAGGTGGAGCGGATGCAGGGACGTCTGCGGGTGCTGGAAAACTTGACCTCGTTGACCACGGTCAACATCCAGGTTGAGGAAATCCGAGACTACGTCCCCCCCCAGGCTCCAACGTTCTCCCGCCGCGTCTCGCGAAGTTTAGAAGGTTCCCTCACAGTGCTCCGGCAAGCTGGCGAGGCATTGGTCATCGCAGCGGTCGCTCTGGCGCCGTGGGCAATCGTCTTCGCCATTCCCGCGATCCCGATTGCTTGGTTCATTCGCCGCCAACTCAGGGGGTCCACGATTTCGGATGGCGAACGCGGAGCCTAGGACGTTTGTTCCACAACCCAGCCTCGGTAGCCGGCCGAGGCGTCGGTGATCGGAATGAGCACGATCTCGGGCTCTTCATAGGGGTGCACTTCAGCGAGTTTCTTTTGCAGGGTTTCCCAGATCGCTTGGCGCGATTTGATCATCAATCGGTACTCGGAACTGACGCGGCTCTGGCCGGCCCAACGATAGTGGCTGTGAATCGGCCCATCGATCTGCACGCAGGCCGCCAGATTCCGCTCGGTCAGTTCCCCCGCCAACCGTTCGGCATCGGCCCGCGTCTCGGTCGTCGTGATGACCAACACCAATTGATTCGCTTGATCCATCGTCCCTGTTCTCCTGAGTTGATGGGCCCGAGTGAGCTCCTGATTGGATCAGCCGTCGGGGGGATCTTGCAAGCACCATCGGCGGCTCACCTGTCTCAACCGCGGTCCAACGGGTTACGCTGTAATTCTAAGCACTGTCTGTACAACGTGGATGACAAAGCACGAGGATGACCCTCCAGCAACGAAGGATGGCGAAGCGGTAATGAGCAACCACGGCGGGACCGGTGAATCGTCCAGGGACGCGACTCCAGCAGGCGTGTCCCCTTCGTTGAGCCTTCCCCGCATGGCGGCAGCCGGATTGAAGTATGCCTGGCGGGTGACGCTTTCGGTGGCGCTGGGGGTGGCGACCGCGACCGCCGTGATCGTCGGGGCGCTATTGGTCGGCGATTCGATGCGCGGCAGCCTGCGGGGCTTGACGGTCGAGCGTCTGGGCGAGGTTCACACGGCGGTCATCCCGGGTAGCTTTTTTCCCGCCGAGGAGATCGTCGACCGGGGGGAACTGGCCGAGCCGCTACTGTTTTTTCCCAGCGGTTCGATCGAGACCCGGTCGGACGACGAGGATGCGACGTGGCGGCGAGCCGGCTCGATCCAGATCATCGGCTGTGACAATTCGTTCTGGGATCTCGATGTGACCGGGACCCGGCCGGCGAAGATGCCGGATGACGACGGGCTCGTGTTGAACGCGTCGGCCGCCGCCGAGCTCCGGGTGGAGGTCGGGGATCTGGTGACGCTGCGATTGCCGGTCGAGAGCGCCGTGCCGGCCGACAGCCCTTTGGGGCGCCGCGATGTCCAGACCGAGGGGCTGCCGCGGATGGAGTTGCTCGACATTGTCCCCGACCAGGGACTGGGCCGGTTCGCCATCGCGCCGAACCAGGCGACACCGCAAAACGTTTACGTCGCCCGCGAGACGATCGCAGATGTGTTGGACCGGGCGGGGCAAGCCAATGCGATGCTGTTCCGAGAGGGAATCGCTCCACAGGACCTTCGCATTGACCTGGCCGCGTTGGGGTTGGACGTCCAGCGAATCCGGCGGGAGTTCACCCCGGAGTCGGGAGAACCCCGCGTCATCTATGACTACTACTCGTTGACAAGCGAGCGATTGCTGGTCCCCGACCTGGTCGTCCAGCAGGTCAGCGAAACTCTGCCCGACGACGCTGCGGTTCCGCTATTGACCTATTTGGCCAATGCGATCGAGCGCGTGGATGACCAGGGCGAAGTCGTCGCTTCGGTTCCCTACAGCACGATCACCGCGACCGAGCCGACCGACAGCCTACCGCTCCACTTCGAACTCGACGCCGGTACCCGCGAGTCGGCCGAGGAAGAACGCGCGAACGATACCGTGACAGCAGACGGGTCGGCGGAAAACGGAGAGGCAAGCGAGCCGGTCCCGATGGTACTCAACCGCTGGGCCGCCGAGCAACTGGGGGCGGAGGTCGGCGATGCGTTGCGGGTGGCGTACTACGAACCTGAAGTCGACCGTGGCCGGGAGGTCGAACGGACATTTGATGCCGTGGTCACCGAGGTCGTTCCGCTGACCGAACCAGCGACGCCCTATCGACGCCGGCAAGCGGCAACCTTCGACGAGCCGCCAACGGTGTACAACGATCCGGACCTCACCCCCACCGTTCCTGGTGTGACCGACCAGGATTCGATCAACGATTGGGACCTACCGTTCCAGCTCGACCGCGATATCACACGTGCCGACGACGAGTACTGGAACCATCACCGGCTGACCCCCAAGGCGTTTCTGCCGCTCGCTGACGGACGCCGACTGTTCGGAAGCCGTTTTGGCCAGACCACCAGCGTCCGGATTGACGCCTCGCTCGCGGAGGACGCCGACGAGTTGGCCACCGCGATCAGCGAGACGCTGCAGCCGGTGCTCGATGAACTCGGTTGGACATTGTTGCCGATTCGGGAACAGCAGATGGCAGCTTCGCGCGGGACGACACCGTTCGACGCACTGTTTTTGTCGCTCAGCCTGTTCGTCATTCTCGCGGCGGTGATGTTGATCGCGATGCTGTTCCGACTCGGCCTGGTCGAGCGGGTTCGCCAGTTCGGAACCTTGGTCGCAGTCGGCTGGACTCCCAAACGGGTCGCCTCTCTGGCGTTTTTGGAAGGTCTTGGCGTCGCCACCGTCGGCGTGTTGTTGGGAGCGATTGGCGGCGTGTTGTACGCGCGGATCGTCCTGCACGCGCTCCGCTCGTGGTGGGTCGGTGCGGTGACGGTTCCGTTCCTGCAGTTCCATTGGACGCCGCTGAGTCTTGCCATTGGCGTGTTGGCCGGGTGGATCGTTTCGGCCGCAGCGATCGCGATCACCATTCGCTCCTTGTTGCGGGCCGATGCGCAGTCGCTTCTTTCCGGCCGGGATGATGCGCCTTCTCGCCGGAACCCTCGCTCCCGCAAAGCCGGGGGAGAGGAGCTCTCTGAAACCGGCGGCCGAGCTGAAACTGGCGGCCGATCGGGCAGGCGGTGGCTCGGAATCGCGACATCGGTCACCATGGTTGCCGCTTTGGCCGTTGCTGGTTTCGGGACATCGGCCAGCGGCCAGGAGGCGGCGGCGGGCTTTGTCGGAGCGGGGATGCTGCTGTTGATCGCGGCGCTGCTGCTGATCCATCGTCGGTTGCGGCGACCGCGGCGGATCGAGGCGGCAGCGGAAGCGGGCGCGGTCAATACCGGTCGCTGGGGACGGTATTCCCTGGTTGCCTTGGTGAGCCGCAGCGCGTCGCGGCACCCTATTCGAAGTACCTTGTCGATTGGGCTGATGGCGGCGGCAGCGTTTTTGATCGTCGCGATGTCGGCGTTCCGGTTGCAACCAACGGACCGGGGAACGGGCGGCTTTGACCTGATCGCCACCACATCGCAACCCTTGTTCCAGGACCTCGCGGACCCCACCATCCAGGCAGACCTGCTGGGGAATGATGCCGAGGCGCTCCAGGGCGTGACGGTGGCGGCGTTCCGCTTGCGCCCGGGGCA